>JBEKBK010000623.1:0-4641 GCA_050015435.1 Bryobacteraceae bacterium
TATCCTTGAGCGTTGGCCTGCCGGCGTGCGCCATATCCCGCGCCACTTCGGTCTGCAGCATTTCCAGAACCTGCTGTGCGCCCTCCGGGCCATAAGCTGCAAGTCCCCAGGCAATCGGTCTCCCAATCATGACCGCCGCAGCGCCGAAAGCGAGAGCCTTGAAGATATCGGAACCCCGCCGGAAACTTCCGTCGATCAGGATCGGCACCCGCCCGGCAACAGCATCCGCAATCGACGGCAGCATCTCCAGGGAAGATGCCATACCCGGTGTCAGGAGCCCGCCGTAGTTCGAAACCACAATGCCCTGAACACCGCGTTTAATTGCCAATTCTGCCTCTTGAGGCGTCATGATGCCTTTGATCAGCACCGGAACATTGATGCCCTTTCGCAGTTGATCGATCACATCCCAGTTGAGCGCTGGCTGCGACATCGCAGCCAGCTTCGCCGGGCCGGCTTTGGCCTCGGCATTGCGAAACGGCACGCCGGCTGTGACGCAGATAGCCTTGCACCCAGCCTTGACCGCCTGATCCATCTTCGTGCGCTGCGCGGATATATCGCCCTCAAGAAAGACTTGATACCAGAGAACCGTCTTCGATTCCGCCGCAATCTTTTCGACAGGGACGCTGGACTCACTACTTACAACCATCCAAGCTTTCGCGGCGGAAGCCGCCCGCACCACGCCGGTCTCGCCGTCCGGATGGTAATTCTGCATTTTCGCCAGCGGACCTGCCATGATGGGCGCGAACATCTTCTCTCCAAACAGCGGGAGACTTAGGTCCATTTGAGTGGTTGGCACCATCATGCGCGGGCGGAACGTAATTCGCTCAAAGAAAGAACGATCGCTTCCGGCAATGGTCTTGTAAACTGGAGGCGCCAGCTTTCGCTCGGCCATGCTCTCGAATTCGAGGACGTTGACCAAGTCATTACGGGGCGTGATGCGGCCAGCTGGCTCGGGGGCTAGTACGGGTGATTGATCCGCCATCAATGGAGCGGCGGCGGCCAGCGACCCGAAACCGGCCAGAGCCTGACGTCTTGTCAAAGCGGTTTTTTTCATCGGAAATGGATCCTCACTAAGCTTCTATCGATCGACGCCAAGTCGGGCCTGCCGGTCTGAGCCATGGCCATCACCAATTCTGCCTGAAGAATCTCGATGACCCGTTGAACGCCCGCCGGCCCATACGCAGCGAGTCCCCAGCGAATGGAACGGCCGAGACAGACCGCTTTGGCCCCCAGAGCAAGGGCCTTCAAAATGTCCGACCCGCTCCGAATGCCGCTGTCGAAAATCACGGGCACTCGCGCCGGAACCGCATCGACAACTTCGGCCAGAACTTCGAGCGTTGCGGGGTCGTAGTCGAGCGACCTGCCGCCGTGATTGGAAACGTAGATTCCGTCGAAGCCGTGATCCGCAAACGCCTTCGCGTCTTCACCGGTCAGTACTCCCTTGACCAGCAGCGGGACCTTCAGCATCTTGCGTACTTCGTCGGCGTACTGCCAGTTGTACCAGAGGCGTCCTGGTTGCACCCGATAGGGATTGCTTGCGGCCGCGCGCGCCCCCCCACGCCCGCCACCTCCGCGGCCCCCGCCGCCCAGAGGCGCTGCGTTGAGGTTGCGGTCGCGCACGGAGCGTTCGTAGAATGTCGCTTGCTGGTCCACCGTCATGACGATTGCTTTGGCGCCAGCCGCAAGAGCCCGATCCAGCAGGTCTTTGGTGCGGTCCATCTCTTGCTGCGGGTAAAGCTGCCACCATACGGGACTGGTAGCAGCGGATGCAATTTTATCCACCGGAAAAGAAGCATTGGCGCTAATGATCATCGGAGTGACCGAGGCGGCCGTGGCGCCCTGGTGGGTGCCCATTTCTCCGTCCCGATGAAGCGCACCGTGAGCCGCGCTGGGCGACACCATCATCGGAAAGTTCATCGGAGTACCGAGGATCTCGGTGGCCGTCTTCACCGAGCTCACGTCTACGATTCCGCGCGGGACCAGTTCCACCCAATCGAAAGCTTGTCGATTACGCCTTAGAGTGAATTCGCCTTCCGATCCGTACGCGGTATAGGTATAGGTTTCCCGCGGGAGCTTCGCAAACGCGACCGGCTCAAACTCCACCACCGTCCTGAGTTCATCCATGCCGGGTACTCGCGCATTGCCATGATACGGATCCTGCTGCGATTTCAGTAGCGCCGTTCCGGTTAGACCCGCTCCCAGTCCGCCCAGCAAGGCGCGCCGGCGTGTGCTGCCGTTTTTCTTCATATCAACTCCTGCCTCACGTTCATTCCTAACCTATCGTGCGTCGTGACAGGATTCGCAACCCATCGCGGCATTGCGTTCCCGATGACAGCTCATGCATCCCGCCATCGACAGATCGCTTTCGCGGAACAGCCTGTCCCGCTGCGCAACCTGACCATGGCACTCCTCACACTTGGCGCCTGCATCCAAATGAGTCTTATGACTGAAATACACAAAATCCGGTACTTTGTAAACCCGGACCCACGGAATTTCCTGCTTGTCGCGATCGAAAGTGGCTAGCTTCTGAATCGCGGTGCTATCCTTCTTGATCGTCTGATGGCAGGACATGCACTTCGATGAAGCAGGAAAGCTCATTGCATCCCCAGGGTCGGGATTCACATGGCAATCCTTACAGGCGAGCCGCAGAGCCAGATGCTGTTTGTGACTGTAGGGAATAGGCTGCTCCGGTCCTTTGAGTTCCTGCTGCGCAAAACTCGAGATAACCGCCACAAACATTGCCGCTGCCGCGCTCAAGCGACGAATAGCTCTCTTCATTGTGAGTTCGAACTTACCGACGTTCATCGCCTCGATCAATCATAATACGCTATTCATCGAAGCGGATAGCCACCGCGAAGGGTTTCGCGACAACCAGCTTCCCGTTGACTAGCTTGAGAGGAAGCGGGGGCAGCGGACGGGCCGCGGGACCGTCAACCACTTTGCCTGCCTCTCGCGGATCGAATTTGGCTGAGTGACAATCGCACACTAATATGTTGCGCGATGGTGCCCAATCCGTAATGGTGCAGTCCGCGTGGGGACACAGTGCGCTGAACGCGAGAACGCCATCAGCAGAGATGGCTCGCGTGTCGGCGTTCAGGGTCGCCGCATCGAGCCTTATCAGGAGCAACTCATTGAAGCGATTCTGGTTCCGCACGATGTTGTTCGCCTTCACCGGCCAGACCTGCTTGGGGGGCGCTCCGATGACGATGTCTCCCGGTCGCAGGAATTTGAGGGCTGTGTCCCTTACTCCGACCAAAAGGTCCCCTTTTTGCGGCGGCGCCGAAGCCGGATCAGTTTGGCCGAGGACGGTCGGTATCAGACCTAACCCAAGGCTACCGATGCCTAACTCAACCAGCGCGTGACGGCGATTGATCCTCTCCGCACTTCTCTCGCAAAGACCCTTCGTAGCGAGCGATATTCCCTGGTGACTTTCCAGAGTTTTTCCTACTGTCCAACCATTAATGCAAAAGCCCGAGTCGATCCGCCGTCGGGCACCTCTAGAAACTCTCATGGGCGAAGCCCTTCCGAACACGACGGAACTTTCCGCGCATCGACAACCGATCCAGTCGTGTCGCCGACGCATCGCTTACCATCCACCATGAAAGTAGAAAGCAGTTGTCCGCTGTCAGAGTTGCCGCCATTCAATGCCAAGCCACTGGCGGTCATCAGGTACGAACCCCAATACAACAGGTAAGGGACGATATAAGTCCAGACCTTCTGCCCGGTTCCACATTCCAGGCGTGTTTTTCACCTGTGGGATCGACACCCTGGTCGATAGACAATTCATTCCGTCCACGTGTATAGGTCGAACCTACCCGGTACACCGGTTTCCGGTCAGTCATCAAGTTGGGCAGACGTACCGAGGCGGGGACATAAATCATGCTCGTCTTCGCCTTAAGCGCGGCATTTTGCCGCCTCTTCCCATTGGGGCTGCAGGTTGAGGTGAGGATGAAACGTGGTTCTTTAGGCATATGAGCTCCAAATCTCTGTCCCGTGCCGACCGGAATGTTGTAATTGAACCCGGTGGTGAAGTTTAGCCGGATATACCAGGCGGCGCTGGAATACCCCGAGGCCCAGTTCGCGTCGTTCGGAAATAAAGCACCGGAGGAACTGCCCAGATTGATGCCGGTTCCGCTGAGCGGCGTTATCGCGTTAGCCAACGCGTGGCTCCAGGTGAACGCGGAGATGAACTGCAGACCGCCGTGCCTGCAGCATAGTTACCATCACGAAGCATCTCATCAAACATTTTGGCGGCTTCGTTCCGCCGTTCTTGATCCACCACTAACTCCCCTCGAAGTGTCCTTAAAAATCGCTTCCCGTTCCATGATCTTTCGACGGGTTCTGTCGCCCGGCAGTTAACTAGGATGCACAGAGGCTCGAAGTGAAATTGGTTTGGCTTCGCAAATCAGACACGAACTCAGACCCTTTCGGTTCACATTGCCATCCAGATCGGAAGGGTCGCTTCATCCCCCGGGAAATTTGAGGCGGCCCGCTGGTTGCCTCGCAAAATCCTGGTGCCTCGGCTCTATCAGCCTTTCTTCGGTACGAAAGTAAGAAGCTGCCGCTGATTATCGACCATGATCTTCCGCAGCGCCGCCTCCTCGACGCCGGCCTGGCGGAGCCTCGGCCCCATAACGGTGA
>JBEKBK010000624.1:0-4637 GCA_050015435.1 Bryobacteraceae bacterium
CAAGTGGAGGAAACCGGGTCAGATACAGAAAGAATCAAAACGAGACATCGATCGCGCTCGCCGCACGCTCAGATCATACGAACCACGCGCTTCGAGGATCGTTCTGCGCATAATTCAGGTTTGTACCAAGTACTCCTAGCACCAACGGCCCAGTGCTGCCAGAAACACGCCATGCACCCGCTGTCCATTAGTTAGTAGGTCGCTCAGTAAATTCTTCTCAGCCGTAGTCCGCCCCTTGTACACCTTAGATGGTTTAGCCGCTTCCGCGTCCTCTGGCAAATCCAGGCGCAGGGGTTCGCCTAGCCCCTACTTCACCAGCCTTGCGAATTGCGCTCTAAAGCCATGTGGAAGCCGTGCTCCGCTTGACGTTCATGTGCGGCGCGACTTCGGGCATCCCCAAGTCGGCGATCATTGTTGGAGTTGCGAGCCTGTTGGCGGGAATCCTGATCAACAACAGCGGGCTCTCAGACTTGCAACGCTCGATGGATCACCGATTCGATGACCTGATCCGTTTGTTCGACACCCGGTTTAACGAACTGGACCAAAAGCTCGATCGCCTCGGCTAGCGATTATTTCACCAGCCTGATCGTCCAAAAATCGTCCGCCAGATTGTTATCCATCAGGTACTCATAGGGCAAAGTGAAGTATCCGCCCATGCCCCAATCGGCGGCCCTGGAATTGCGAATTAGGAACCGGTTCGAGGCATCGTCATAGCCCACGGCTACCACCGCGTGGCCGCCTAGCGCGGTTTCGGACGGCTCGGGCATCGGCGCGACCCCGGAACTTGCGACCTCGTCGGTTTCGAAGCTCTCGTACACCGTGAACCCGAAAACGAAGGGATAGCCCGCGGCCAGGCAAGACTTCATTTGTCCGAGGCTTTGCGGAATCCGGCTGTACTGCACAGCGGGATGCAAGCCGCCGACTTTGTAGCATTGCGCCGGCGGACGGTCCGCGAATTTGTCCTCGACATACAGCCACATCGCTTCAGGACACGCCCCTTGCGCTGAAACCGTCTTGATTCCGTCGCGCAGCATCGCGGCGCTGTCGGTGGCGATGGTTCCTTCGAGCGCCCGCTCGTTGTAATAAATGTATAGCCTGGACGGCGTAAACGGTTGGGGAAGCTTCTGCTTGCGCTGGTCAAACTCGATCGCGCCGGCGATCGCATTGGCGGTGCAGCTCCCCAGTTCTCCCTGGTCATACACCACTGGGCAACCGGGGCGTAGATCGACGCATTTCGGAAGGGTACCTGCTGCCTTAGGGGAACGGTATAGGTGATCGCGAGCGTCTGGCAGGTCGGGGACCCATCCATAGTGGCTGAGCTTGTGTCTCACGGCCACACCGTAGCCAGCGTCCGCGAAACCCCGCGATTACTCGTGCACCTAGACTTGAGAAATTGCGGTTGTTGTAGCCCTGAGCCCCGCCGTGATCACCCTGAGAGAATGACGCCGAGTCCTGCACTACTGGACTTGCACCTGACGCAAGCCATTCCGCAGCCGATATGGCACCCGATCAGCTACCGGACGTGGGCGCCGCCCGCAAGTCCGGTGCTGGTCGAATATTCACTCGAAATGCTTCGGAATATCCGGGGAACCGGGGTGCTGTTCGGGGTTCGGCAACGTAACCGGCTCCGCATCGTGGCGGCCGAAACTGGGGGCGGACTCGACCCGGTCGGGATTTTCGTGGTGCGATCGCGCGGTGAAGTATTCCTGACGGAAGCGGATCTCGAACGTTTCGAGGATTTTCAGGTTCCAGGCGCAGTCGCACTGGTCGTGGCGGGCGGGAAGGCTGGATTCTTCGTGCGCGAAGCTGGAGGAGCCATTCAAGCGGTCCAAAGCTATGAAGAGTTCCTGGCCGCTGACAGCGTGGCCGCGAAACCCCCTCGATTCAACTTCAATTTCCGCCCTTTGTGGCTATGGTACGCAGTGGGCGCGTTAGCCTTGCTGACGACTTTGGCGGCGCTCCGCCCTAGCGAGCCGGTTCACGCCCCCTTCGAGCTGCAGGTTCGCGCCGAAGAAGGGCAATTACTGATCACTTGGAATCGCGACATCGAAATTGGCGCACTCGAAATTAAGGACGGCGGCCAAATTTCCAAGGTTCCGGTCCCGAAAGGTTTGGCCCAGGTAACCTACCAACCCGTCACCGGAGATGTGGAAGTGCGGCTCGAGGCATTGGACTGGCAGGGACAACATCGGCGAGGGATCGCACGGTTTCTAGGGCCGGAACCGCTCGCCTTCGAAGCTACGCCAGGACCGTGAAAGTGCTTTCCTGCCGTTCCACCGGACGATACAAAGTATCTCGTTCCATGGGCTCCCGGCCGGCCTCGCGAATCAAGCGCAGCAATTCGCCCCGGCGCAGGTTCTGGCTGGTGGTGGCACCGGCGTCGTGGTAGATCTTCTCTTCAACTACCGTGCCGTCGAGGTCGTCGGCCCCGAAGCGCTGCGCGATTTGCGCAATCTTCGGAGTCATCATGATCCAGTACGCCTTAATATGCGGAATGTTGTCCAGCAAAAGGCGCGAGACGGCAATCTGGCGAATGTCATCGAAACCGGTGGTCTTCGAAATGTGCTCGAGGACGGTATGGTCGGGATGAAACGCTAGCGGAATAAACGTCTGGAAGCCCTTAGTGTCGTCCTGCAAAGCGCGGAGCTTCAGAAGATGATCCACGCGATCCTCTTCCGTTTCGATGTGGCCGTAGAGCATCGTGCAATTCGATTGGAGACCCTCCTCGTGCGCGGTGCGCGCAACCTCCAGCCACTGGTCGCCGGTAATTTTGTGGTCGCAGATGATGCGGCGCACACGGTCCGAGAAAATCTCCGCGCCGCCACCGGGTAAAGAATCCATGCCGGCCTCTTTCAGCCGCACGATCGTCTCCCTTACGGTCAGCTTGGAACGCTGTGCGAGGTATCCGATTTCAACCATGGTAAAAGCCTTCAAATGAACCTGCGGGAATCTCTCTTTCAGCCCGCGCAGCATCTGGCAGTACCAATCGAGTGTAAGCTCGGGATGCAACCCGCCCACGATGTGGAACTCCGTCACGGCCTCGCTCCATCCATGGCCGGCGGTCTCCCACACCTGCTCGAGAGACATCGTATACGCCTTGGGATCCTTGGCCCGCTTGCCGAACGCGCATAAGCGGCAACTGGCGACACACACATCGGTCGGATTGATGTGACGGTTGACGTTGAAATAGGTGGTGTTGCCGTGCAGCTTTTCCCGAACCCGATTAGCCATCCAGCCCACACCCAGCAAATCGGCGGAGCGATACAGCGTCAGGCCGTCTTGAAAGTCGAGCCGAGCGCCCGATTCCATTTTTTGATGGATCGGCTCCAAGCGGGGATCGTCGAAGTGGGGAGTCATTTGAGAAAAAAGATGTCGGTCGCCCAAAACAAGAAGAATATCACGCTGACATAGCCGTTCATGGTGAAAAATGCCGCATCGATCCGTGAGAGATCGTCGGCTTTCACCAGCCGGTGTTCCCACAGGAGCAATCCTGCGACCGCGGCCACGCCCGCGACCGCGACTACGCCTAACGCAAACGCCCGCACCAACTCGAGCAAACAGGCGAGCATCCCCAGATGCAATACCCGTGAAATCCACAGCGCCCCCGCGATTCCGAACCGCTGCGGCACGCTATACAGACCCGTGTGCACATCGAATGCGTAATCCTGGCAGGCGTAGATCATGTCGAATCCGGCGGTCCATAGGGTGACTGCGGCGGTCAGCCAGAGGATGCGAAGGTCCAGCGCGCCCCGCATGGCGATCCATGCCGCTGCGGGAGCAATTCCCAAAGCGAACCCGAGCACGAGATGGGAAAATGCCGTGAAGCGCTTGGTGAAGGAATAGAACATCACGATGCCCAGCGCGACCGGGGCCAGCTTCAGACACAGCGGATTCAATTGCCGGGCCGCGAAGAAGAATACCAGTCCCCAGCCGCCGATGAACCCCCAGGCGAACCGGCGGGTGAGCAAGCCCGCCGGAAGGTGGCGCGCCTGCGTACGCGGGTTGCACGCGTCGATATCCGCGTCCAGAACGCGGTTGAAGGCCATGGCGACGGAGCGGGCGGCCACCATGGCGAGCACAATCCAGGCGATCTTCAACCACAGATCTTGCGTCGCGAATCCCTGATCGCGCCACGCGAGCAGAGCGCCGGTCAAGGCGAATGGCAACGCGAAGACGGAGTGCTCGAATTTGATCATCTCGAGCGTGAGGCGCAGACGTTTGAGAAAGGAACCCAATGCAGTTACTATTCTAAGTGAATGCGCACTGTTTCCTTTACGACAGGCCTGCTTCTGCCTTTGCTCCTTGCGGCGTGCGGCGAGAAACCATCCACCATGGAAGAAGTGGATTCCACCGAGGTGACCCTCCCGAATGGGACTAAGATCCTGGCCGAAGCTGTCGAGAAAAAAGCGGATATGATGCGCGGCATGATGTTCCGCAATTCGCTCGGCGCCAATCGAGGCATGTTATTCATATACGCGAAAGAGGACCGCATCCCGTACTGGACGTTTCAGGTGCGCATCCCTTTGGACATCATCTGGATGGACCATCAGCACCGCGTGGTTGATCTCTCGCTCAACACGCCGCCCTGTCTCGTGCGGCAGTCCGATAGTTGTCCGTCATACGGCGGCCGCGAGCCC
>JBEKBK010000625.1:0-4615 GCA_050015435.1 Bryobacteraceae bacterium
GTTACCTCCTGCTGAAAGCACGGCGCATAGCCGTGACCAACACCGAATACGTCGCTTTTCAGAAAGCCAGGAAAGCCGCGTAGAATGCCACTTGTTACGAATTCCTGCGGAGAGCCCAAAAAGGTATGCTACGGATTTCAGATGCAAGGACACGACGAATGGCAAGGACCATTCGGATTAGGTGGTTCGGGCGTAGCTTACAGCGAGGGCGTACTTACCGTGACTTGGGTCCGCCACTGAATCTTGGTCGTGCCGGAAAAGTGATCGCACTCGTGGGCCGCCTTGAGTATGCGCGCGCATCCAGCCTGCTAACGGCGGTCGAAATGGCTCTTGATAGATTCTTTGAGTTTCGGGTTCTCTCCTCCCTTCCCTTCTGTGACGGCCTTTTTTGCCTGCTGGCTGTGTGTTAAATGAAGTTAGAGTCTGTGTTAAGCCGTGATTCTCTCCGATTAAGCTATTGAGCTTCCTACACGATTTCAATTGACCGGTGTGTGAAAGCACGAAAGGTTCTGTGCAAAAGCACGAATCTTTCTGGGCAAATACACGAAGCGGCGCGCTCTGTGTGAAAGCACAAAAAGCCCGATTCCATGGGTGAAAACACGAAGCTTGACATTTCTGTGTGAAAGCACGAAAGTTCGATTCCCCTGTGTGAAAGCACGAGTCGCCGATGTCCGACAAGAATGCCACGTCCCGCTCCCCTCTTCTGCCGGACCGTCACCCGATCCAGGACTTCTTCATTTGCGATGTCATGGACGCGATTCCGAAAGACGACATGGGATCGATGGAGCATCCAATCTTTTCGTTGGCGACCAAGCCGGACCGGAGTGTCCGAAACTACGATCACAACCGGGTGACGGTCACGGTAACGCCGAGCGTTCTGGGGCTCGCAACCATACATGATAAAGACGTGCTGATCTATTCGATCAGCCAGCTCGTCGCGAAAATGAATGCCGGCCAGCCGTTGAATAAAACGCTTCATTTGAAAGCGCACGACCTCCTGGTCTCGACCAACCGCAATACCGATGGCCGCGGATACCAACAACTTGAGGCCGCGCTTGACCGCTTGAGCGGGACGCGCATTAAAACCAATATTAAGACCAACGGTGAAGCCATTAAAGAGGGGTTCGGACTGGTCGCGTGCAAAAACGCATGGGTTCTCTCGGCTCAGTCAGCGATTGGAGTTTATCACGGCTGGCCGTTATGGGACACTCACATGATAACATGTAGTCAGAAAGAGAAAGGAAAATATGAACAAAGTGAAACTTTTTGCTGTGTTGCTGGGTCTTTCGTTCATTCCTAAGATGAACGCCCAGGTAGGCATTGGTATTGAAATAGGTCCTGAGCCGAACTGCCCGTACGGGTATTATGACACCGAACCGTATGCCTGTGCGCCGTATGGCTATTATGGACCGGAATGGTTCAATGGGGGAGTGTTCATCGGTGTAGGCCGATGGTTTCATGGACCGCGCAACTTCCACGGTCATATCAACGGGAACTTGCATCCCGAACACGGCTACAAGGGCTCCTTTCCGGAACGCGGAGAAAAGCCGGTGGCTCATTCGGAAAAATTCAAAGGCAACGAACGCATTAGCGGTGTCAAGGGACACGCGGCTGCGCATGGCGGTGCCGCGCATAAAAAATAAGTACGCCTAATCTTGTGTGGGGCATCCGTCTTCCGTGTGCCCCACACCCGGCTCGTGTGTATCAAGAACAGTCAATACGGCTCTCTGCATCCACCCAATCTTCAGGGTCACCGTCAACCTCGACTACATCTTGCCAGTCTATTAGATGTTGGGCTGGTTCCTTACGGTATGGGTCTTTGAGGGGTAGTATGGGCATAAAAAATTCCCGTACAGGAACATTTGTTGAAATGTAGGTTGCACGATCCCACAAGAAGTGTTCTCTAAGACTCCAAACAATGTAATCAGCCGACAGTTTGCGAAAAGCGGGGAGACGGGCTGGGCCGTGTTGTGCTCGAAGAACGGCGCATCGTCAATCCTGGTGTTCTGGAATGCTTGGCCAGTAATCCGGCTGAACTTGCGGGATCAGAGGACAAGATTTACCTACAGGGCTTGGTCGATGACAAGATCGCATTCTCCAGAGGCATCAGCGCCGTGGGGAAGGATTTCATCGTGGAGCACTATGAAGCCTACGATGGTCCGAAGCCGCCACCAATCGACCATCAAGGGATCAATGACGCTTTTCTGGAAAAGGCGTCTGTTGTTCAGTACTTTTTCGAGGGGAAGTGGGTGCAGTTGCCAGGGGATGATTGAAGGGTTGGCGTTGGCTTCACTACCATGGTGCGGGGGAGACTCGTGTGCGAATTGACTTTTCAAATGTTGGCGTAGCATAAGTCGCTTCGCGACCGTTTCAGCAGACCTTCTGGACGGGAACTAGGCGTCTGGCGCGGCAACCGACGACCGGCGCTGACACCGGAGATTTCGAGGAGAGGGATGTACGCTTAGGGGACGGGTCCCGTAAGAAACCCGTAGGTGTGTATGCGGATAGCGCCGGGGGAATTGGTCCGACATGCTGTTGCGTCGGGGATGATCCGATTGCTTGCCTTTGGGGAAACAGTTAGTGGGTGACGCCGAAGTTGGTACTCCATGAAATGCGCCAAGCCGGTGACGAATCCACAGCAGGGTAGAGCGCCATGGCCACCTCGAACTTGCCTCCATCAGACAACGTGATTCTACCCGGCTCCCGGCCCGCGATCCATCGGTTCACTTACTCCTGTCGCCTCTGGTTCGCAGGGCTGTATCCAGAGATGCAAGCACCCGGATATGCTCATTGCGGCGGGTCCCGGTCAAGCGGTTCGGAGCGTACCGCCTCCGCAGCAAACCGCACGGAGAGAGCCGCAAAAACGACAAGTGTCCAGGCAAGTGATACTATCGACTCAAGGCCAGTCAGTGACCTTGCGAGGGCGCTAATATACTTGCCATACCAGACGCCCTGCGATATCCTTCGGTGGGCGATCCTGTCCGAAGGAGATGCGTATGGGCGTGAGCGATTTGACGAATATCGTTGTAGGGCTTGCAACGATCTTTTTTCTCTGGAGGCAAAACGAAATCTTCAAGAAACAGAACGAAATATTTGCTTCCCAATCGGGGGCGTCGCCGATGCACTTACCTAACCAAGCAAGCCTCCGCCTTCAACGATATTGGCCGATGTTGGCAATGGCATTCCTGACGTTATCGATTTGGACGGCGCTCGGATTCGATCATTACACTAGAACTTCTCGGCAGTCGGGAGCGTTATCACTGGCGATTCCCTGGACGCTGGTCGTCATTTTAGTGGCGGTTCTTTACCTAAGCCGGAAGAGAATCGCGACAACCTCCATCGGCGAAGTAGGTCCATTGACTATTCTATCGGCGCGTTGGGGAATCGGCGGCGACGCCTATAAGGATGTAACGGGGATCATACGCTCCCATGCTAAGCCAGGTTCAGTGAATCTCCCGGCTTCAATCGGATTACTCGGGGACCCCTATCCACACACTGTCAAGCGCCTAATAGTCGAATACTCGTTTGCGCGTAACTGGTCGGTTGATATCAAAGAGAACGAGGCACTCTCACTGCCAGAGAAGGACGGTCAAGAGCAGGCTCGTGTAGAGATGGACAAACTGAAAGCGCGATTGGCATCAATAACCCGTGGTGCTGGCAATCCGAATAGATCATACCTAGAAGCACAGGCATTCACACAGTTGAGCGAAGAGTTTGCCGCGCTCTCGTGGGTGAAAAAAGTTGCCATCAAACTCCTGGTTTTCCACGGCATTGCCGACGAAATAACTCTTCGGCATGTCCTAAGCAATCTTGGACTTGGGCCAGAAGCATATATCTTGACTAATTTGATCTCGGATTTGAGGACTTGTAATTTATTGGAATATAAAACCGACAACGGCGCTCTCAAGCCAAACCCGGCGCGGTTGAAGGATGTTGAGGAAATAGTCGCAGACTGGAACTTTGAGTTTAAGCAGTCTGCCTTATGACTTGCGTTTCAAGGAATTATCTTGTGACGGTGGAATCGTTTCGATTACGACGACGCTTCAGTGCACGCTTTTTCCCTGGCGCATGCAAATTTCCATTTCTCGGTGATTCCTCTTTTGCCTTTCGCACCAGTTCGTCTAATCGCTCTTTTGGCACCGCAAGGACACCTCGCATGACCTCCTTGAAGTGTTTAAATTCCGGTGTTGAATCAAATGGCTCGGCCTTCATACTCTCCCCGCTAGGATGCGGAGTCTCCTTCCGCGTCCCTGCCGTTTCCGAGGAGGAGGCTGTTTCGTCCATCCTCCGTAATCTTGCCGGTCAATTCCTTGTAGGTAATCCGGCGTCCGACAATCTGTTTCATGACAATCGCAAACCGCTCCGCGTCCGTCATCTTCCGGTTGTTATAGCGAAACGCCTGCTCGTCGATATACCGAGCCAAGTGGAAAGGCTCGACACTGATGTATGTTCCGTGCAGACCGCGCTTCAAAAGACTCCAAAAGTTCTCCATCGTATTCGTGTGAACATTTCCGTTCACGTACTCTACGGCGTGATCAATTACCTGATGCTGGAATTCGTCAAGACCCTCGTAGGATTTCAGAGCATCAGTAAAGATCGCGGAACCGGCCTCAAC
>JBEKBK010000626.1:0-4613 GCA_050015435.1 Bryobacteraceae bacterium
CGGCGTCGGCCCGGAGAGCTTCAACGGCACCGAGCCCGGCACGGTTACCGACATTTTTGTTCCCACGACGATGAATTCGTTCGTGAATCTTCCAGTCCAGTCGCGGCCTTTCTCAGAACGTTAGTGCGCCTGGAGCCGGGCGTCGACCCTGGGCCTGTTCGCGATCGTCTCCGCGCTGCGTATCAAAGCTTGCAGGATCGGGCGAAGAATGGCTCCGATCGGCGTGATAGCGGCATGAGTCGATGGACGACGTCGTACGACAAACTCCTGATGGAGCCTGCCGCGGCTGGCTTTTCCGGAATGCAGAAGAATTATCGTCTTTCGCTGACGGCACTGGGCATGTTAGTGGGGCTGGTCCTGCTGATCGCGTGCGCGAACGTCGCAAACCTAATGACGGCTCAGGCGGCAGCGCGGGCGCGCGAGATGGCGGTGCGTATCGCGATCGGTGCGGGACGATGGCGTCTCATAGAAATGGCTCTCGTCGAAAGCGCGATGCTCTCCGTCCCCGCAGCCGCTTTGAGCGCGTTATTCGCGTGGTGGTCCGCGCCATTTGTAGTCGACAGAATCAATCCGCCGGACGATCCGGCTCGTTTGTCGCTTCCGGTGGACTGGCGAGTGTTCACGTTCGGCGTGGCGATCACGCTCGCGGTGACGTTACTGCTCGGATTGGCTCCGGCGTTGCAAAAATCGGCGATTCAACCGGCGGGCGCACTCAAAGGCGGCGCAGACTCGCACTCACGACGGCGGCTGATGCATGTTCTGATCGCCGTGCAGGCCGCCTTCTGTTTTCTCGTCCTGTTCGTCGGCGGCCTCTTCGTCGCCACGTTCGACCGATTGTCCACTCAGCCCACTGGCTTTTCGTCGGAACGGCTGCTCACTCTGGATGTCGTCAAACAACATGACGCTCAGCATGCGCCGGCCATCGCGTGGGAGCAGGTGGCTGAGAATCTCCGCGGGGTGCCGGGTGTTGAACGCGTCGCGGTGGCCGAGTGGGCTCTGATGGACGGGTGGGGTTACAAGCGCAGCCCCGTTTCCGTGAGCGGCGTGCCTCCTACGCCGGGCGTTGATACGTGGTTTATAGGTGTCTCGCCCGGGTGGCTGGATACGATGAAAATTCCGCTGCTGAACGGCTGAGACTTCCTTGCGAGCGACATTTTCCTCGCGGCTTCAAAGTCGGGTGTAGCGATCGTAAACCAGGCGTTTGCCAGACAATACTTCAACGGTGAGAATCCAGTTGGAAAATCGTTCGAGACTACGGCTGGCGGATTGAAGAGCGGGCGCTTTCAGATTGTGGGTTTGGCTAAGGATGCCCGTTATCTCAACATGCGCCAGCCGATGGTGCCGGTGGTTTACAATCCGTTCCGCTGGACCGATGCCGCGGTTTGGAGCCGAGCAATAGATTGGGGAACGTTCATAGTGCGGACGTCGAGCCCGAATCCACTCGCACTCGCGCCCGTCTTAGGACGCGAAGTGTCGCGCACACGGCCAGAGTTTTACGTCAGCAACATCCGCACCCAGCAGGAGCTGATCGAGCAACATACCGTACGTGAGCGGTTGCTGGCGATGCTGGCGCTGTACTTCGCGGCGGTCGCGTTGCTGCTCGCGGGAATCGGCTTGTATGGCGTGCTCAGTTATTCGGTATTTCAGCGACGGCGCGAAATCGGGATTCGGATCGCGATCGGCGCACGAGCCGGAGACATCGCACGCCGGGTCACCGTGGATATCTTCTCAATGGTGGTTGTGGGGGCGCTGGCCGGGTTGGGGGCGGGTATGGCTTCGGTGCGGTACATCGAGCCGCTGCTCTACCGAGTGAAGGCAACGAACCTGGCAATGTTAGCGTTTCCGTCGCTGGCGCTGCTCGTTGCTGCGGGGCTAGCAGCTTTGACCCCAGTCGTCCGTGCGGTGCGCATTGACCCAGTCGCGATGCTTCGCTCCGAGTAGTCTAACGGTGTAGCCTGTCTTTGTGGGCAAAGAAGAAGCCGCTGAGGTGCTCTCCATCGGGGGACGCGAAGTTAGGGTAACGCATCCCAGCAAGCTGTATTTTTCGAAGCAGACGAAGGTCTCGAAACTTGACCTCGTGCAATATTACCTATCGGTTGCGCCGGGGGCTTTGGCCGGAATCCGGGATCGTCCGATCGTGCTCAAGCGGTTCGTGAACGGCGCAGAGGGTGAGGCTTTCTATCAGAAACGCGCGCCTGCGGAACGGCCCGAGTGGCTGCGCACAGTCACACTGTCGTTCCCTTCAGGCCGCACTGCGGGAGAGGTGGTCGTCGATGATGAGGCTGGGCTCGCGTGGATCGTCAATCTGGGCTGCATCGAGCTGCATCCGCACCCTGTGCGGTCGGGCGATCTCGATCATCCGGACGAACTGCGGGTGGATCTCGATCCCGGCCCGGGTGTTCCGTGGGCGGACGTGCGCTTAGTCGCCCTTGAGGTCAAGGCGTTTCTGGAAGAGATGGGCCTTCGAGGCTGGCCCAAAACCAGCGGTTCACGCGGGATGCATGTGAATGTGCGGATCCATCCTCGCTGGACCTTCGGTGAGGTGCGCCGCGCGGCGGTCGCTCTGTCGCGTGCGGTGGAGCGGCGCGTGCCAGCGCTGGCCAGTTCGAAATGGTGGAAAGAGGAGCGGCACGGCGTGTTCCTCGACTACAACCAGAACGCGAAGGACCGGACGACGTGCTCGGCTTATTCCGTGCGCCCGGTTCCTGACGCGCGCGTGTCCGCGCCGCTGCATTGGGACGAGGTCCCCGATTGTGAGCCGGCCGACTTTACGATTCTCACGATGCCAAGACGCTTCGAGCAACTCGGCGATCCGCACTCGGACGTGGGCTCCGCGCCGGGCTCGCTTGAACAGTTGCTTGAACTCGCGGCCAAAGACGAGGCTGCCGGTCTAGCCGACGCGCCCTGGCCGCCGCACTTTCGCAAGATGGAGGGCGAAGCGCCGCGCGTGGCGCCAACGCGCATGAAAATGCCGCTGCTGGTGGTGGCGAACTCTCCCGACAAGCAGGCCGCGCTGGATGGTCTTGAAAGATGGAAGAACAAGCATCCCGAAGCGGCCGGACTTTTGGCTGTTGACGATGTGCTGGTCGACTCGATGCGGGGTAGGTCCTCCACATGGACGCGAATCCGGGTGAATCTGCGCCATGTTCCCGAGGCGCTGCGGCCGCCGCAGGAAACGCCGGACCCAGACGACGATCCGACGCGCGAATGGCGCGAGAAGCGCGCCGTAAGAAAACGATCTTCAGCCGCAGATAAACGCTGATGAACGCGGATAAGACCGTCTTTCTTAATCTGCGTTCATCGAGCGTTCATCAGCGGCAACCTATGTGTTGGTCGCGAAAATCGCGGCTAACTCGTGCGGTGGAACCACTTCAAGTTGGGCATAAGTGCAGTCGCGCGGCTGCTTGTCGGTGCGCCATCTTCGAAAATGCGACATGTGGCGGAAGCGTGCGCCTTGCATGTGCTCATAGGCGACTTCGACCACCAGCTCGGGCCGGATCGGCTCCCACGACAGGTCCTTACCTTGGCTCCAGCGGCTCTGGCCACCCGGTCTACGTTGCGGGGCTTCGGCATCTTCAGGAAGATGCTCCGCCCACTGTTTCCAAGGATGATTCGCGAGAGCATCCTGACGATACGGGGCTAGGAATTCGACCAGTCCCCGGCGCTTCTCGTCCGAGAAGCTGGAGCACACGCCCACGTGCTGCAACGCGCCGGAATCGTCGAAAAGGCCCAGCAATAGCGAGCCGACCGCTGCACGCTCGCTATTCTTGTACCATCGAAACCCGGCGACTACGCAGTCGCAATCGCGCTCATGTTTGACCTTGAGCATCACGCGTTTGTTCGGCTCGTAGGTCCCGGAAATCGGCTTGGCGATGACTCCATCGAGACCCGCTCCTTCGAAGCGGCGAAACCAATCCGACGCGACGCTTGCTTCGCGGGTCGCGGGCGTCAAATGGATCGGCGGCGTGGCGCGTGAGAGGAGCGTCTCCAGTTCGTGGCGTCGCTGGTGGAACGGTTCGCCCCGCAAATCGCGATCGCCGTCGCAGAGCAGGTCGAAAAACACGATGGATGCAGGGATTTCCCTGGACAGGAGCTTCACCCGCGACGCGGCTGGATGCAGACGAAGCTGAAGCGCCTCAAAGTCAAGGGCGCCATTCCTGGCGATCACGATTTCGCCGTCGAGGACGCAACGCGGCGGCAATTGCGAAGCTAACGCTTCCACAAGCTCTGGGAAATAACGGTTCAGCGGCTTCTCATCGCGGCTCTGGATTTGAATTTCGTCCCCGTCGCGAAAGATCAAGGCGCGAAACCCATCCCATTTAGGTTCGAATATCCAGGTTTCGCCCTCGGGTAAATGGTCGACTCGCTTGGCCAGCATCGGCAAGAGCGGTGGGGTTACAGGAAGATCCACGACTCATGTTATCCCGTTCACCTTAGAACCCGACGGACCATTCGTACTATCGGGATCGGCCGTCCCAGGTGTTAGAATTTGAAATAGAGGACATGCGATTCGGTCGAATCATTCTGGCAGGACTCGCGCCGCTGGTCGGGTTATCGGCTTTTGCGGCGGGGTTGCTCCCACATGTCTGCGGAACCTCGAATTCCGCGCAGCA
>JBEKBK010000627.1:0-4587 GCA_050015435.1 Bryobacteraceae bacterium
CCACGATGAGTTGGTGAAGCTGAACGCAGCTCTGGATCGGCTGAACGCTACCAGCAGCGCTACCCAGGATGCCCTCAACGAACAAGTGCAGGCGTTCAATCGTGACCTCAGAGCGATGATTGAAAAGCGCTTTCATGATCTCCCGAATGACGTTTTGCTATCGCCAGCCATCCAGAACCTCAAGAAAAGTCTGATGGAGTACGTCGACCAGAGATTGCCCAGCACACCCAAGAACAATCCACCTGCTTCGCAGTCTACGACGCCGACCACTGGCCAGCCAGGCCCGGCTCCGAACCAGCCCTGACATCAATTACTCATTCCGGCTTGGGTTGGCTCTACGGTCCCAAAGCTATCTTCGTCGGTTCTTCCTGAACTGGGGGGAAGGGCTCCGTACCCGCAATGAAAAGCTCGCTGTGAGTCAAAGCAGGATCGGCGAGCGCCACAAGGTTGGTGAGATTGTCAATCGCGGCTGTCTCGATTCCGTCAGGCTGACTAAACGGCTGAGTGGTTTTATAAACGGGCAAGCCGGTTGTCCGCTTCATGAATTCGGTCCAGAGGGGCAGAGCCGAATGGGCGCCGGTAATGTCCAGGTCGCGGTCGTCGTCGTAACCGACCCAAACCACGGTGAGAAGGTTCGAAGTAAATCCGGCAAACCAACCGTCATGTGAAGTACCCGTCTTCCCTGCGGCCGGGAGTCCAAAGCCACCGGTCCTCACGCCCGCTCCCGTGCCGCTATTGATGACGCTTTCAAGGAGATTCACCACCAAATAACTGACGCGCGAATCAAGCACTCGGCGGGAACTGACAGGATTGTCCCACACGGTATGGCCCTCGGCGTCGGCGACGGCCACAATGCACCTGGGTGCAACGTACTCGCCGCGGTCAGCGAAAATCGTATAGGCGCCGGCGACCTCGAGCGGCGTCGCGACATAAGCGCCCAGCGCGATGGCGGGCGTCGGCTCGAGTTGGTTGTTGAAACCCGCCGCCACGGCGAAGTCTCGCACCTTACGGTAGCCGACCATCTCGGCCAGTTGCACGGCGGGCACGTTAAGGGAGTAGGTCAAAGCCTCACGGACGGTTACCGAGCCGCGGTATGCCTGCTTATAGTTTTCTGGCGCGTACGGTTTATTGCCGAATTCAAACATGGTGGGTTCGTCCGCCAGGACCGTGGCGAGGGTGACGAGAGGTTGTGAGCCGTCGACACCTGAGTTCAACGCGGTGGCGTACACGAATGGCTTGAACGACGAACCGGGCTGGCGCCGCGCCAAAACGTGATTCAACTGACTCGCTCCATAGCCGCGGCCCCCTATGAGAGCCTTGACGTCGCCCGTGTGCGGGTCCAGAGCTACCAAAGCGAGTTGCGGTTGGTTCGAATCCGATGGAGACGTCTTCCTGCGTTCCCTCTGTCTCTTCACTTGTCGATCCACCTCGATCAGGCCGGCGCGCGCGCCCTCCGAGGCCGCACGCTGCAGATCAAGGTCAAGTGTGGTGTAGATCCGGTAGCCTCGTGAAAGCAGATCGCGCTCGGAAAACTGAGCGAGCAGTTGCGCCTTCACCATATCCACAAAATAGGCCTGCTGACGAGCTTCGACGCTCTGCTCAGCCAGGCCCAGGGGAGTTCTCGAGGCCTGTTCAGCCTCGCTGGCGCTAATGAAGCCTGCCTTCTGCATGCGCCCCAGCACAAAATCCCGCCGTTCGGCTGCCCGCTGCGGATGTTCGTAGGGCAAGTAGAGATTAGGACCACGAATCAGCCCGGTCAGCAAAGCGGCCTCGGGGAGTGTGAGGGCGCCCAAGTTTTTGTTGAAATAGACCGAAGCAGCCTCGCCAAAGCCATAGATAGAAAAGCTATCCCGTTGACCGAGATAGACCTGGTTCGCGTAAAGTACGAGGATCTGTTCCTTGGTCAACCGGTGCTCGAGTATCATGGCGAAAAACACTTCCGCCATTTTCCGCCGGATCGTGCGACGAGGTGTCAAAAAGAGGTTTCGTGCGAGCTGCATGGTCAGCGTACTGCCACCCTGCAGGCGCTTGTCCGAGCGGAAATCCGCGAGGGCGGCGGCAACAATCCGGAAAGAATCCACGCCATGGTGGGAATAGAACCGATGGTCTTCGGTAGCGAGAATGGCATCTACTAGCGCCTTGGGGAGGTCTTGGTAACGAACCAAGCGACGCTTCGCGCGACTTGCGCCAAAGAAGGTCGTGATGGGTTCGGGCTCAATCCAGTATGTCTTCAAGGCAGTCATGCTGTTGAGAGCCGTAATCGACACGAGGCGATCGCTTTTGAATCCGAGTCTCGCCGGCTCTTCGAACATTTGACCATTTCGGAAGAAGGACTCGGGACCCGGCTGGATTTCCAGCTCCTTGCCCGTCACAATATAACTCCCGACACCTCGGCCCTCCTGACCCTCGGTGTAGCTGGCCTTCCGGAGGTGAGCCGTGACAGCGCCGACGGTCAAAGGCTGTCCCACTTGCAGCTCGCTTGGGGCGGCCAGGATTACAGCAGGATTGCCGAAAACGTTCCCGTCCAAGCGGGCATCTATGATTCGCGCAAACTGCAGGTAGAAATGAATAAAAACAGCCGCGAAAGTCACGACGGTGAGCAGTATCAGTAGGCCTGCTCCGAGCAGGAGCTTTTTCCAGGGCGGTGGCCGGGGACAGGCTGGGATCTTGTGAGGTCCATCACCCCTCGAGGGACTGCACCTGTCCTTAAATCGATACGCGATCATCGTTTCTCCTTTGGAGTCCCCGCAGCAGACTCCAACGATACCGGCTGGACTACACTCGCGGCTTGGACAGACGATAGTCTATTTGGTCCCACGGTGGCGTGGTATACGGCGGCATTTCCAGCTTTCTGGCAATTTACATCGGCATTGCGAACAGTGGCGATCCTCGGTTTTGTGGGGATCGTGTTTTCTAACCGGTTCAAATCCGCCAGGACGGCGTCTTTCAATCGCATGAACCGTTCAGCTTCTTTGAACTCGTTAAGACTCCCTTTGCACTCTTTGAATCTATGGCTGCAATTGATTTCTCCCGAAGCCTGGCCGTTGCTTTGGGGAGCTGGCCCGACAACTGACGAAGTCGCGCAGAAGCTCAGAAACATAAACGCCATGGCCAGCCTTTTCATTTGAAGCTCCATTTACCCGTATAGCGGGAAGGGCGTCAGCCGTTCCCTCACCGGATCCCGGCTGGCCGCTCGACACACACTGCTTATACCTTGGAGTAATTCGCGTGTCAGGCCAATACCGCTCACACGTTTGATCGAAATTGCTCATCCTGGCTATTGGGGGAACTACGGGGCGGGACCGGCCGGAATTAGGGTTGGTTCGACATCCAGACTGAGGCTGGTGCTTGGGCTTGTGGAGAGTTGTCCGCGCTAGCCGGAACCACAGTCAGCGCCTTCAACTGATCAAGCGACGTCAGCACGCTCTGCCAGCGAACGGTGTCTTTTTTCGTTTCGAAAGGAACAGAGAGATCCGAATAGAACCCCAGGATGTTCTCGCGCAGTTCCGGTGACGTCCGATCGAACTTCCGCTCGGAAAGTTTGGCCAGCAACTTTGCATAGGATTCGTCGGTCAGCGGGTACTCCCCTGCTTTGGTCTGCTTGCCCGTATCTAAATCCATGTTGGGGAGTTGCAGGGAGTCCGTTCGCAATTTTTCTAGAAAGGCTCGGTATTGATCCACTGAGGTATTAATGCTCTTGAAATACATCTCCTCCGTCTTCGGGTTGGGGTTCTTGAACGCCAGCGCTTTGAACGGTCCTATTTTCGGCATGTAATGGAAGAGCACTGCCAACACGCGCGTGCCGAATCCCGGCTTTGTGTATTCCTTTCCCCAGTTCTTTTCATAATCGGCGCGCGACAGACGGTAAAGGAACTTTCGTTTTGAGAAGGTGGGTTCTTCGCGCATCATATCCTTCTTGTGGGTGCGCAGCGCCACCTGAGTCATCTCCGGGATCAATTGGCTCACAGAGTAACGGTACGAGCCGATCGTTAGACCTTCGTGGGGAAGCACGTCTTTCAACTCCACTCCGTAAACCACCGGAAAGGCGCGCTCCAGCAGGGGCAGGGACACCTGAAACCCGATGAAATCATGATATTGTTGGGGAGCATAACGGCTCTTCGCCACCTGCACCATGTCAAACCCGAATTCGGTTCGGATATGCGCCGTTTTGTTCTCCGCGTAGTTGACAGAGTTGCCGAACTTGGCGCGCAGCTTCGGGTATTCAATCGCAACGGCCTGGTTGACAGCCGGGTGGCCGGCTATGTCCGACGCATAGTGTGCTAAGGCGCCCATGGCGAACGCATACTCGTTTGCGTCCTGACTCTCGCGCAGCAACTCGCGAACGAAGTCCCCGCTGCGAACGTAATGCGCCAGATCGCTGAATTGCTTGCTGCCGAAGGGGTAGTAGCCGAGGTCCTGGATGACCGCGCCGCCGTAAGCATAGGCATGCGCCTCCGTAATCTGGTCTTTCGTCAGCGCCGGAAATCGCTTGAGCAGCAGAGGCCGGATCTCATCTTTCCAGAGCAGGTCTACGATTTCCTCATGCGTCAGGACGGAATACGCAAACAAGCCACCGCTGCACATCAG
>JBEKBK010000628.1:0-4567 GCA_050015435.1 Bryobacteraceae bacterium
CGTGCATCTCAATACGATGGGCGTTGCGCACGAGCCGGTCTAGAATGCCATCCGTCAGGGTAGGACTCTTTGCCGTAGTTGTGCTAGTAGGGGTGGCAGCGCAGGTCACTTCGACGGGATGCCGACAATACGGCTAGGCAACATAACGCTCGGATTATCGGAAGCTGGGCTGTATACTTTATGTCATGCGGGCAACGGCTGTTCTGTTGTTTCTTGCACCCTGCGTGATAGCTGCAAATCAGCCGACGTTTACCTATGCTATCCCTACCAACACCACAGTCACAGCCATGGCGGTGGACGCGGCGGGAAACACATACCTCACCGGCTCGACATACCTCACCGGCTCGACAAACCCTTCGAGCTTTCCTGCGACCGCGGGTGCGCTTCAGACCCAGTTCAGCGGCGGCGTTTGCGAGGTTCTTGGGGCTCCCGGAGGAGGCCAGCTGCGTTTTCCGTGCACGGATGCGTTCGTGATCAAGCTGGACCCGGCGGGGAACGTCTTATTCGCTACCTACTTCGGCGGCAACGGAAGCCAGACAGGCGCGAGCGCGATTTGCGTGGACGCGAGCGGGAATGTCTACCTGGGCGGCTCCACGTTTCCAAACACTGTCAGTCAGCCGGATACTTTTCCGGTTACGGCGGGCGCCGCCTATACCAATTCCGCGGATGACTTCGGGTTCGTCGCTAAACTTAACGCGGCAGGAACTCAGCTTGTCTATTCGACGCTTCTGCCGATGAACCCGCCGGTGGAGGCGATGCAGCGGGTCGTGGCCCTGGCGATCGACCCTGCGGGCGAGGTCTACATCGCCACCACAACCGCGGGGGCCTTGCAATTTCCAACGACGCCCGGAGCCTATCAGTCCGCGCCGCCGTCGTATCCATACGGTTCGGGCGTGATCGCCAAGCTGAATGCGTCCGGGTCGGCGCTGCTCTACGCAACGTACCTGTCCGGCAATGGACTGAGTATTCCGCAAGGAATTGCCGTCGACGCGGCAGGCGATGCGTTCGTTGCCGGGTTCACCCAGGCGCCCGATTTTCCGGTCACGCCGGGAGCGTTTCAAACCGGCTACTTTCCGAGCGCGGAGTACATGGAGTTTGTAACCAAGCTGAATCCGCAGGGAACTGGCTTGGTTTATTCCACATTTCTCGGCGCCACGCTGAACTACGCATCGGAGGTAAAAGTGGATGCACAAGGCGGCGCGTACGTGTTGGCGCAAGGTGGGGCGGAGTTGTCTTCCGGAGGCTATCTTTCGCACCTAAGCGCCGACGGATCGGCCCTCATCTACTCGACGTATGTCCCGACTACGAACAAAATGGATTTAGATTTGGATTCCGCGGGCAGTGCCTTCGTTGCCGGCGCTGCAGGGAGCGCGGTTCTCGCGGCCTCGCCGGGAGCGTTTCAATCGGTGTTTCAGGGAACGATAGCCAACGCATTCGCGGCGAAGTTCACACCGGATGGCGAGTTTGCCGGAGCCACCTACGCGGGTCAGTTGCAGACCGGAGCTACGCCCCTGATCGCGGTGGCTCCCAACGGCGCGATTGTGCTCGCGGAGCAGACTTCGGTCACTAGAATCTACCCGTGGCTGACGGTGCAGAACGCAGCGAGCGGCGCAATGGGAACCGTCGCGCCAGGAGAGATCGTCACCCTCCGCGGTTACGGGATTGGTCCCGCGACGCCCGCGGTCGCAGCGGGTCAGGCTCCTTCGGACCAGTTGGGAGGCACTCAGGTCACGTTCGGCGGAATTGCCGCTCCGGTGTTCTCCGCGCAGTCACAACAAGTCACTGTGCAGGTGCCGTGGGAGATTGCCGGCCAAACATCCACCGAAGTCGTCGTAACGTACAACGGTCCGCCAGCCGTAGCTTCGGCACCGGTGATCGTCGCACCCTCGGCGCCGGGAATTTACGCCGTCGCTAATTCCGACGGAACTCTGAATTCTCCCTCGAATCCGGCAAAGGCGGGCGGTTTTGTAACGATCTACGGAACCGGCGGCGGTGTGACGAATCCCCTCGGGATAACTGGGGGACTATGGCCGATCGCCACATCGCTTCCGACTCTGACTCTGCCGGTTTTAGTTGCAACCGGGGGAACGAATGCCATGGTTCTCTACGCCGGATCGGCTCCCACGCTCGAATCCGGGTACTTCCAAATGAACGTGGCGCTGCCTTCGGGCCTTCAGGCGTCGGCTCCGGCGAATCTTGTGTTAACGGTCGGAGGCTCGTCGGGCGTAGCCGTCCCGATTTATATTCAGTAGCCGGACACTGCTTAAGCGCGAGCGCGTTCTAGAAGCCAAGAAAACGGCCTCTTTTATTAGACGATAATGTTATCGTCTACAGCTACCCGCCGGCCCGTCCACTTGGACCCAAAACGCCCTACTCGTAGAAGTGAAGCTTCTCGGATAGCGTCCGTATTATCGGCAAAGGCAGGATGACACTACCGGAGAAAAGAGGCCGGAATGGAGAGGGCAGCGTTTATATGTACCCCGGAGCGCTGTTCGCGCTCTGGACGAAAAGTAATTCCCGGTTCTGTGCAGCGACCGCCTACAAAAGATTGTTTTCAAGAAGCCGATTCCGGTGCTCGTTTTTCACATACGCCGTCGCCGATCTCGATGTTCAAGCCGCAACTACACGTGACGTGCTTCTCAATACGATGGGCGTTGCACACGAGCCGGTCTAGAATGCCATCCGCCAGGGTAGGACTCTTTGCCGTAGTTGTGCAGGGCTGGCAGCGCAGGTCACTCGACGAGATGCCGACAATACCCTTCTAGCAGCGCGAGGTGAAACGGGCTGTTTTCAGACCGCGACGGAAATCATTTGAGGCGATCTGCCGCGAGCCAGGGAGTCGCCGAATTTCCTGATGAACATTGCGGGAACCAAGCAGAGGCGTGTGGAAGCTTCCGCAGCCGAAATCATGGCTGGCAGAGCTCCTGCAAGACCGCGCGGCGTGCCCTTGCCGAAGAGTTTGCGCATCAGCAGCCCCAGGTTCGCCGCGCCCGAGTGCACCGCCAGCCGCTTGAGAATATTTTCCCGGCCTCGCAAATGCACACGTCGCATCCCGCCCCGATCATACAGGTGCTGATTCCATCGTTCCAGCTTCTCGCCACGTTGTCGTAACAACCGGAGGCCTCGCACTCCACCAATGCGCCGCCGATTTGCATAGACCGCTTGTTGCTCCCGCTCTTGCTCGCTCCACCGTTGCCGTCCGCGATTCGGTTCCGAAAAATACGTGCGCACACCCCACTCCGTCATCTGGCTCACTACCGCGCGGCTGTGATAGCCCTTGTCGGTGACCACCTCGCGCGGCCCTTCCGCGCTGACCTGCTTGGCCACCTCGTCGTTGTCCGTATCCGCCACTATGGATGTGATGCGCTCGCCTGCTTCGGCCACTGTCTCCTGAATCGTCGCCGTGTCGCCTTCGTCGGCGCCGTGCAGCGTGACGGCCACAATCGCTCCGGTCTCCATGTCCACCGCGTGCTCGGCTTTGTGTGCCAGATGCGTGCGCCCATCCTTCATCTTGGTGATGCGCGCGTCCGGATCGTGCGGATGCGTCCAATCATCGTTGGAGCCCTTTTTCGGACGCTTGCGATCCAGCTTCGCCAACTGCTCGCGCGTGGGCGTTTCGATTCCGCTTTCCTTCGCCAGCCGTGCAAGGAACTCTTCGTAACGCTCTCCCGTGTCGCGCCGTACAATCGACCGCAGCGCCGCGTTGGCTTCCAGCGTCGTCGCGTCCACCCCGATCGTGGTCCCCTTCAGCAGCTTCTTTTCGGCCAGCACTGCCAGCACCCACTGAAACACGGCCTGATGGGTCTCGACATCCATCAACCGCCTCGTCCGCGAAATGGTCGAGTGGTCCGGCACATTTTCATCCAACGCAATTCGCACGAATGATCGGATCGACAAACTATCGCTGGCGCGCCATGCGATTCCTCGTTCCGAATCGATCCCTTCGAAATAGCCCACCATCAGCAGCCGGAAGTAAATCCCCGGCGCCAGCCCCGGCCGGCCTACCTCGCCGGCATAAAACTCTTGGCAGATCGTCTCGACGTACTCGTCGAACTTCTTCTCGTCCAGGATCTGATTCAGCCGCTCGTAAAACGGATGGCTCGCCCCGATTGGCAGCGCCGCAGTTGGGGTCCACAGCCCCTCTTGCCGCATCCGCTTTCTTCGTCGTCCCATCGCCATAATCTCAAGACGATCAGAACGCTCCCGAGGTCACACTCGGAGCCGCGTTTCACCACACGCTGCTAGGGGCCTTTCGCGCAATCAGTCTCGATTGGTTACGGCTTGACCCATTTGTCGATGCGCGAAGCGTACAAGTTGGCAAGATAGAGGGTCTTCTCATCCGGGCATGCTATCCCGTGAACGGAGTCAATCGTGCCGGCCATGCGGCCGGGGCGGCCGAAGGCACCCAGGATCTTGCCGGTGAGATCCATCTCGTAGACCCGGCCCACACTTCCCACAAACATTACCTGAGTGGGCCCGTTGGTGAGACAGATCGACCAGGGCGCGGTCGGCAGGTTCCAGACTGCTTTCAGATTACCCTCAGTGTCAAAAGTCTGGACGCGGCTGT
>JBEKBK010000629.1:0-8883 GCA_050015435.1 Bryobacteraceae bacterium
AGTGGAGGAAACCGGGTCAGATACAGAAAGAATCAAAACGAGACATCGATCGCGCTCGCCGCACGCTCAGATCATACGAACCACGCGCTTCGAGGATCGTTCTGCGCATAATTCAGGTGATAATCTAGCGGGACGCCGTTGTTATGAAACTCGTAGTACGCAGTTCGTCTCTTCCGTTCACGGTGCTCTGCATTATTCTGAACGCGAAGATTTCGCGCGTGAATCGCAGAATGGAAAACTCAGCGAACGCTAGTTCCGCGACGGACCCTCCACGCGCACTATCGCTCCCTCGGTCAGCGAATCCGGCGGATTCACAATCACCGCGTCCTGTTCGGTGATTCCGCTGGTCACCTCGACCTCGGTGCCATAGTCGCGGCCGAGCGTCACATGCACCAGACTGGCCCGGTTCCCGTCCCGCACCACGGAGACCTGCAAGCCTTCGGACCGGAAAATGAGCGCCGGCACCGGCAGCATCAACGCAACAGATTGCGCGGGCAGCTTCAGATGCACTTCGGCGTAAGACCCCGGCAAAAGTTGCCCTGAAGTGTTGTCGATATCGACTTCGGTGAGCAAGGTGCGCGTAGCCGCGTCGATCGCCTCGGCGTTGCGCGCGATTTTTCCCACGAAGTGCCGCCCGGGTCTTTCGGTCAGCGTAAGATCCGCCGAGACTCCCGGAGTCGCCGCCTGGGAATACATCTGCGGAACGCTCACGAAAATGCGCAGCTTGTCCGTAGACGAGATGTGGAACAACTCTTGAGCCGCGCCGCCGTTTCCCGCATTGATCAGCGCGCCGATATCGGTATTGCGCGCCGTCAGCACGCCGTCGAACGGAGCGTACACCTTTTCGAACGACACCATTTGCTCCAGCCGTTTCACGTTGGCGGCCATGGAAGCGACGGTGGCTTTATTCGCTTCGAGCGCTCCAACCGCATTATCCACGTCCTGCTTGGCGATCGACTCCAGCTTCAGCAGCGTCTGATAACGCGTCACCGTAATCTCGGAGAGTTTCAGGTTGGCCTGCGCGGTCTGCAATTGCGCCTGCGCCTGATCGAGCTGCTGGTCGACTTCGGGCGATTCGATCTCGGCAATCAACTGCCCGGTCTTCACATGTCCGCCGATGTCCACATACCACTTCTTTAGATACCCGCTGGTGCGCGCGTAAATGGGCGAGTCGATGAACGCCATGATGTTGCCAGGCAGCACAATCTCGTCTTTCATCGCGCCGCGCTTGGGATGAATCACCGAGACGCTCGGGAGGGCTAGATCGAGCGTTTCCTGCTTCACCACCGCAGCCGCTTTTACGCGCGAATTGATCCCGCGAAACACCACTATACCGGCGACGCACACCAGCACCAGCACCACCAGGGTTGTCTTAAGAGTCCGAAGCATGATTAATTTCCGCGCCGCCGGTGCAGCATGCTGAACACCGTGGGCACAAACAACAGCGTAGCAACCGTCGCAAATATCAGGCCGCCGATCACGGCGCGTCCCAGGGGCGCGTTCTGCTCGCCGCCCTCGCCCAAACCGAGCGCCATCGGAACCATGCCGATAATCATCGCCAGCGCGGTCATCAGGACCGGCCGGAAACGGACGAAACCGGCCTCGAGCGCCGCTTCCTGCGGGGCGAAGCCGTCAGCGAGCTTTTCCTTGGCGAAGCTGATCACCAGGATGCTGTTCGCGGTCGCGACGCCGACGCTCATGATGGATCCCATCAACGCGGGAACACTGATGGTCGTATTCCAGACGAACAGGCACAGGATAATTCCAGCGAGCGCGGCCGGGAGAGCCGTGATGATGATGAACGGATCGAGCCAGGACTGGAAATTGACCACAATCAGCGCGTACACCAGCACGATCGCCAGTACCAGGCCGCCCAGCAATCCCAGGAACGAGCTGCGCATGGTTTCAATCTGGCCCCGCACGGTCACCTGCGCGCCGCGCGGGAGCTTGCTGCGGTTGGCGTCCACGATGCGATTGATATCCGCGGCGACGCCGCCCAGGTCGCGATCCTGGACCGAGCCGAAAATGTCGATCACCCGCTGGATGTTGTAGTGCGATACGACAGCCAATCCTGCGCCCCGGCTGGTGGTGGAGACGTCGCCGAGAATTTCGTGCTTCGGCTGAGTCGACGAAGAGATCGGGATATTCTGTAAGTCGCTAAGTGAAGTCAACGTATATTGCGGCGACTGCGTGACCACGCTGTAGGTCACGCCGTTCGTCGGGTCAAGCCAGAATTCGGGGGTGGTCTGAGAGCTTCCGCTCAAGGCAACCAACGTGCTGTTGGCCACGTCGAGCTGGCTGAATCCGCTCTCCACCGCTTTGGTGCGATCGACAAAAATGTGCAGTTTCGGCTGATCGGCGGGCTGATGCACACGCAGATCAGTGGTGCCGGGAACGGACCTGAGCTGCCCGAGCAGCATCGTCGCGAACTCGCGTGACGCCTCCGAGTTGGGTCCGCTCACCTGAATATCAATGGGTGCCGGAAGCCCGAAATTCAAAATCTGGCTCACGATATCGGCGGGAAGGAAATAAAACGCAACACCCGGGAACACGCGTGGCAGGCGTGCGCGCAGCTCGCGTACGTAATCGTTGGTGGGGCGATGGCCTTCCGCCAGGGTCACCATAACATCGGCGTCCATCGATCCGATGGGCGCAGAAGTGCTGTAGGACATGTTGATCGAGCTGTAAGGAAGCCCAATATTGTCGATCAGGCTGGCGATCTGGTCTGCCGGAATCGCGCGCCGGATCTCGCTCTCGATCATGTCGCCCAGGCGCGCCGTCTCCTCGATCCGGGTTCCAGTCTTGGCCCGGAAATGCAGATTAAAACGCCCGGAATCGACCGTGGGGAAAAAATCCTGGCCGAGCCATGGCGCCAGCAGGAAAACCGCCGCGCACGCCGCCAGAAATAACGGAACGAAAATGGCGCGGCGCCGGATGCAGCTCTCCAGGGCCCGCCGGTAAACTTTCCGCACCGCCTCGAATCCACGCTCGAACCCATGCTGTATTCTCGCGGGGATATTCCAGGCGTGGGGCGTGGTGGGGTGATGGCCGCCGGCCTTCAGCAGATACATCGCCAGCGTGGGGACCAGCGTACGCGAAAGAACATAGGACGCGAGCATTGCGAATACCACCGCTTCCGCCAGGGGAATGAACAGGTATCGCGCGACACCCGTCAGGAAAAACATCGGCAGGAACACGATGCAGATACACAGCGTCGAGACCAGCGCCGGAACGGCGATCTGCGCCGCGCCGTCCATGATTCCGGTGCGCAGATCCTTGCCTTCATCGAAATTCCGGTCAATGTTTTCGATGGTCACCGTAGCGTCGTCCACCAGGATTCCCACCGCCAGCGCCAGGCCGCCGAGCGTCATGATGTTGATCGTCTCGCCCATGGCGCTGAGCAGGCAGATCGAGGTGAGAATCGACAGCGGAATGGAGACGGCGATGATCAGCGTACTACGCCAGCTCCCGAGGAACAGCAGAATCATCGCCGCCGTCAGGCAGGCGGCGAGGATCGCTTCGCGAACCACCCCGTTCACCGAGGCCCGCACGAACAGCGATTGATCGGCGATCGGCTCAATCTTGAGCTGAGGTGGAAGCGTCGACCCAATCGCGGGCAGGGCGTCCCGGACTTGCTGGACGATGTCGAGGGTCGAGGTGTTTCCCACCTTCATGATCGTAAGCAGCACGCCGCGCTGGCCGTCGCGCCGCACGATGTTGGTCTGCGGCGTGAAGCCGTCGCGAACGTGCGCCACATCGTGAATGTAAATCGTGGTGTTGCCCGCCGCTTTGATCGGAAGGTCGTTCATCTCCTGGACCCGCTCCGGACTGCTGTTCAGATCGACGTCGTATTCAAACTGTCCGATTTTGGAAGTGCCCGCCGGAAGAATCAGGTTCTGATTGCTGATCGCGTTCACTACATCCGCCGGGGATAAGCCCTTGGCCTGGAGCAAGTCCTGACGAATGTCGATCATGATCTGTCGTTGCTTCCCGCCGTAAGGATAGGGAATCGCGGCGCCCTGCACAGTCGCCAGCGCGGTGCGGATCTGCTGCGTTGAGTAATCGAACAGCTGCTGTTCGCTGAGGCCTTGTCCGGAAAGCGCCAATTGTAAAATCGGCACGCTCGACGCGCTGTACACGAGGATATAGGGCGGTGTCGTTCCGGGCGGCATCTGCCGGACATTCGCTTGCGCAATCGCCGTGATCTGGGCGACCGCCATCTCGATTTTCACCGAGGGATGGAAAAATACCTTAACGACGGCCCGGCCGTTCACGGTTTGCGATTCGATGTGGTCCATGTCGCTGACCGAAGTAGTCAGCCCACGCTCGAACTGCGTGGTGATCCGCGCTTCCATTTCTTCCGCGGCCAGACCTGTGTAATTCCACAGGATGCTTACAACCGGGATATTGACATTGGGGAAAATATCGGTGGGCGTCCGCTGGATGACCAGCGGGCTGATCAGCACGATCAGCAAGGCCACCACGATAAAGGTGTACGGACGATTAAGTGCTACTCTGACTATCCACACTGATCCTTCTATTGATAACTGGGTCGTGTTCGAAGCCTTCCCGCCGATAGTAATGATCAGTGGCCGGTCTCCCGCGGCGACCTGCGGCACCGTTATGTTGGCCTGATAAAAGCCGCCAACTGAATCCGGCACCAAAACAATACCCTGCACCGTCGCGGCCACGCCGCCGATGGTGGCGCTAAAGGGCTCCGTAACAGGGAACAATTGCGTACCTGGCGTCGCCGCGCCCGTCGTCAACAGATTTTGCCCTTGCACCGGACCCGCGCCGGTCAAATAGACCACCACGGTACTGCCCACAGGCGCTTGCGCAGATTCGGTGTTCAGAGCATAACTGGGGAGGTTTTGAGCGAGGGTATGAACACCAGTCGTAGCGGTTGCGTAGGTGAATACGGCGGGTTGCGCAGTGGCGGGGATATTGATCGCTACCGCGTTGCTCAATGTCGAGCCGTTCTTGACCACCAACGTGGCCACGGGGCCCTGAACGTCCAGCGGCATCTGGGCATTGATAATTGCGATCGCATTGTCCACGGCATAGAGCGGCACCGGCTCTCCATTCACGGTGACGCTGGCGGAGGCGAGCGTGTCCGGCATTGGAAACTTGGTGAACCCGGCGTCCCCAGCCGAAAGGTTGGTTCCGTAGATACTGAAAAGGCTTCCCGCTGGCACCGTCTGATTGGCGCCGGCGGCGAGTTCGACGGCGAGGCCGGGATAGGTGAAGGCAGAATGCCCGTTAACCGTAACGGTGTTGGTGGAACTCGCGATGGTGGCGCTAAAATCCGCAGCATTGGCCGAGGTTTCCGTGAACGCTAGCGCATAGCTCAAGCCGTTGGCGTCCGTCACGGTGGCGGTGGCGGTGCACGCCGGCGCCGCGACCGTGTACTTGCCGGTCACACTGCTCGCGGTGCTGGTCCCGTTGGCCGAAATCGACCAGTTTCCAGTGACGTTTCCCGCGCCGTCAAACTGAAGCAATCCCGTGATCGAATTCACGCCGCTGATGGCGCCCGCGTTCAGGGAATATCCATTACCAGTAAACGTGTACTCCCCGGAGAGCGTTGCAGTGACGCAAGCGGTCGGTTGGGCGGTGCCAGTGGCCGTAATGGAATAGGTAGCGTCCTGCCCAGTCAGGCTAAAGCCATTACCGGAGTTGTACGGGATCAGGGTGAATGACGCCGTGTCTCCCGTCATGATGCTGAGGCTGCCGAGACAGTTCGATGGCAGGGAGTAGGTCCCCGAGAGCGTCTGGGAGACACCTTGCTTCGAAGCGGTGTTCGTCGCTAGGTTCATCGTGACGTTGCCCGCGCCGTCAAACGTCGCGGTCCCCACGCCGAGTTCGACATTGGTCAATACCGCCGTCGAGGAGACGTTCCGACCGCTCAGAACCAGAGCATGGGTTCCGGTCAGGCTCGCGTTGGTGCAAGTTACCGGAGTGGTTTGTCCCAGCGCCAGGAATGGCGCCGCAAGCAGGCTTAGCCCGAGAGCCAGAAGACTTCGATCGATGTTCAGGTTCACAGCGTCCTCCCGCTTCCGGAAAACATAAGAATTGGACTCGCGGCGCTCACGATGAAGTTCGAGCCATTCGCCGTCGTAATCGTAAACACCAGGGCGTACTTGTCGCCCAAAGGATCCGTGAGGGTGGCGGTTGCGGTACAACTGGTGGTCACGCTGTATGACCCGGATGCGGCCGCGGGTGTTGAGGCTCCGCTGATGGAAAGAACGAAATTGGCAGTGAGGTTGCCGGCCCCATCGAATGTGACCAGCCCGGAAAGCTGATTCACACCGCTAATCGCACCCGAGCTGAGCCCGAATCCGTTGGCGTTGAACTGATATACTCCGCTCAGCGTGCTCGTAGAGCACGTGGAAGTCGGCTGAGTATTGCCGCTGCCAAGCAGCGAATAGACTCCATCCTGGCCGGTGATGAAATAGCCTTCCCCGCTGTCGTAAGCCCCCAAGGTGAAGCTCGCGGTATCGCCGGTCGTGATCGTGACCGCGCCGATGCAATTGGATTGCAGACTGTAAGTCCCGGACCACGTCTGCGCCTGACCGGCTAGCTTGTTGGTGTTGTTCGTCAGGTTCAAAGTGACTTTGCTCAGGCCGTCGAACGTCGCCGTCCCGATCCCTTGCAATACGTTTGAGAAGCTAACCGACGAACTGAGATCCCGGCCGGCGAGCGTCAAAGAGTAAACTCCGTTTAAGGTCGCCGAGTTACAGGTGCCCCCGCCGATCTGAGGTTGAGCGAAGAGGGGCGCCGCTAACAGACAGGGCAGCCACCTCTGGATGGTACGGCACAATTTCATTTTGAATCGTCCTCCGGCTTTACATTGAACCACAAAACAGCACCTGGTGATGAAACCCAGGCCAACGGGAATAGACTCTGTTCAAAAGCGTCTGTTTCACCATAATGGTGGACCGAGGGAGGACGATGCCCCGCGCCTTCATCGTCGCGATCCTGGCTGCGCGAGTCCTTTCCGCGCAGGATGAGTCCTCGGCTCTGCTGGCACGGGCACGCGAAAAGATCCTCGATTCGCTCCGCCGGCTCCCGAAGTATACGTGTCTCGAAACCATCGATCGCACGTATTACGCGGCTCCGCGAGCCCGGTTAAACCGAAAGCTCATGACCGAATCCCCAGCCAACGCGTGCGGTGGAGACGCACCCAGCGGTGTATCGTTGGACGCAAAGGACCGCCTGCGCGTGGAAGTCGTGGTCGTGAGCCAACGGGAACTCCTTTCATGGCCTGGAGCGAGCAGGTTCGATACGAGTTTGATCGACCAAATGATTCCTCTTGGACCCATCAGCACTGGATCGTTCGGCATCTATCTGCTGGACGTGTTTGCCAATCCCAAGGTCCAGTTCACCTTCACCGGAAAAAGGACTGATGGAAAGCGGGACGTCTTCGAATACTCCTATACCGTGCCCGTGGACGCAAGCCACATGAAAATTAAGGGGAGCAGTGAGTGGAGGGCCACTGGATATAGCGGTTCGTTTGAGGTCAATACGGGAACAGCCGAGCTAGCAAAACTGGTAATCACGTCGGATGCGCTCCCTCCCGACACCGGCATGTGCTATACAAAAACTGCTCTTGACTATCACTTCACGTTGATCGGGGATGACGAATTTCTAATCCCACTTCGAAGTGAGCTCGAAACTTTTGACATCGATGGTCGCCGGACTGACAGTGTTACGGGTTTTCCCGCCTGTCACGAATTTACGGCTGAATCCAGTCTTCGATTCGATGAGCAAAGCACACCGGCGATCTCAGCCGTGAAAACGTCCTTGGTTGGGGCCGCCCTTCCGCCTGGCCTTTCCCTGACTCTCGGACTAATGGGATCCATCGATAGCCGCACTGCCGCTGCAGGCGACCCGGTCTCCGCCAAAGTAGAAAGCGCGGTTAAAGCGCCTGGATCTAACGAAGTTCTGGTACCCGCAGGCACAATTTGCCCGTGGCCGGATTGTCCAGATGCGCCAACAGTACAGCACCTCGCAATTCCTGATTTCGCTCCGGTTCGATACCGTCGAAATGAAAGGCGTCTTATCTCCTCTTTCGGTCCGCTCGGACCGGGAATTGCGAGGCGAGCAACAAGTTCAGGGCGGGTTTCGCACGCGGGGAACCGAGTTCTCCCTACCGGCTTCCAGCCAGCAGGGGAGTGTCCTGGCGTTTTCCGCCAAGCGCGGGGAAGCGGTAATTCCGGTGGGCTTTCGGTCGAAATGGAAAACAGTGCGCCATGAATAAACTATGGCTTGCCGCCATCGTCGTGGTCGCTGGGCGCACCCTGTCCGCGCAGGATGAATCCTCGGCTCTGCTTGCGCGGGCGCGTGACAAGATCCTCGACTCGATCCGCCGGATTCCGAAGTATAATTGCCTCGAAACCATCGATCGTACGTATTACATCGCTCCGCCGGAAAAGAAGAGCCCGCACACCATGACCGAGGTTCCGGCCAACCCATGCACTGGGACCCATCCCCCTGGCGAAAGCGCCCTATGGCTGGATGCGAAGGACCGGTTGCGGGTGGAAGTCGGTTACGGGGGCGAGGACGAAATCCATTCTTGGCCGGGGGCCCGCTTCGACACCCGTCCCATCGATCAGATGATTCCTTTTGGGCCGATGAGCACCGGATCGTTCGGCGGGTATTTGGTGGACGTGTTCGCAAATCCGGGCGCCGAGGTCAGATTCCTTGGCAAGGAGACCTACGGAGGCAGGGAGGTGTTCAAATACTCTATCCGTGTGCCCATGAAAGCTAGCCAAAAATATTTGAAATTTTGACTCCACCGGCCGTCTGACCGATGATCTTGTTGTCCAGACTTGATCCAGGGAGGACAGCCGATGGAGACGTTCACAAAGCTGTTTGGCAGCCTGC
>JBEKBK010000630.1:0-4541 GCA_050015435.1 Bryobacteraceae bacterium
AGCGTGAGCCATGAAAACAGCCAAGATTTTGATGATCGTCGGCGACTACGCCGAAGACTACGAAGTGATGGTGCCGTTTCAGGCACTTCAGATGATCGGCCATCAGGTGGATGCGGTTTGTCCCGGGAAGGAATCGGGACAAGTGATTCGCACCGCGATCCACGATTTTGAAGGAGACCAGACCTATAGCGAAAAGCGCGGGCACAACTTCGCGCTGAACGCAACCTTCGAAAAAATCAAGGCGGAAGACTATGATGCCCTGGTGCTTCCCGGCGGCCGCGCGCCCGAGTATCTGCGGCTGAATCCGGCGGTGCTCGACGCGGTTCGTTATTTTGCCCACACGAAGAAGCCCATCGCTGCCATCTGTCACGGGGCTCAACTCCTGACCGCGGCTGGAGTCGTGTCGGGGAAAAGAATCAGTTGCTATCCCGCGTGCGCACCGGAAGTGGTGAGCGCCGGCGGCCAATATGCGGCGATCGGAATGGGCGAAGCTGTTGCCGACGGCGAGTTCGTCACCGCCCCGGCTTGGCCGGCGCATCCCGCCTGGCTGGCGAAGTTTGTCGAAGTTCTCAATCAGCATCTCTCGAAGCGGGAAAAGGCCGCCGGCAAAGCGTAGAATTTGAAGCCCAAGGGAGGGCGTAGAAATGAAATTCGTTCTAGGCATCTTACTCGGCGGTCTTGCAATTCACGCGCAAAGCACTCCGCGCGGGACCGCCACTGACGTTACGAGTGCGGAGATCCAGGCCGCGGTCAAGAAAACGGCATCGTCCGCGGTGAGCGATCAGCAGCTTCGCGTGGTGAGCATCCAGGGCGAATACAATGTGGCCATTGGAGTCCTGCACCGCAATCGAGCCTCGGCTCAAAATCCGGCGGGGGCGCTCGAGCATAGCGAGGTCACGGAAGTTTATCAGATTGTTTCCGGTAACGGAACATTCGTGACCGGAGGCACTCTCGATAATCCGAAAGCGTCGGCTCCGGATAGCCAGATTGTGAAAGTTCTGGATGGTCCCAGCACCACCGGTGGTCCGATCCGGAACGGTGTCAGCCGCAAGGTGGGACCGGGCGATATGATCATAATCCCTCCCAACACACCGCACGGATTCACAGAGATCGATGACCAGGTGGTCTACACGGTGGTGCGCGTCGATCCGCATAAAATTTTGCCGGCCGGTTATACGGCAAAATAGAACATGCACCGATCCACCGTTTGGTTGAGTTTACTCTGGATCCTTCTACCCGGAGTCGCTGCCGCCCAATCTTCGGGCGCCAAGCCGATCACGGACGCGCTCATTGAAAAATCCGCGACCGCTACGCTTCCGGAGTTCGTTCAGCTTCTCTCCATTCCGAATGTTTCGAGCGTACCGGCGGACATCCAGAAGAACACTGCCATGCTCGATACGCTGTTCCAGAAGCGTGGTTTCCGGACCACGGTCTGGCCGAATAACGGACGGCCGTTACTCTTCGCCGAGCTCCCGGGCCCGGACCCAGCCAAGAAGACCATCCTCTTCTACATGCACCTGGACGGGCAGCCGGTGACGCCTTCGGAGTGGGATCAGGAGAGCCCTTTCACACCTACGCTGAAGCGCAAGACCGAAAGCGCCAAATGGGAAACGCTGCCTATTGAACAGCTCTACGGCGCGCATCCTGATCGCGAATTGCGCGTGTTCGCGCGTAGCGCGGGAGACGACAAGGGGCCGATCGGCATGTTCCTCTCGGCCGTGGACGCCATGCGTGCCGCGGGCCGTGAGCCGGCGATCAACGTCAAAGTCGTGCTCGATCCGGAGGAGGAAGGCGGAGGCGCCGTGGGCCTTCGTTCGTTTGTCAAAGAGCGAACTTCGGTTATGAGAGCAGACGGCCTGGTGGTGTTCGACGGCCCGATGGGCGAACAAAATAAGCCGAGAATCGAATTCGGATTCCGCGGCGGCGTGAATGCCCAGATCATCGTCTTTGGGCCCAAGAACGAAGTCCACAGCGGCAATTATGGGAACTATTCTCCGAACCCGATGCAGATGCTGGCTCGGCTGGTGGGCAATATGAAGGATGACGACGGCCGCGTCACCATTCCCGGGTTTTATGACTCGGTGAAGCTCAGCCCCGACGTGCAACAGAAGATATCGGCTGTGCCGTTTGACGCAGCGGCCCTTAACAAACGGCTCGGCATCGCCGCGCCGGAAGCAGTTGGCCACAATCTCACAGAGGCCCTCATGTATCCGACGCTGACCTTGAGCCGCATGACGGCGGGCAGTCTTGGACCGAACGGAAAGGTCGTGCCGTTTGTGGGAGCCGTGATTCCGGCGGTCGCGTCGGCGGACATCGCGATCCGCACCGTGCCGGAAACACCCTCCGAGTTCCTGCGGCCCGTGATCACCAGGTACGTCGAGTCGCAAGGGTTTCATTTGTTAACCGCGCCGCCGACCGACGAGGAGCGCGCCAAATATCGCAAGATGGCGATGGTGACTGTTTCGAACGGAAGCGCGGGAGCCAAGACCGACATGAATTCCGCACTGGGCGATTGGATGAGCCGGGCCTATCGCGGCGCCTTCGGCTCGGATCCGGAAAAACTCCCGCTCCTTGGCGGAGGATTGCCCGTCGGAGCCATCATCGACGGACTCAAAGTGCCCTTCGTTATTTCTCCGCTGGCCAACGGAGACGACAATCAGCACACGTCCAACGAAAATCTCCGTCTCGGAAACTACATAGACGGCGCCAAGAGCATTCTGGCTCTCTTGCAAGAGAAGTTCTGAACACAGCAAGGCTATACTGTTCACAAGCGTGCCTGTGAGCGGACTCGTAATCCGGCGGAACTGGGCTGGCTTCGGCGAGTGTAGAATCACGATTGCGCCGCGCTCGTCGACGCAACACCGTCGTCTCTCAGCCAAACTGTCCGCGGTCCCATCCCGATTTCTGAGCCGTATCGGCTTGGCTGCATTACGGTTCACGATCGATCCGAAATTGCTCGAGGGTGGTCATGAGTCCGCCGGCCCAATGGCTTCGCGGTTTCTCCAGGTTCATCGCGATGCCCTTGCGAAGGAATGGCGGGCACGCCAGGAGCTAGCCGAGAAGCGGACCCCGGCTCCTCGTCCGAGCCCCGATACTCTCCGCCTGATCGCGCTCACGGCCGAAGACGTGGCGCGCCGCAGAAGATTGCTGGGATTAGCGATCGCGATGGCGCTTCTTATAATCGGGGTCGCTGCCCGAGTCGCGTACAAATACTCCACCGACCCGATGAACGCCCGGCTCTCTTTCGATAATGGCCAGCGCCAGTTGCAGGTGAATCAGTACGCCCAGGCAATTCCTTCGTTCGACCGCGCCATTCAACTGGAACCCAAATTTGCGGATGCCTATTCCTCTCGTGGAAAAGCATTGGCTGCCAGCGGAGACCGGGAACGCGCGATCCTCGATTTCAGCGAAGCGATTCAGTTGCAGCCGTCGAATCCCAATCCTGTGCTGGAGCGCGGCACGGCATATTTCTATATCAAAAATTATCCGGCGGCGGTGGCTGATGCCACGCGGGCGCTCGAGCTTAATCCACTGCTGGCGACGGCGTACAACTTGCGCGCCATCGCGCTGCGCGAGATGGGAGAGACGCACAAGGCGCTGGAGGACCTGGATCGCGCCGTGCAGTTGGACCCCAGTCAGGACAACTACTATCAGCGGGCGTCAACCAACCAGCTCATAGGGGACCACCGGAAGGCGATTGAGGACTTGAACCGGGTTCTTGAATTCGAGCCCGGAGACGTGCCCGCGTATTATGCGCGCGCCAGGTCGCGGCGGGCGATTGGGGATACCGAGGGCGCCGCAGCGGATACGCAGCATGCACGGGAACTGGAGAATCGATAGGAAAGATCCAGGCAAGTGGGCCGATATGGTACCGGGAGTGAAAAACGCATATGATCAATCCAGTTTCTTCGGGCTCGACGATACCGGTAGCCGTTCAGAGCGTACCGCAGCCCAAGCCGCCTCAGGCTTCGTCCTCCGTGCCGCAGGATACGGTTCACCTTAGCCCAAAGGCGCAGGCCCAGGCGTCCGGCGATGTCGACCACGACGGCGATAGCCACTAGGCGGGCGTTGGCTGTAGGTCCTTGAATTCAAACCGGAGACGTGCCGGGTATGATGCGCGCGGGGCGCAGGGTGCACGGGAGCTAGAGAACCGATAGCGACTACTTCGCTTTCTTCGCGTCCTCTTTCGCTTTTTCTTGGGCGCGCGCGCCGGCGAGAATGCCCCTCATGGCGTAATTGCCCTCGTGACACGCGTACTCATACATCGGCTCCTGAATCTTCGTCATAGGAACCGCGACAGTCCACGGCCTGGTGTAAGTCGCCGGATCGTCGACCGTGTATTGGTAATCGATAGCGTCCGGGGAAACACGCCGGAAGCGTTCCACGACATGCAAATTGGCCCCCGCCGATCCACAACAATTGAATGAATTGGCGATGATCTTGCCGTTGAAGTTCGTGGTGTCGACCACCAGCGTATCGCCTTCCCAGCGGCCGCGCGAATCCCCCAACCAGAGTTGAACGGCCTTGTCGACATGGGGGCG
>JBEKBK010000631.1:0-5447 GCA_050015435.1 Bryobacteraceae bacterium
CCCGCGGCCGCACCGTGCAAGCGGTGATGTGGCGACGCTGCTGGCGCTGCTCAGCTATCGGCCCCGGCGACGCAAGCCGTATCTTTACGAACTGCTGCGCAACGGTGGTCTGCTTCGGTTGCGGTGAAGGGAAGGAAGGCCGCGCGGCTTTGCGCTCTCACCCCTATGCGGGTTGCTCGGCCTTCGGCCTTACCGGGAACTCACGCAGAGCTGACGCCGATCCTGAACTCTGAATCGTCGTCCACTTGACGGATAACGCGCGTTGCTCACTTATGACCGTTCTCAAGACGGCCTGGAGACTCAATCCGCGCGATGCCGACTTTACGTCCTGCCTTCAGCGGCTCCGACAGGTCGGCCCTTCCACCAGTTCGAGCACCAGGAAAAATCTCCTGCGAGGCCACCCAGCGTGGGGACACGGCAAGCCTGAGTGCATGCGCGCCCCTACGGCGCAACGCAGATGCCTGCGCCGTCAAACGAGGCTTGCCCTCCCACGCTCACCGTCAGGTTGGATAGCACATTGCCGGAGCAGGCCTGGGTGCCCACGGGAGCCGGGGGCACGGATGAAGTTGATCTGGTATAGGCCGGCGTAACCGGGCACAAGGCCGGTATACAGTGGTATCGGAAGCGTCGGTCCAAACCCGGCAGGCAGTATCGGTTTGGTCGCCAGCGAGTTTGGCCGGAAATTGAAATCGAGGTAGAAAGTTTCGTTTGTTGGAGTGGCGGCCGTGGCTGCCTGGCCGGTCTTAACGGCAGGAGTGGTCAAGCCGAGCCCTACCGCATAGGCGACGACCTCCTCGCCGCCTTGCGCCGGACTCCCCTGCATCACCATCGATCCATCGGCGTGCGTCACCAGGGGCGCGCAAGGAAATCCGTTAGAGAGCTTCGATCCGCTCCCGCCAGGAACCGCCGTATCACAACCAGTCAGAATGTGAACGTGATCGGCCGCTGGAGTCAGGTCAATCGGCGCTCCGGCAACACCGTTTACCGTTACGATTAAATCTGCCAAAAGCTCAACCTCGCACGCGGGATTGGTGAAGTAGCATGATGGCTCGAACTCGTAAGGAATCTGGACAGTGATGGCCGTCAGGAAGGAGCAGAGGGCCGAGGACGAGCAACTGGACGCCGGGCGCACCTCCAATACCGGCGCTGGCAAGCTCGATACAGAGGCGCTGATATCGCCTTGGAGATTTCCCAGCAGGAATACTGTAATCAACTGTCCAGGAGCCACAATCGTAGGCGGATACAAGTACCCCATCCCAGCGACGATGTTCGCGGGCGCACCCTGGCCAAATGCGCAGCGCAGGAACGCGGCGCCCAGGATGGTAAGTGTTATTGAGAGCTTCATAGCTCAGGGACTCCTTTGCGTATAGTTCAGTCTTGCTCAGAATTCTCGTGTTTCTGATCGACGGTGTCCGCAGTGGCGAGGCGGTTCATGGTCACCTTATGCCACCACCGGCCGGGTGGCTGGCTGCGATCGAGGATCGCTTTGAACGCCCACAGATCCCTATATGCCCATTATCCCGCGTGCCCTGAACGCCAGCGTCCACCCCGGGGTGCGGCTGCGAACCTGGAATGTGGATTATCTACAATGTTGCTGGTGGCCAGACAATGATGCAGGGAGCGCTGAATGCAGCACAGGCATATCCACTTGGTCGGATAACGTCCAACCCGCGGATGTGCAAACGGTCTGTCCAGTAGTCTAATTCGGGGAACCGGGACCACAATCAGAGCACCGCACTCGCGATGCCTACTCGTCGCCCGACCGTCCAAGAAATCTTCCGCACAGGGGATGTGGGAGGATGTAGCTGTCATGCCAACCATCGGTCTTATCGGTGCCGGTCACATCGGAAGCCAGATTGCGCGACTTGCCGTCGCGAGCGGCTACAACGTCGTGATCAGTAATTCCCGCGGGCCCGAGACCCTGTCCGGGCTCGTTGCGGAGCTCGGACCTAACGCCCGTGCGGCAACTGTACTCGAAGCGGCACAATCCGGAGACATCGTCGTGGTCACGATCCCATTGAAGAACATACGCGCGGTTCCCGTCGCGCCGCTCGCGGGCAAAATCGTGATCGACACCAACAACTACTACCCTGAACGCGACGGCCACATTCCCGAGCTCGACCATGAATCAACCACGACCTCCGAGCTCCTGCAGGCACACCTGCCAACCGCGAAGGTCGTGAAGGCCTTCAACCATATCTACGCGGCCGCACTCACTACCGACGGGCAGCCGGCAGGGACGAAGAATCGCCGCGCGCTCGTGATCGCCGGTGACGACTCGGGTGCGAAAGCAACCGTAACGCGCCTACTGGATCAGTTCGGCTTCGATACCGTAGATGCCGGCCCGCTGAAAGAAGGATGGCGTATCCAGCGCGGCACTCCTGGGTACGGCCCACGTCGTACGGCGGAGGAGCTGCGCAGAGACCTCGGGGCTGCCAAGCGGTACGCCGATCAGTAACAGATGGATCGTCAACGGAACGGCGGCTGATCGCTCGCCAGAATCTTCTCGTTGGCTACCTTCGCAGCCGCTCTAAACAGTTGTTGATCGCGACAGCAGATTGGTTCATACCGCGGTCGCGCCGCCCGGCATCCGCCTAATTATCGTCACGCGGCCTCCACGGTCGCCAGTTTCTTTCTTCAGGATTCCCTGCGGTCGCCTTCGCCCGCCGCACTTGAATCGCGCGCGTCAACTCTTCCTGCCGCTTCAATTGCACCACCGTGTAGTCGCCCGTCTGGCTCAACGTAGCATGCCGGCGATCTTGCTGGCTTCGATTGCGCTCCCTCCTTCCTCCTGTCGCATAGTGATGTTGGCGCGGCGGAACGAACGGAGACCTAAGCCTGGAAGTCCAGCCGGCGCCCCGCCTTTTCCTCAGCAGGCAGGATGTGTGTCGGGCGGAGCTTGAGTACTTTGTTCGCTTACTTCGCTTTTTTCGCGTTTCCTGGCACCGCGCACGGGTGATTGTTGGAGAGGCTCTAAGGACACATGAACACAATGTGAATAATTCAGCGCACTACTAGACGAACCGAAACACCAGTCTGTGATCAAGAGCCTAACGGAGACCACATGAGACAGTATCGGCGGGCTGGAATTGGAACCAATTGGAACCAAAACCCGGAATTGAGTGTCTGTAAGTGTTTGAAAACATGGTGGCCAGGGACGGAATTGCACAGCATTACACCGCCCTGACTATCCCCCTGACCGGCATTTATCTCGATCCAGCTCTTGGATCGACGAATGCCACCCTCTGATTCCCCACGGTTCTCACAGCTCTCGGCGTCGCGGCAAGCTCTAGTTCGGCTTTGCCAATCAACGAATTACGGCCACATTCAGGATTTAGCCGTCCGCGATTGCGAACCGGTCTTCTCTGGGAAATGCCTGGTCTTCGTCGATGTCAAACTCGACTCCGAGGAACGCCCCCGCGAGGAAACCGCGGATTCCGACTTCTTACTTTGCGCCGAAATCGTCCGGTTGATGGCGCTCCTCGATAAGATCCATCACGGAAAAATCTCCAAGCTCGAAGTGCGCGCGGGCCTCCCGCGCCGGATCCTCTTGGAAAACCTACTCACGGAATTTGGAGGCGTCTCGACATGATCGAGCGCTGTTTTGATATTTGCCTGTCGCAAGGCAGGCCGGATCTAAGGGTCCAGTGCGTCGCCAAGGTGGTTGACCCCGAAAGGAAGACGGCAACCGGAAGGTTGCGGGCCACCGGCGGCGCGTGGGGAAGGCTGGTTCGGAAGATACCCAGCCGAAGGGAATACCCGGAAACTACGCGCGTTGGGGATTGCTTCAGTTCGATAGGGCCGGCGGCCGGAAACGGCAGCTAATCCAGGTGAGGCAGAATCCGCACAGGTTGGCGTCGCCGAAGAGCGAAGACGCCCGTGAAAGCGACCGACCGATGGGGCATTCATGAACGCGGAACCGATGGCTAAAGGTTCCGTGCGCTCGGCTCCCTCCCTCCGAAGCATCGCCCTTGTTTTTGGGCCGCCGGAGCGGAGCGAAGCCAAGCTGAGCGTAGCGGAGCGGAGGCGGACCGGTCGGGTCATGGATAAGGAGGGCCCAAGAGAAATGCAGACGCGAAGAACAAGCCTCGATCATCATCAAGAGGGTTTTTCTAAAGAGGCCTTTACGCCGGAGCCCTCACCCTCGCGGCTGTTTTCAACACCCGAAGGCGAACTCATCGCCCTGGCGCGCTCAAAACGTCAAATCTTGACGGAGAATACTCTGCGGCTGATCCGCGAGACTCTCGAACTCAGGGGTATTACCCTCGAAAGCTTCGTCGCAGCCGTTCGTCCGCACTTCCGCAATGCGATTCACAATCCCAGTGGTTTTCTGATCAACTTCGCACGCAATTTCAGCATGCTTTCTCGCCCGGCAGCTGCGCCGCCTGCCTCGCAGCCGGTCAAGGGGGCCGACACCAATCGTTGCGAAATTTGCAAGGGTCAACGTCTCGTGATTCAAAACAGACAATTCGAGCCTTGTGCGAAGTGTTCGACGCCGGAGTTCCGGCAGGAGTGGCAACAGCAGATCCGCAAAAGTAGCGTAGAATGTTTTTTAGAAGCTCGGTTCGCCAGGCGGCGCCGCAGGCGCACCTTCCGGAGGATCCCTTCAGATCAAATTTGGAAGGTACGTGTATGCTGGCCACCACCACGGCGCTGCGCATCGAGTATTGGCCGATCGAGCGGCTCGTAGCGTATCCCCGCAATCCGCGCAAGAACGACGCCGCGGTTGATCGCATGTGCTCATCGATCCGGGAGTTCGGGTTCGCGATTCCAGTGCTGGCCAAGTCATCGGGCGAAGTGATCGACGGGCATTTGCGCCTTAAGGCCGCACGCAAGATGGGATCTTGGCCTAGCGGCGACACGACCGGAATCCCCGTGATCCCTTGCGACGGCTGGACCGATGCACAGGTTCGAGCCTTCAGACTTCTGGTGAATAGATCCGTGACTTGGGCGGATTGGGACGGAATTGACAGAACGTGTCTGTTACGGAATCGAGCTGGATCCGAAATATTGCGACGTGGTGGTCGAGCGTTGGCAATCGCTAGCCCGTAAGAAAGCCACTCTTGACGGCGACGGCCGCGCGTTCGAAGAGATCGCGCAAGAGCGCAGAGGAGTACCGGCGTGAGATCGGAGTATGCCAAAGGCGTCCATTCATCGGCGACTCCGCGAGCTGGAAGCTGTGACCGCTTGGAAGCGCGCGATCGACTACCCTCCTCTCACGCATGCCGAAATCATCGAAATCGAACAGCGAATGCGAGCGGGCGGAAGGCTCACCAGACCCGAGATAGATCGTCTCGAACAATACAGCCCTATTGTCGACGGCGAGCTCTTGATGGGGTGCTGGAAGGGCCGTTTTTCGATGAAGCGCTACATAGGCATTGACGTGTCGCAAATTTGAGAGCTAGGAGGATGACGATGGGTAGAGTCGTCCAGAGGGAGGCCAATTG
>JBEKBK010000632.1:0-4499 GCA_050015435.1 Bryobacteraceae bacterium
GAGCCAGTAACTTCGGTGCGGGCCTGGCGGGATCGGACTCTCAGGAGAATGATGAGGAGGCGAAAACCGAACCGACTTACTCAACCACCAGCGGCATCAGCCGAGCGCGACCAGCGCTCGGAACGTTGGTTGTGCGCATAATCCAGGTGTAAAATCCTTGGTAAACTGAATCGGTGTAGGGGTAGCCAGGTTGCGCAATCGTAGACTGTGGCGCGGCGACAGTCATGCCGAACGAAGCTGAAGAGTAGCCCCCATAGCTGACCGTGAGCTGGATATCATAACTGCAGGCAGTGCTTACCGATTGTGCTGTAGCAACAGGATTCGCGCAGTTATAGCAACTTAGACTGATTTGGCCTTCGCCATTCTGGACGACAGTCCAGCTCGGGCTGCCCGGTGCTCCGTTTGGATTGGATGTCAGTTGGGATTCGGCATAGTAACAGGGTGTAGTATAACCGCTACACACTCCCCCGTCCCCGATAATCCCGGCGCCGAGCCACCAAACGGCGTTGGCTCCCGAAATTGTTGGCGTGTACTGGGCGAATGCATGCCCCACAAGGCCGCTACTAACGACCGAGATCGCAAGAATGTGGATGATTCGTCGCAGAAACTTCATGACTTTCTCCGGCCGGGATCACACTTGCGAGAAATACTGCTACGGAAAACTTGTAACCGCGTATTCAATCCTCCTTGCGAAAAGAAGAGTAACATCGTTTCCAGTCAACTGTTTGCCGTCGTTGCCGCTATTGCCGACGGAGCGACAGTCTTTTTCTCACGCGAGAATTCGGTCAAAACCGGCTCAGACAAAGTCGCCGCACCGTCTCTCCTGGAATATTTGGGTGTTCGAGGGTCCATTGTTTGCTCGGCCCTCTCCGAAATCCAATCCATTAATATTCGCTCCACGAAGCGCCATTGCCGACCGAATTTGACGGCAGGCAATTCGCCGCATTCCGCCCACAGACGTATAGTCCTAGCTGAAACACCCAATCGACTCGCGACAATAGACGACGACAGGTATCTTTCTCGCTTCAGAATGCCGTTCGTGTGATTTCCCTCGACCCGTGCAGAGACCCTCTGCGACACGTTTCCCGTTGGTTCGTCGAAGCTCGAATTCGTCACGTGGGAGCCCCTCTGTCCTTCCGGAAAGGAATGAGCAGGCGCTCAATCCCGACCTGAAATTCACGGAACCCATAGCCACTCAACGGCGCAGACTCGCGGACACCAACCCAGCGCCAGGCCAATGCGGAATGGTCCTCAGTTGGATGGCCGAAACTCGCTTCTACTGGCGAAAACAATGGCTAATTTTGTCCGCCTGGCAAGAAGGAGTATCGCACGTAGTTTACGTCCTATGAAGAGAAAGGCTCGGATGGTACTGAAAGTACTGACGAATATGTGCCTTGACAATCGAAGGAGTAAAATGGAATGTTCTAGAAATATCCAGGGAATCATGGCCTTGTAGTAAATACGGTTCGTCGCCCAATGCACCCGAAAGTGGAGATAAGTAGATTGACGATTGCATGACGCTCACGATCAATATCGGGCGTGCGGCAGATGAATCGATTCGGACTTTCGTTATGAGGTCAGAACAGGCGCGGCAAAAAAGGACCCAACCTCCGCCCGACGCCATGAGGGGCGTCTTTTTGGCATCTTCAGGTCCGCATGCCTAGATATGGGTATTGATTTTGTCGGAAGTAGCTAAACTACGTGACGGGATGCGTCGCCATCCACTACTAGTTCGCCATAACCGATCGCCTCAACCGCGCCGGAGAGCGCGCAGTTCACTTGCCGCAGATAAACGCTGATGAGCGCCGATAGCTCAATTTCTTTCTTATTCGCGTTTATCTGCGTTTATCAGCGGCTCAGAATGTTTTTTTTCTTGTTACCGAGTCGCGATCATAGCGATGTTACTGGAGACAGTGCCATCCGCGGTCACCACCTGCAGCGTCACCGCGCTGCCCACTGACGCCTTGGCCGGGATCACGATGTTGATTTGATTCACGCCCGGGTACCCCGGTGCTTGTCCGGCGTAATCCACTTCCGCTGCGATTCCGTCGACCAACACAGTAGGCGTCGCATTGGCGACATGAGTCACAGGAGAATCGAGGCCGCCGTCTCCGTCGGTAACGGGGGGCGTCATGGCGCCGAGTCCGGTGACATAAAAGAACGCCGGCTGCCCGCGCGGGATCGGAGCCGTCGGATACCCGAAGGCAACGCTGGTTGGCGCGGCGATTTTCATCACATTGTCGGCTGGATCCACGAAAACCAGTACCGCGTTGCCCTGGCCGTTGGGCGGGATCGTGAAAATGCCTGGTGCCGCAGGGACCAGTTGAACCGTCTGGGGCGCGGACGGAACGCCATACACGGACACCACCATGCTCGCGGTTCCCGACGTTTGACCTGCCGCCAGAGCGCCACTCGGCACTTGCACGTTGATGAATGGATAAGTCCCCGATGGCGCCACCAGGCTTAGCGGCGCGGGAATTCCGTTGAACGTGACGCTCACGCCCCCAAGGGAGGTTGGGTAAGGCACGCTCGTCGCGAACGACGGTATCGCGCCCGTGAACGTTCCGAAGATGGTAACCAGCGAGCCCGGCGCGACTGGGGATGGATAGCCTCGCGCGTTCGTGGCGAAGCTGGCGGAATTCGTTACGGCTCCAGCCGGTAGTGTAACCGGTGCGCTGGGATTGATGGTCAGGGTCACAATGACGGACGCGGTGGAGGAATAATCGTCGGTAACGGTGATGGTAAAGGTCCACGTTCCGGCGGCCGTCGGGGTTCCCGTAATCGTGCCGCCCGAAAGAGTCAGACCAGTTGGCAGACTCCCTTTGGTCAAAGACCACGAGTAGGGCGGGTTGCCCGCGGTCGCGGCCAGACTCTGTGAATACGCGACAGACACCGTTCCCGCGGCAAGCTGGGTGGTGGTGACGACCGGCGTTAAGGCGCCGATCATTATCGTGTCCGTGGCCGAGTTGTCCGGTTCGCTGAGCGACCCTCCCCCCGTAACGGTCGCAGCGTTGGTGAGAATGGAGGGAGCATTGCTCGCCACGACGACGAGCATCGAAATGAGCGGATAAGAGTTCCCCGGTGATAGAGGATCTGAACGTGAGCAGGACAGCGAAGTTGCAACGCAGGTCCAACCGGTGCCATTCATCGCATAGGCCTTGAACCAACTCGGCAGCGTCTCCGTCACGGTCACCACGCCGCTGGTGGGTTCCATCCCGACGTTCTGAATCGAGATCGTAAGATAGCCCGAGAGCGCTTGCCCGAAAGCTCCGTTGTGAGAAAGACTGATACTCAGGTCGGGAATGCCGCCCAGCAGAACGCTCACACTGGAGCCCTTGCTGTTCGCCACCGCAAGATCCAGGCGACCATCGCCGTTGAAATCTGCAGCGACGCTGTACCCGGCGCTTCCGCCGACAGTGTAGGGAACCGGCGCTTGAAACGTTGCGTCGCCATTGCCGATCAGGATGCTTACGCAGTTCGTCGAGTTGGAAACGATCAGGTCTGGAATCCCATCTCCGTTGACATCGCCCACGGTTATGGATTGCGGAGTTCCGCCGGCGGGGGAGTTGATGGCCCGCTGGAAAGTCCCGTCCCCGTTGCCCAGCAGTACCCCGACATTGCCGTGTTGGCTGAAGTCGACATCCGTAATCACGAGATCGGCGTGGCCGTCCCGGTTGAAGTCGGCCACGGCGATGAATTGAACGTCGAAATAGCCGATGGCGATGATCGCCGGCTTTTGGAAAGTGCCGTCTCCGTTGCCCAGCAGCACGCTCACCTGACTGCGGCCGCTGGCCTCATTATCGGCAACCGCAAGGTCCGCGATTCCATCCCCGTTGAAGTCACCCATAGCGACGAAGTTTCCACCCGCAACGCTATAAGTCGCAGGACTCTGAAACGTCCCGTCGCCATTGCCCAGCAGCACGCTCACCGTTTGAGGGCTCGCGATGACCAGATCCGCGCGGCCGTCACGGTTGAAGTCAGCCACCGTGATGTTTTGTGGGGGTCCACTTAAGGCATATTCGAGCCCTTGCCGGAAAGTGCCGTCTCCGTTGCCCAGCAGGATCGCGACGTTGCCGCTGGTGTAATTCGCAACCGCGAGATCCGCATAGCCGTCGCCGTTGAAGTCGCTCACTGCGATCCAAATTGGATTAGCAACCGCCGCACCAATAGCGCTGCTCCCCACGCTATAGTTGACCGCCGCGCGAAATGTGCCGTCGGGGTTGCCCAATAGCACGCTGATGCTATTCGTGAGAGCGTCGGCCACCGCCAGGTCCGTCTGGCCGTCACCGTTGAAATCACCCTTGGCGATAAACACCGGTGAACTCAGGACGCCGTAATTCACTGCGCTTTGGAATCCGTTTTGCGCGATCACCTCGACTGCCTGGGCCATGGGCGCCGAGGTGCTGGGTTGGTAGGTAGCGTCGCCGGTGTAAAACGCTTTCAGCATGCGCGTTCCCATCGGCAGCAGGGTCGTGCTCAAGGACGCCGCTCCGCCACTG
>JBEKBK010000633.1:0-4492 GCA_050015435.1 Bryobacteraceae bacterium
AGCGCCAGTTCTCCAGTGAAGGCGCCGCGTGGCACACGGTAAGGGTCAGCCTGGAGGAGATTGTCGATTGCCGTCGCCTGTACTTCAACGCCCGTCTGCAGAGGGTCAGCCGGGGTGGCAACGACATCCTGCAGACCCGCCGCGCTCATACCGACCACCACGATTTTGCCTTGCAACGCCAATCGCGGCACCTTGCCGTTCATGACGTCGGTCGCCGAGACACTTAGAAAACGACTGGCGGGCCGGCGGAAACGCAGCAGCAAATCCGTTCTTGAATCCACGGGAATCTGAACACCGTTCAGTCGGAGCGAAGTAGCACCGGAAGAGTCAGTCCAAAGCTGCACGTCATGGGTCTGCTGAGAGACGATGTAGCTGGCAAGCGCCAGGCTGGGATAGCTGTTTCCGCAGTATTCGACGAGCAACGGCATGCGCCGGAGCACTCCATCACGGTCCGGCGCCGCATTCAAGAAACCGCTGGCCAGACTCGCCTGACGCAGTTTCTCAATGCTACAGCTTAGTCCCGAAGCGGAGAAGAGAGCCGGGCCTCGAATACTCTCCGTATCGACGGTCGCGAGTCGCAGCGGCTCGAGTTGGCAGTTGGGAGAATCCGTCTGCTCCGCTGAAAAGTGAAATTCGAAGCCGATGACGAATCGGCCATTGCGGAGTGTCGCAGCGAGCAGGTCGTCGTTTGAAGGAGCGTCACCAGCCGGCCAATGTTCGATCGCCGGAGGTGGCACCGGCAACGCCGGTTTGGCCAGATCGGCCTCCGGAAACATCATGTCCAGGACGACAGTGTCTGGCTCCGCTTGGTGAATGGCCTGAAGCAGACCGCTCAGCCGGTCACGAGACCAAGGCCATCGGCCAAATTGCGCCAGGGTGCGGTCATCGATGGCAACAATGACGACGCGGTTGGAAGGTTCTCCTCCTCCTGCCCAGCCGGTGAGAAGGTCTTTCGCTCTCTGGTCCCAGTTGGAAAAGAACACCGGCTGATATACAGCGGTCAGCACCACGCACAAGACGACTGCGACCGTAATGGTTCGCACGTGCACAGCGATTCCTCACCGCACAATCACTTCGACGCGCCGGTTTCGCGGCTCCGCCACGTTGTCCCCGGTGGGGACGAGGAGATCATTCTGCCCATGAGACTCGATGAAGATGTACGACGCGTTGACGCCGCTCGCTTGGATGTCGTGGCTGATTTGCTCCGCCCTTTGCAGTCCCAGTTGGTAGTTGCTCTGCCTGTCTCCAGTGGTATCGGTATGGCCGATGATCGTAACGTCGGTGGACCTGCGGAGACGGTAGGCTTCCATAATCTTGGGCAGTTCCGCTATCGATTCTTGCGTAAGCGTCGTTCCAGCCGTCTCGAAATAAAGGTTGAATCGTGCCTCGGGCGCCGGCAGCGTCGTGAGGATCGCGCCAAACAGGCGTTGTACCTCCGCGGGATCCACGTGCGCGGGGGTGGTTGGAGGAGCGTTGGCGGCGCGCACTGTAACGCCGGAGTAAGCGTCAACAAGTTGTTGACGACCGGCCGGGTTTGATACCACCACAGATCCGGACGACCCTCCATCTTCGTTGGGCAGTAAGATTACGATGTTCGTGACGCAAGGTGGGGCGGGCGGCGCAGGCGCAGGCCGCTGCCGGCAGCCACCTCCGAGTAGCAGTACCAGCACCAGCGTGATCGGCAGAACGTTCCTCGTCATGGTGTTCGCAGCGAAACGCCAAGGCCAGCGACGAACTTCGTGCCTCGTACTCCGATCGTGGCTACGGGAGTCTGCACCCTGACCGCCTCCGGTGAGAAAGTGGCAATCTTGCCGGATACGTAGGCGAGTATTCCGCGTCCGAGCTTCAGCACCAAAGCAAACTTGCCGTGGCTGGGGTCGTAGGCAAACGGATCCACGGTCAGCTCGGTTTGAGGCCCCAGCGACACGCGCGTACCGTCTCGCATGATGAACGCGAGACCGCCATCGGTAGAGGTGACCAGCACGTCACCCAGTTGCATGTGCATTCCTTCAGTTGCCGGAAGCGTTTGGGCACCTCGCCGAACCGAACAATTCCCCTGAACGGTCTTGATGCTGGCGATGACAGGCTCGTCTGCCGCGCATGCCACGGTTGCGGCAGCAACCCAGAATAAAGCCACAGTAATGACAACTTTGACCACAGTTAGTCCTTAAGCTACGTGTCGTCCGAAATACTAACACCCGATTAGGAGGTGTCGTCAAGTTCTTAGTGTAACGAGTCTGAGAAATCGGCTTCGTAACTCTGCATTCAAGCGACCTCGCTGTCTGGGTTGATGTGGCCAAGCCGCGGTAGAGGCGGCCCCGGAGTCCTGACAAGCCGGAGCACAACGATCAAACTTACTTAGTTTGGGTCTCTCGGGCGTAATAGGTTGTTACTTCAGCGTCGGCTAGACTCAACAGAGAATGAAATCCCCCGTTATGTTCTGAGTTGGTGTAATTATAGTCGATTCAAGGGGTTGGGAAGAGAGCGGGCCTTTTGGATCAAGTTCTTGAGATTCAAGGAGTTATTCGATTAGCCACGAAAAACTCAGAACATAATTTTCCACGTTGGGAAGGACGGGGGTGAAGGACTCCGTTCGGAAGATCCGGGAGGAGAACTTGGATTAACCACAACCAACGCCTATCTGAACGTGCACGAGCCGATCAACTGCTCTCAGGCTTCCCGCTTCTGGTGCCCGCCTCCGCGGGCATCGGCGCTTTTTATCCGGGTTACCTTTATTCACTTGGGATTTTACTGGTGGGTTGCTACACGGTCTCGGCGGGTCTGTTGGAGGTTCATCCGGGCCGAGTGCCTCTGGGGCTCTGCTGCGGGGCTTCCAGCAGGTCCGTTCGCAGACAATCGAGCCCTCAGCGCATCTTCCGAGCTTGGGAAGCATGCGGACGGCGCGACGAGAGTAGACGCAGGCTGCCATCACGTCCTTCCTCTCTGCCTTGCCATTGAAGTAGACCCTTTTGGCCGATGCTTGCGCTACTGCGTCAAAATATCAAGAGAAAACTTTGAGAAGGAGAGTACATCCGTAGATAATGTCCGACATGATCCCTGGGCTGTGATGGTGACTACCCTCGCGCCTAGGCGCAGTCAAGCAATCGCGGTGGGATCCCGGCGGAGCTGGTGCTTCACCTTCGCTGACAACTTGCGCCCCGGCTCACGCTTCCAGGATCTCCTGCGCCGCATGAACTTCCCGCCATAAGTACCCGAGCCCGAGAACGCCGGCCTTCGGGTCGTGGGTTATGAATCTAGGCAGACGTGCCAGCAGGGGGTTCTGGCAAACCGTCGATGGAACTCCTGTCGGCATTTCTGGCAGTTACGCTTGGACGACGGGTGTCAAGGAACCGAGACTGAGCAGGCGCTTCGCCGGATTAGTAATGGGTAGTCGCCAAGGGTTTACCAATAACACCCGATAACAGCGATTGTTGATCGTACTCTCTATCGATCGCATGAAAACGACGAAAAGTGAACAGCCCGCTACTCTTGGCGTCGTTTAACCCACCGACTTATCTTCAGCATGATGGTTCACCTGCTTCCGGACGCAGGCCCTCCGGATTCTCCCTCCTCATAGATCATTCCTGCTGATCAGCGCACTTATCGTGACATGACGATAAGCGCGCGCCCTGCTTTTGGCGGAGAGTCAACTAACGAGAAAGTTATTCGGCAGGATGCTCCAGCGGGTGCCCGGGCTGTCCGTTCCGGCGGGATGGCCGGGGCTATGGCAGCCGAGAAATCGATCCGGAGCCGCTGGGGACGGAAAGGTGTCTGACGAAACTGGACGGCAAGGCCGCGGTCAGCGGTATGGTGACTCACGTTGCGGGAGCCCGGCACTGTCCCGAGCCGCCGGGACCAGGCAACGAACAAATAGGGCGGTGGAACCCGGCGATGGGTGTATCCTGTGGGAAAGGTGGGGGCTAAAATGGAAATACCGGCTATGACCCCAGGAACGTGGCATAGTTACTTCCGGCCCGGACGCGGAGCGCGAGGGATTCAAGTATGAATCCTGTATGTCGGGAACTTGCGACGTCGGTCACACCTTCGGCACCGAGCTGAAGGATGATGACAAGGGGGACCTGGTCGAATTCTCGAGGACCCTTTAACCCGGTTTTCGCGATGGTGAGAATCTGGTTCTTCGAGGCGGCGGAAGGGCGAAACTGAACAGGCCGCGGAAAGGTTCCAGGGGCTGTCGTTTTGAACGAAGCGACCTCACTACTTATTCCTGAGGTGAGTGATGAGCACTCGAGTCGTGGTTCTTGGCGGTGGCGTCGGGGGGCTAAGCGCCGCCCAGGAGCTCGCCGAGCGGGGCTTCGAAGTTGTAGTCTATGAACGCAGGCCGGATTTCGGCGGCAAGGCGCGCAGCATTCCGGTCCCCAACTCAACCACGCCGGGCCGAAACCCTTTGCCTGGCGAACACGGGTTCCGGTTCTTCCCGAGTTTCTACAAGCACCTGCCGGATACGATGAAACGCATTCCGTTTGCAGGCAAA
>JBEKBK010000634.1:0-4477 GCA_050015435.1 Bryobacteraceae bacterium
TTCACCTGCCGGACTCAGAAGGGCCTATTTTGCGACGGAAAGTAGCTAAGCGTGCCCTCGGCAAGGCGCTGGCGGCAGATGACCGTTTGTTTGGCGTAGCGATCACACAACTTCAGCAACTTAAGCTCAGCGACAATTTCGTATATGCTAACACTGCCTACTTAGCCAATTTCCTGAGCACTGCCGTTCCGACTCTGGACCCGCGCTTGCGGAGCTATGCGACAGCTGGGCTACGGCAAAAATCTGAGCTTGCAGTAGCGAACTATGTCTTGGGAGTCCTTAAGTCGGCGAGCAAGAGGCGTGGCGACCGACCAATCAGCGGTCAATTCCTTGAGCGAGGAAATCAAGACTCCGCCGAAAACCCAAGCACGGGTGAACGCGCACAAGGCGCTTCTGGAAGCTGACGAGACCAAAAACCGTTTCGCCGAATGGGGCAGAACGCACGTCTTTCTCTTCTCGCTCAGAAGACTCTTGCCTTGTATCGAGAGGCAATACCCGGGTCGCAGACAATTTAGTAAAGGTATCGCGAACTCACGGGCCACCGTCCGGATAAGTTGGGGCTGAAAACCGGAAAGCCCAGGCACACGTCAGGTGGAGAGATTTCCTCTTGCTGCTGCGCCACTTCACAATTCGATCCACCGGCCCGCGTTGCGCTTTGTGCCACCATATTCCCGAGGAGATCACGCGCTCAGCCATCAGAGGGCCGATCCCACCGAGGCGGTGTACTAGTCACCACCGTGCAACGTGTGCGAGTGATGGATGTTTGCCGGTATCAGAACCGGCCCCTTCCTCGGGGTGACGAGCGGGAAGGCCTTCTCAAGTGAAAATGACCGCGGACTATCGCCCAGGACGAGCAGGCATCGTGCTTCCGACCCGTGCTTCGATTTTTCTCAACACATCGTCGAGCTCGGATTCTTTGATGGGCCGGAACAGCAGGAAACCGCCGTTTTCTTCCAGGCTGTGCGCCAACTCGGCGTCATAGCCGTCGCTCATCAGGACAAACGCGGGCACCAGCGGACGAAGTTTCTCCTGGAACTCGCTCCATCGCGCGCCGCCCGGCCGGATCCCCCACAGCACCGCATCGAAGCGAAGGCGTTGGGCAAGCTCCACTGCTTCGACGGACGCCACCGGTACGGCGCGGTGACCGCGCGCGCCGAGCAGCGCGAGGAGCTGCCTTTGACCGCCCGGATCGGTGTCCACCAGCATCACCGTAAGCGGGCAAGCCGGCTTGCGCGTCTCGACGGCCGGGAGGGCCTCTTCCGTCTTGTACGCCAGTGGCAGCTCGACTTCGAAACGAGCCGTGCCGGAACGCGTGCGGAACCGGATCTCGCCGCCATGGCCTTGGATAATTCCGCGGCAGACACCGAGGCCCAATACGCCGCCTTCGCCGGCGGGCCTCTCGTCAAACGGATCTCGCGTGAGCTCGTCGCCAGGTTGAATCGGCGCGGCGGAGTAATTAATCTCCACCATAACCTTGCCGCCGATGACGCTGCTGGCGATGGTGATCGATTTGCCGGACGCCGCGGAAGCGCATTGTTCGGCATGCACCAGCAGGTTCAGGAACACCTGCTCGATCTGCCCCTGCGCGCCCAGCACCAACGCTGGGGAAGGAGTGAGCCGGTTCTGGACCCGCAAGCCGAGCGTCTTCCATTCCGGATCGCGAAACTGGATGAGGCCCGCCATCACCGCGTTTACGTCCACGTGGCGCGCGGCGGAATCCTCCGGACGCGCGAAGGAAACCAGGCGCGAGACAATCTCGGATGCGCGCAGCGACTCGCTGGCCAGGGTTCGTAGATCCCGCTCCGGCGCGGGCCGTCCGCGATAGGCCGCGAGCGAGGTCGCCAGTTGAGAAATATGTTCGAGCGGCGCGCGGAGCTCGCTGGCCACGCCGGAAATAAGCTGTCCGGTGGCGGCCAACTTTTCGCTGTGAAAAAGCTGCTCGCGCATGGTCTGCTGTTCTTGAAGCTTGAGCGACGCGGCGATCTGGTTCGCCAGGTGCTGCACCGCGGCCTGCTCCTCCGGCGTGAAATAGCCGAGCCGCCGTGCGTTGGCGACTTCCAGCACGCCTAGAACGTCGTTGTGGGCGAACAAAGGAACATACATCGCCGACCGCGGAAGGTTCGTTCTGGTCTCCACCTTCACGAATGGGCTCCGGCGGACATCCGGAACGTTGAGAATCGTGCGGTTGCGGAAGCAGGCGGCAGCGCCGCTCGCCAGCCCCTCCGGAGGCGACTCGACTGACACGGCCATGGGATCCGGCTCGACGCTGGTCTCCACGCACTCGAGCGACTTGGAGCGCCGGTTGAACAGGTACAAACGCACCGAGGTCGCGCGCGTCACCGCCGGAAGCACTCGAACCAGCTTCTCCGCGATCGCCGTCGGCGATTCGGCTGAAATGATTTCCTCGCACAGAGTGTGGAAGGCACGCAGGGACTGGCGTTGCAAGCCGGTACGCCGGTCGCGGATCCGCCACATAACCAGTAGAAACGCCGCCGCGATCAACCCGGCCCACAGCGGCCAGGATCGCAGCGCGGTTCCGCCTTCCAAAACTTCGATGTCTTCCGGCGAATTGAGCAGGATTTGGAAACCGGCGTCGTAGGGCGGTTCCGGCGCGTATTGCGTGACCAGACCAGTCAGCCGGACACGATCCCCTACATGCAAGCGAGCGAGTTCTCGCCCCGTTTGGTTACTCGTTCGGGGAAGAAACGCCGGCAGATTCCTGCCGCGGTCGTTCACCTGGATCACCTTGCCGCCCAGATTTTCGCCGATGCCCGTCACCGTTGCCCGAGTCCGCGCGAGCAGCCCTACGAAGCGAAGGGTGTTGATTTCGGCGATGGTCAATTCCTTGGGAGCCGGCGCTGCGTCGTCCGACAACTTTCGCAGTGCCGACGGCGTCAGCAGCGGCAAACCGGCGCGGCTTTGAATCGTCCCTTGCGCTTCCACCGACTCCCCGGGCCTGAGATCCGCGAATTTCTCGCGACTACCGCTGAGTAGCAAGGCGTGATCGTCGGCATCGCGGAGAGAAACGTAATAGGAACCCAGCGCCCACACTGGAACTGAGGCCACTTGGCCGCGCACGGTGACCGCGCGGCCTTCGTGCAAGATGGTGAAGTCGTGCCCGGTGCGCGCGGTCGCTTGCTCGAGCGTCAAAATATCCTGCGCCGATGCGGTCGCCACCAGGACAGTCGCCAGTAGAAAAGACCTGAGCACTAGACCACCCTCTGGGCCGACAGCCACGGCCCCAGCTCCGGTTGCAGGAAATCGCGGACCGCCAGATCGACCCCCTCGAGCGACGCTGCGTGCGTCAGGATGCCGACCACTCGCGTGCCGGCGGCTCGCGCGGCTTCGATGCCCACGGGCGAGTCCTCAAAAACGATGCAATTGGCGGGGGCGACGCCCAGTCTTTCGGCGGCGAGCAAGTAAACGTCCGGCGCTGGTTTCGCTGACGCGACTTGGGTCCCGTCGACAATCGAATCAAAGTATGGGCGCAGACCGGAGCGGTCCAGAACGAAATCGACATTCGCGGGTTCGGCATTCGTCGCGAGCCCTATTGGGGCGCTCACGGCGCGCTCCAGAAACTGTTTCACTCCTGGTACCAGCCGGCGATCCAGCTCATCGCCCATCAGCTCGCGGAACAAGCGTTCCTTGGCCGCGCCATGCTCGAACACGACTGTAGAATCGACATCGGGTCCCAGAAAGTCTCTCACGATCTCGTCGTTGCGCCGGCCATGCATGCGGGATTCCACGTGGTTGCCATTGACCCCGAGTGATCGAAGATAGCGCTGCCACGCGAGCTTGTGAACCGGCATCGAGTCAACGACGACGCCGTCCAAGTCGAAGACTAGGGCGATTCCCGGCGTCAGCCGAAGCACGGGAGCCTTCATTGCTATCGAATCATAACATGGGAACGCGCCGGCGTGTCTAATGGGTTACCCTAATCGAAGTCGGTAAACTCACTGACAATGAAGGGCATTACAGCGCGCCGGTACCTGATCTGCGGGCGGGTCCAGGGAGTGGGGTTCCGCTATTTCGCGGAGCGGGCCGCTCGTGAGCTTGGCGTCACGGGGTGGGCTCGCAACCTGGACGACGGATGCGTCGAGGTTCACGCTAACGGAACGACGCGGCAGCTTGACGACTTGGAATCCCGTCTGCGGCAAGGTCCGTTGCGAGCTGACGTCCGCTCAGTGGAGGTACAGGAAGCGGCGGTCGTAGTATCGACGGATTTCTATATCCGCTGAAACACTTTCTAGCCGTGCATGAATAAGCCTTCAGAGCGAACTGCAGCTCCAGCATGAACCTGCCCCGTCGAGCTGTTGATCGCATCGCCAGCCGTCGAGGTTGACGCCAACGGAACCTCGCGACAACTAGACGATCTTGGAATCCCGTTTGCGGCAAGGTCCGTTGCATGCCGACGTCCGCTCGGTGGAAGTACAGGAGGCGGTGGTGGTGTCGCGGGATTTCTACATCCGCCAGAATC
>JBEKBK010000635.1:0-4455 GCA_050015435.1 Bryobacteraceae bacterium
TGCAGCCGAAGAATGGATGGCCGAAGAGCACTTGTCCGGCGGCAAGAAACAACGCTTGTCCGGGTGGATACTTCGAAGCGTACGTGGGAATCGAGAGCTCATGAATCGTTTCGAAAAATCGCCAGTGAGGATGAACCGGATTGGCGAGACGCCCGTGGCTGAATGTATCAGCGCCCAGCAGGAAGCTAAACTCATCGTGGATTCGCGGCTCTGGAATCGGCAGCACCGGAATCAGCGCGATTCGCAACAAAGCCGCCGCCAGCCCCGGGACGAACATCGTCCAACGACGCTTTCCCATCCGGTCCAGAAGGAGGTAGATTCGCAAGCGTTAGTGCTGCGCTTTTCGTTCTTCCTCGCGGGCCCCGGCAAGAATGTCCCGCAACGCGTAATTACCTTCATGACAGGCGTACTCGTAAATTGGGCCGTCGCTCGGAACCAGGGGAAGTCTCGCACTCCAGGATTTCGTGAATGCCGTCGGATCGTCGATCGTAAACTCATAGACAATCGTCTTCGGGTCGGCGCGCGTGAAACGTTCAATCAGATGCAGGTTCGTATCGGAGCCGTGGAAGCTGGTGTTTTCCGTGAAATTCGTGGTGTCTACCACGAGGGTCTGGCCCTCCCAATGGCCGACCGAATCGCCCATCCACAGCCGCACCGACGGCGGCGGATGGGAGCGACCATCCAAGGGAATCACCCGCACGTCATGAATCATTTCGCTCACAATCATCACGTAATCCGGCGTCTGCACGATCTGGAAGTTGTTGTTGTATATCCCCGGGAGCATCGGCGGTCCGGTGGCGCCTGATAACAGGCAGCGCTCCTGAAGTGAGCGGTTCGCCGCGCGATCCGCCGGATGTGCTCTCGCCTCGGTCCGCTCCGCTGCGAGTTTTCGCATCGCCTCGGGTGTCACTGGGGGGATGCGTCCGTTGGGCGGATCGAAGACCAGCGAAGTAGGGAACGTCTGGCCAATCCGAGCCAGCGTCGTGCCGCGATCAAAGAATGCTTCGGGGTACCCACGGCCAACGTCCACTTCACCGCCTCCGTCGCGCCGGTCACGGTTGAGCTGCTGTAGCGTCTTTTTCGCGTATTCGACCGCTTCCTGCTCGGTAAGTGCCGGCTTGTTTTCGAACTCCGCCGGTCTTTCGAGAGGCGTCAGGGTCGAGGTCATCCAGGTCCCTTGAAGATCGGGGCTCTTGGAAGTCTGACCGAAAGCGGCCGAGATGGTCAAAATAGCCGCGATGGAAGGGTGAAGCTGTTTGCTCATACGAGCCTCGTTTCCTACACAACAATCATATCCGACCGCACTGGAAGCGGAGGTGCTATGGCTTCGACAACACGACGTAACTCAACGTCTGAACCTTTCCGTCAGGATCGCTATAACGAGCGGCGATCCCCCAACAGCCCGCGGCAGGAAGGTCAAGTCCGGTCAGCATCGTCATGTTGGCGAATCGTTGCGGTCGCCGGGGCCCCACGTTGCGTTGGCGTGTTCCGCCCAAACCAAAGGCGCCAAAGCGTCGAGGCGTGGCGACGATCGTCAATTCCGGATCGTTCTCTTTGCGCGCATCAAATCTAGCGCGCGTATAAGCGAGCTTTGCAACAAAGGGGTGCTGTGTCCGGCAACATGCAGGGCCTCGCCACGATTCCGGGTCCGTCGAAATCCACGTCCACAAGGACGCCGTGCCATATAAGAGTCCAAGGCTCGGATACGCGTTGGCGAAGTAGGGCGCTGGAGGAACGAAGGGCGGATTTGGCGCGGTGGTCGTGGGGCACTGGGCTGAAAGATACATCGGTAAGACGAAACCTGCCGTGGCGATGGCGATGAGGAAGTGACGAATCACATGGTCTCTCCTTTCTAGGTCCGGACGGAGCGGAAGAAGTCGCGTACATCGGCGACAAAAAGCTGGGGCTGCTCAAAGCATGCGAAATGGCCGCCCTTTGGCATTTGGGTGTAGCGTGTCAAATTGAAGTCTCGTTCCAGCGCGCTCCGCACCGGCGCCAGGTTGGTCATTTCGTGAGGAAAGGCGGCGTACCCGGTCGGCACGTTGATCTTAGTGCGAACCGGCGCGCCTTTGGTATCCTCCCGCGCGCCACGGTAAATCCACACAGCCGTTGGCTCGGAGTCCGTGACCAGATAGACCATCACGTTAGAGAGCAAGGCATCTTTGGTGAACACGCTCTCGATATTGTTGCCCGAGTCGCTCCACACTTTGAGTTTCTCCACGATCCACGCGGCGGTTCCCACCGGGTTGTCGGCCAAGGCGAACGCTACGGTTTCAGGCTTGTTCCCTTGTTCGCCCGCATAATCGCTCTCACGCGCGCTGAACGCAGCCGCTGCCCGTCTCCAGGTCCGTTCTTCCTCTGTCGTTTCGGAATCGGCCGGCGCAGGGCGCACCGTGGCCGCGTTCAGATGAATTCCCGCCAAATCACCGGGGAATTGAAGGGCAAGCTGAATAGTGATGATGCAACCCCAGTCGCCTCCTTGTGCGCCGTACTTCGTATAGCCGAGCGACTGTGTCATCAGCCGGTGCCACATGCGCGCAATGCTGACCGGACCAACCGGCTTGCCCTTGGGTTTCGAGGAAAAGCCAAAGCCTGGTAGAGACGGAATCACGACATCGAACGCATCCTCGGCGGAGCCGCCGTGGCTCGCCGGATCCGTTAACGGACCGATGGCCTCCAGAAACTCGACGACAGAACCAGGCCAGCCGTGGGTCAGAAGCAGGGGAAACGGGCGCGGACCCTTACCGCGCACATGCATGAAATGGATATCGAAATCCTCAATCCGGGTCATGAACTGAGGGAAGCTGTTGAGGCGGGCTTCGGTCTTCCGCCAGTCGTAGCGGGTCGTCCAATACGCCGCCAACTCCTTCATGTAATCCCAATTGGCGCCGTAGCTCCAGTCGTCTGAATCGATCCGTTCGGGAAAACGCGTCTCACGAACCCGGCGGAGAATATGATCGATCGTCTTTTGGGGAATCGCCACCCGGAACGGACGGACCACCGCGCCATTCTGCTGAGCCAGAAGCGGAAGGCTGTAAGGCACAGCAACCAGACCGAGAAGTTGGCGCCTGTTCACGTATTCCATTCTAAGGGGTTCCGATAGAATGGTTTGAACCGTATGTCTGTGGCCGTGGGCTCAAAGCTCGGCCCTTATGAGATCGTCGCTGCGATCGGCGCGGGCGGCATGGGCGAAGTGTATCGTGCCCACGACCCCAAGCTGAAGCGCGACGTGGCGCTGAAAGTGTTGCCCGACGCGTTTGCCAACGATCCGGAACGCTTGGCTCGCTTTGCGCGCGAGGCGCAAGTGCTGGCCTCGCTCAATCACACCAACATCGCGCACATCTATGGCCTCCAGGATCACGCCCTGGTGATAGAACTGGTTGAAGGCGAATCTCCCAAAGGACCGCTGCCTTTCGACGAAGCCTGGAAGATCGCCACGCAGATCGCCGACGCCTTGGAATATGCGCACGAGAAAGGCATCATCCATCGCGATCTCAAGCCTGCCAACGTGAAGGTTACTCCGGATGGCGTCGTAAAGTTGCTGGACTTCGGGTTAGCCAAGGCATTCCGTGGCGAGACCGTCGCGTCCGCAAGTGCCGAGGACTCGCCCACCCTGACGTTGGGAGCAACGCAGGTAGGAGTGATCCTCGGAACCGCTGCTTATATGAGCCCTGAGCAGGCGAAGGGCAAGAATGTGGATAAGCGCGCTGACATCTGGTCCTTCGGTGTGGTGCTGTATGAGCTGCTGACCGGCGATCGTTTGTTCAAGGGCGAGGATGTCTCTGACACGCTGGCGCAGGTTTTGACCAAGCAACCGGAGATCGATAAAGCGCCGGCGCAGGCCCGCAAACTTCTGCGGCGCTGCCTGGAGCGGGACCCTAAGATACGCCTGCGCGATATCGGCGAAGCGCGGTATTTGCTGGAAGAACCGCCCGCGGTGGTCATCGTCACAACCCAACCGCGTCACGGTGCCTGGCTCCCATGGGCGATCTCTGCGGTTCTTTTCGTCGCCCTCGCCGCGACAGCGGCTTGGATCTTCAAGCCATCACCTTCTCCAACCATCACCAGATTCTCCATCACGCTGCCAGAGGGCCAGACATTCACCAACACCGGCCGCTTGTTCCTCGCCATTTCGGCGGATGGTACGCAGGTGGCGTACGTAGCCAATCGGCCAGCTATATCTGCGTAACATGGCTGACTTGGAGGCAAGGGCCATTCCGGGAACCGATTTTACCGGTATTGGCGGCAGCGTCGTGAATCCTGCTTTTTCTCCGGACGGCAAATCGCTGGCGTTTTATGCGAACGCGGATCAGACGCTCAAGAGAGTCTCCATCAGCGGCGGCGCACCAGTAACGATTTGCGCTGTTAACGGCCCGACAGGGACTACGTGGGGGCCGGACGGCATCGTTTTTGCGCAGCGCGGACAAGGGATCATGAGGGTTTCCCCAAATGGCG
>JBEKBK010000636.1:0-6659 GCA_050015435.1 Bryobacteraceae bacterium
ATCTGTGGCGAGCAGGAGCATTCGTGGGCGGCGGTCTCGAGGTTCAGATCCTGCCGGCGAACCTGAACTCCGTCCGCGATCTGGTCTCCGCTGGCTCACCCGTCTTGCTCGTACTTTCGATGGGATCGAGCGGCTCGCAATTTGTGGTCGCGACGGGCGTGGCAAGCGATGGAAGCATTCTCATCGCGGACTCGGCATTTGCACAAACGAACCTCAGCGCGTACCTCAACGGATTCACCACTGGCGGAAAATCTTTTATGGGAACGCTCTCCGGTGTCGTGCAGCTCTCGCCGCAAATCTCTGGTTTTTCCGGATTCCTGGTGGCTGCCAACGCGCCGATCTCCATCTCTTCGATTGCGGGCGCGTGCGGTCAAACGCTCCAGTTCCCGGATATCCCCTTCGTGCCGGGCTCCGTTACGATCGCCGGCACTCTATTTTTCAATGCCTGCCAAGGATCCGCAGGTCCGTATCAACTCGATATCGCCGCGAACGGCGAGTATAACACCACGTTTTCCGGCCTGGCTACGCCCGGCGAGCGCGTGGTGCTATCGGGATCTTCGCCCACGTCCCTTGCCATAACGGGGAACGGTCCGCAGTGGACCCTGAGTCCGGTCGCGTTGACGTTCACTCCGTCCAGCGTCGAGAACGCGGCGAGCTTTACCAGCGCGATCGCACCTGGAGGGCTGATTTCTATAGTTGGAGCAGGATTCGGCCCTTCGACCACCGCGCAAATTAACGGTGAACCCGCCACTGTCATTGCCGCACTCCCCTTTCTGGTAAATGCTCAGATCCCGTTGGACATCGCACCGGGGACCGCCACGCTGAAGGTCACGTCTGCAAACGGCAGCGCCCAGCAACCGATCGTCATCAGCCCCGTAGCGCCTGCCATCTTCACGATTTCACCGGGTGAGGCCGCGATCACCAATCAGGACAATACGCCCAATACACCGTCCAATCCCGCCGACCGTGGCAGTTACCTCGTGATTTACGGAACGGGTTTCGGCGCTGTGACCTCCAGCGGCGGGCTCAGCCGGGCGAACACTCCAGTGAGCGCTGTGATCGGCGGAACAACTGTCCCGGCAGCCTTCGCCGGACTGACACCGGGCACGATCGGTCTCTATCAGGCGAACGTTCAGATACCTGCGAGTCTGCCGCCAGGCTCTTCCCTTGCCCTGTATCTCCAACAGGGATCGGCAGTGAGCAACACGGTAACGGTCGCGATCCGCTAGGTTCTTCAATTACCGACGCGCACCGCCCCGAGCTCCTCCTCCGCCTCCGCCGCCCGACTGTCTCTGCGCCATCTGCTGCATCTGTTGCGTGTGTCCTTGCTGCATGCGCTGCGTCTGCTGTGCGTGTTGCTGTTCCATTTGCTGCGTTCTGGCGGGAGCGGCCTTTTGTCTCGCCAGCTGCTGATCTTCCTTGTCCTGCCTCTGCTGGAGCTGCTGCCGATCCTGGTTCTGCTTGGCGACTGCCTTGTCCTGCTGCTTCTGATGATTCTGGTCCTGCTTCGCGTTCCTTGTCTTGGCGATGGCCGGACGTTCGACCGGCGGCAGTTCCTTAGGATGGACTGCCGTGTTGGGGCGAGGAGTCGCAGTTACTGGCGGCGCGCCATGGTTCGCGGAAAGCCGTTGCTGCGGGTTATTGTGCGCGGACCACGCATGTTGAGTTTGAGCGGCTACCGGCCCAACATGCCGGCCACGAGCCGCATCCTCCTCCTGAGACGTGGCGCGCGCGTTGATTCCGCCCTCGCCGCCGTTGTAGCTGACGCGGTTGACGTTCTCGTTCACCCTTGTGTTGTAAACGTTGTGGATCGAGTTAGCGTCCAGGCGATTCACGGCCGTGTTGTAGAAGAAGCGCCCGTTCTCCCAGCGGCCGCCTTCATAACCATTGCCGAAGTATCCGAAGCCGTAGTTGATCCCGCCATAGAAACCTACAGATGCTCCCCAATAGCTTTGATTAAAGAAATATCCACCACTGCTCCAACCCGAGTAGCCCGGAGTCCAGAGGAACCCGGCTTCGGGAGCCATCACCCATGTCCCCGGTATCCAGTAATACTCAGGCCCAATACCCTGGCGTCCAGATATAACCGTCGCCGGGGCAAATCGGCTGCTCGTAGGCGGGCAGCGGAGGGGGCGCGATTTGAACGGACACGCCGACTTGCGCGAAAGCCGCCGCCGACAGGAATAGCGTTCCTCCTGCGAATAGCAGCGAACGAATGAAGCGAATACGCATGACGTCTCCTTCTCGCCGGTAATCAATGCACTAGGCGGCCCAACCTATCCAGATCGGAGATGTGTTGTGTAGAATCGCCTCGAATCAGTGGAATAGAGCCGCAGTTTTGAGATCCTCGCGTCTCGCGGACGATTTCCAGCGGCGATCATTCCGATCTAATGTCTTCGCGAAAATGTTGCGGTCGTGACCAGATTTGGTCATGCGATCATATATCGTTACGACCGCTTAGGCAGTAGTTCAATTCACCGCCACGTAGGCACTACCGGACCAGTGGTCGGACTGCTCGCCCCGCCGATCTCCAAGGTTATCGGCAGGGCGTCTCCCGAGATGTGGAACCCTGGCACTCGCAGATTAAGCTGGTAGACCCCGATTAGTTCGGGTGCCAGGCCGCTCCAGTCCACAATGATGGCCGCTTACCTGAAAAGGGGGTTGTCGAAGAACACTGCCACCGTACCGGATACCGCGAGCGGACTCGAGGTCGAGGGCTCGCGGTCACGGCGCCGTCCGTGGTCGGACCCAAACCGACCGCATACATGGTCAAAGGCTCGTCGCGATTCGCTGGATTGCTCTTATTCACGTAACTACCGTCGGCGTGATAGAGCAGCGGTTGACCGTCGCTCGTGTCTGTCAGACCGCTGGGGCGTACTTGGCGACGGCAACCGACGTCGAAGCTGACGCGGCCTGATTCTTGGAGGTCGGGCTCGCGGCTGGACAGGTGTCGCGCGAAACGAATGGGCGGACTCTAAATGAAAGCTGGGGTCTGATAGTTAAAGCCCTAGAGATTAGGGAAGACGTAGTCCATATCTTCGTGAGCCAAGCCGAACCACTTTGCTAGAGCACCCATGTACTGGTCTTGCGACGTGCTGGGTACCCACGTGCCGCGGTTCCCGGAGTCGTCGGGACCGCCCAACGCCAGTTCGGGGAAGGCTCCGTAGAGCGCGCCGCCGTTAACGGCGCCGCCCATAACCAGGGCGTGGTTAGCCCACCCGTGGTCCCTGCCGGCATTTCCATTGGGCTGAAACGTGCGTCCGAAATCGGATTCCGTGAAGGTGGTCACGTTCTTCTGCATGCCGAGCACGCCCATAGCCTGATCGAAATCCCCCAGCGCGTTAGCCAGATTGCCGTAGAGCGTCACCTGCTGGGCCAGCTGGTTCGAATGCGTGTCGTAACCGCCCTGGCTGCAGAAGAAGATTTGGCGACTGGCGCCAAGTGAGGCTCGCACCTGGATGAGCTTAGCGACCTGCCCCAGTTGCGTGCCAATGTCTGTGGCCTGGAACGTGACCCCCAGGCTGCTGCTGCCCGTTAACGCCGCGTTCACGGCTTTCGCCACCGAGATGGCGTCCGCCAACGAATTTTGCGCCGCTTGAACCAGCGTTACTCCACTGGAGAGGCCAAGCAGACTCTGCAACGCGGTAGACCCGGGATCGGTGGCGGGCGCCACCAATCCAAAGTTAGTGGTGCTTACCGCGGAAGGCTGTGTGTTTTGGCCGATTAACTGAAGCGTGTTGCCTGCGACGGTGATGGCCGGCGGCACTACGCCCGAGGTAAGGCCGGCCACTCTGTCGGACAACCGGCCGGACCAACCGGTGGTTGCGCCTCCCTGCGGAATCGAGTTCTGCCACTCGCTCTGCTGGTCCGAATGCGAATACAGGTTCACCGGCAACGGAACCGCACTGAGCTGCGGCAAACCATTCGATCCTCGCGGCACGGGCTGCACTAATGTTCCGACGTTCGTCGCAATAGCCAGCCGCTTGCTGACGTTGTACAGCGGTGCGATGGGCGCAAAGCTCGGATGCAACCCGTAGTCAGCACTTGTGGCGGCGTCGTAGATGTTTACCAGGGAGCCTTGCGAAAGGGCCAGGTTCTGCCGGATCTTCTGATAATTGGCGTAAGTCGCGGCGTCGTTCGGCACCAGCATGTTATTGGCGTCGTTGCCTCCGAATAGAAAAATGCAGACCAATGCTTTGTAATCGCTAGTTGCTTGAGCCCGCGCGGTAACCAATCCTGCCCGGCCAAAGGCCGCAGCTGCGCCTATGGTGGAGAGTGTTCGATAGCCGAGCCGAAGAAAGTCGCGACGCGATGGAGTTTGTAGTGCTTAGTTGCAATACTACATTAGTGTATTAGAATGTTTGGGAGATGCCCAAGCAAGCTGCGCCACTGGATTGCTCAGCGGAGGTTCGTGCTGAGTTGACTGCAATGAGCCGAAGTCGCCAAAGGAGGAAGCGTTGAAGCCTTCGTGGACAGGACCAATGAACACCCCAAGCCCTTCCACTGGCGTAAGCGCGAGGTGAAGGGCAGCCAGCTCCGCAATACCATTATTAACTTATGCAACTAAGCAGTAGAAATGCCATACCGATTCTCCGGTTATCTTTTCACTTCATATTGCGGCGAGGCAGCCGCGGCGTAGAGCGCGCTCCGCACACGCGACGCCAGATTGGTGGAGCCGCCGGCGGCGGTGACCAGAATGCTGCGCACATTGGAGTCCATTTCGCCCCTAAACAACGCTTGGTTAAGCGCCTCCACCAGATCCGCAGGATTGTTGGACAAGTCTGTCAGGTTGCTCAAGTCAATCGTGATACCGCTGGATATTCCATTGGTAACCACACGGTAGGCGAAGTTCGCGCGGGCCAATGCCGTCGCCGCGTTCAGCGCCTGAAACTCCGGCGCCACCGGTGGGGGAGTGATCCCAGGGACGACATAAAAAGGCGAAAAGAAGCTAAACACGCTGCCGGGCGAGAGGGGTGTCTGGCCCATGGCCGCCGCTTGCGCAGTCAGCGCATCAGGAGCGCTGATCTGCGCATTGAGCGCACGTAGCAGACCCGTCACATACAGGATCGGCTCGGCAAGTTTACCCGTGCCTTCCGTCTGAGCTTCAGGATCATTGAGTAAGGTGCTGATGACACTCTGAAGATTCCCTTGCGAAGACTGGAGGACGTTGGCCACCCGGCCAACATACGCCGGTGAAGGGTTACTCATCACGAACCTTTGAATCAGCCTGCGAGCAACGAAGGGAGCCAGGTTCGTCTGTTGGAAAAGGCAATCGAAGGCCGCGTTTAGGTCACTCTCCGCGGTCCCTCCGGCGGCAATGACGCACGGCACCGGCAAGTTAAGAACTTTTTGGGTGGTGTCGTGATAATTCTCGAACGCTACCATGGGCCCGAAATAGTAGGGCACATTCGTCCAGAGCGACGCAAATCCCGGGGTTTGACCATAGGTCCATCCAGTCATTACTTTGGCCATGCTCGACACGGTGGACTGATCGTACTCCGGAACCGTGCTCCCGCCGGCCTGGATGGGGACGCCAGTGGGGTCGAATTGCGAAAGCCCCAGCGTAAAGAGTTGCATGGATTCGCGGGCGTAGTTCTCATTCGGGGCAGTGGTCGCGGTGGCCTTGTTGTTGTTCACCATGTTGAGGTAATCGCCCATGGCAGGATTTAACGTCATGTCGGTCAAGACCGTGCGGTATGTACTAAAAGCGTCGTTACCCAAGAGGCGCTGGTACGACACCATTTGTTCGAAGGTCGCATCCGAGACCGCGGAAACCACCATGATCTGGGCCAGAGCGAAAGCCGTCCTCTGGCGTAGCTGATCACCGCCGGTCAGACCGACATTGAAAAACGCGGTCTGCAGGCGCGATACATTTTCAGTCGTGTTATCCGGGTCTGCACGGGCACCATCCCAGTAGCCGTATCCAAAGGCGCTTGAACGTTGAGTTGCGTCGGGCTGACGTAAGCAATCGCGGCTTTTTTGCCGTCAATCAGAACGCTCACATTGTCGAGCGTGGTCTGGGCAAGTAAGGAGCCTCCAATGAGCAGACAGAGCGGTAACCCACACAAACTCGCTTGTTTCATGACATCTCCGTCACAGTGTTTCAATCTTACCTTAAGGTTATCCATGGACTAACCCAAGTGCCGAATAATCCTCTCTCCACGGAGGCTTCATGGGCCCTCGACCGTCTTACGGTCAATCGCCAGCCCTCGAATCCATCGCGGCGGCGTCCGAAGCCGGTGGACGGCGGCACCGCTACGAACGATGGGCCGCCGTTTGGGAGGTGTACGGTTAGGGGAAGTTGACCGTGAACAAAATGTGAGAACAGGATATTTCGCAAGACCGGCACCGATTTTTGACCTCATGGGTGGTGAATGGACTCCGGAATTGCAAACTATCGGGGCGGCTAGTTGACCGCGCCGCTTTCGCAGCTTGCTATTCCGGACATTAAGTGTGGGGCAAAACCTCCGCCGAAGTGTCACTGTCTCAAATAATTCGGCTTATTCGCGGCAAGGAACCGCAACTCTCGAAGCTAGGCCTGTTTTGTACTACCTGAATTATGCGCAGAACGATCCTCGAAGCGCGTGGTTCGTATGATCTGAGCGTGCGGCGAGCGCGATCGATGTCTCGTTTTGATTCTTTCTGTATCTGACCCGGTT
>JBEKBK010000637.1:0-4435 GCA_050015435.1 Bryobacteraceae bacterium
CGCCGTCGCCGCCGGTCTTGGGCAGAGGCAAACGGTCGATTTCAAGCTCAACATTGAATCCGCCAGCGAAACCATCCTGGTGCGAGAGCAGACGGCGCTGGTCAACCCGCAGAATCCCAACACGTCGACGACTCTGACCGCCCGATCCCTTGAAGACCTTCCGAATCCCGGTGGCGACATGACCTATCCGCTGCAATTTGCCGCCGGCGCGCTCATCAACACTGCCGGCAGCGGGAACGACTTCGTCGGCGGCACGAATGGTTACGGCAATGTGCAGTTCAATGGTCTGCCGTCTCTTTCGAACGGCTACATTGTCGATGGCCTCGAAACCAACGATCCGCTGACCAACCTGAATAGTGGACTTTCGACGAATCTGGTCTTGGGATTGAATTCGATCGCGGAGGTGACGGTCAACACCGTTTCCTATGCAGTCGATCTGGGCCGGTACGGAGCTTCTCAGGTCAACTATGTCACGAAATCGGGAACCAACCATTTTCACGGAAACTTGTATGAGCTGTGGAACGGCTCGAAATTCAACGCGGCCGACTTTTTTACAAACGCCACAGCGGGAAACCATAAGCCGCGCTCTACGGTGAATCACTTCGGAGGAAGCCTCGGAGGCCCGATCATCCACGACAAGCTGTTTTTCTTCTTCGATTCCGAATGGATTCGGATTGCGCTTCCGATCGTAACCGCCACGGCGGTGCCGACGCCCGCTTTTCAGAACTATGTGTTGCAGCAATTGCCGCTCGGTGGTGTGGACTCGATAAGCGGATCAGCTTATAAGCCCGCGCCACAGCTCGTTCCGTTCTACAAGAATCTCTTTTCCCTGTACGGGCCCACAGCGGGGACTCCGCTCGCGGTTCTCGGCTGTCCATTCAACAGCGATGAAACTTCCGCGGGAGGCAATCCGCCGGATGGAAACGGTTGCGCGAACCGGCAGAGTGTTTCGCACTCGAGCGACGATCGCGAGCAGGTGCAAACGGCTCGAATCGACTACAACATCGGTGCGAACAACATTACCTGGTACCGGTTTCAAGCGGACACCGGTCTTCAAGCCGCGTACACCGATCCGATTAATCCACTGTTCAACGCCATCTCGCCACAGCCGCTCTATTCTTTCGCATCGGGCTATACGCATGTGTTCTCCAGCCGTCTGGTGAATTACTTCAATCCAGCGTTTTCGTGGTATGAAAGTCTGTTCGGCCCGTCCGACTTGCAGAAGACGCTGGCGGCTTTCCCAATCGTCCTCCAGGGCAGCGGCGCAGGTGCGCCGTTCACGACGCTCGGAGGGCTCGACAACACTTGGGTGCAGGGGCGCCGCGCCTCGCGTTTCTTCATCAACGATAATCTGGCCTGGACGGTCGGCGCGCACGAATTCCGGTTCGGAACGAACAGCCGGATCTTCCGCCTGAATGACTATGATTTTGGCGAGGGCGTGGTCCCGTTGGTGACCTACACGACCCTGCCGCAATTCATTTACGGCGTTGCCTCGACGGCTTCAGAAACCTTTCCGCTGGCCGATTCGCAGCCCTACAACTTCCTCAATCTGGACTTTTATGCGCAGGACACCTGGAAGTTAACGCGCACTTTGACCTGGACCTTCGGCATCCGCGATACGTACAACTCGAATCCCGTGAACCCGCATGACGACGTGGCGCGCCTCGCCGGTTCGTTCGATTCGATCTCGCACAATGTGAACCAACCACTGAACCAGGTGATCCAGACCCAGCAAGGGACGATTTTCGCCGCGACGCCCGCCGCGATCCTGCAACCCCGAACCGCGCTCGCGTGGCAAATCGCGCCGCATACCGTGCTGCGTACCGGCTTTGGCCTGTTCAGCGATATTTTGCCCGGCAGCGTGGCCGATCTGGTAGGCGTGAACCCGCCGTATTCCAAGACGTTTCAAGGGGGGCTGCTGGGCACCGCCGGCGGAACAGCCATTGCGCCTGGTGTGCCGGGTAGCGCGGTGGACGCGACCATCGCTGCGAATCAATTGTTCACTTCTGGTTTCGCTCAAGGTGAGCTTTCCTGCGCCTCGCCGCTCGCCAACCCGGGCGCATGCCTTCCGCCGATTTCCATTACCGCCGTTCCGGATGGCAAGCTCCATGCGCCATACTTCATGCAGTGGAGCTTTGCCGTGGAGCACCAGATCGGCAACGCCCTCAATCTGCGAGCGCAGTATGTCGGCACGCGCGCCGTCAACCAACCCTATGAGACGCAGGTGAACGGATATCAGACGGTCTGTGAAGGCTGCTTTGCGCCATTTCCTTACGAGAAACCGATTGACCCGCGCTTCGGCGCGGTGACGCAGTTGAGCACTGGGGCGAACAGCCACTACAACGGCCTTCAGTTGACCGCTGACAAACGCCTTGGGCACGGCATTCAAGTCCTAACGAACTACACCTGGAGCCGCTGTATGGACACGGTTTCGAACGGCGGATTCCTGCCGTTCGCCTCAGGAGCCCTTCTCTCGCCGCTGCCCGGCGAACTCGGCCGGCAATACGGTCCGTGCGACTACGATGTGCGGCACAATCTCACCGCCGAGTACGTTTATCAGTTGCCGATCCATGTCCACAACCACGCGCTGGCCCGAGTTCTGAACGGATGGCAGGTCTCCGGTACCGCGTTTTGGCATAGCGGCTTGCCATTCTCGGTCGTAAGCGCGCCGTATTCCGCCAACGGAAACGGCATTGTGCAGGGGAGCGGACCGCAATACGCCAGCGTGATTCCAGGCGTGGCCGTGTACGAACACAACCCGATTCCTGGCGTAACCCAGCCTGGAACCATCCAGTGGCTGAACCCGAATGCGTTTATTTCGGCCGTCGATCCGAGCACCGGCGCATGTGCCGGCGGCGATAACCCGCAGAATTGCCAGTTCGGCAATCTCGGTCGAAACGTATTGCGCGGTCCTGATTTTGTCTGGAGCGACCTTTATCTGACCAAGTGGTTCCAACTGACAGAACAGGTCAAGCTGCGCATCGACGGCCAATTCTTTAACGTTTTCAATCACCCGAATTTCGGACTTCCGGTGCTGGGGTACGCAGGAATTCCAGGAAAGCCCTCCACGCAGACTGGATTCGGTGCCCTTAGTTACTCAACATCACCGCCGACCGGATTGCTGGGGGTTGGATTGGGCGGAGACAGTTCACCGCGCATGATCGCATTTCAGGCGCGGCTTGAGTTTTGAGTCTCTATGCCAAGAGTTCTTGCACCGCCCGATACGCCTGATCCATCGCCTGATCAGTGTAGGCTGCCGCCGCGGCGTCAGAGTTGGCGATAGTGATTCGCCCAAACGGCTTGCGGCCGATCTCGCAAGGCGATTCACCCTTGGGCCATTCCGGATCCCACAGGAAGTTGTACTCGTACGCGTATCCATGCGGCCACCGGTTGACCGTGATCGCTTCGATGTCGGTCGCGGGATCGAAACCGCCGGCCCCCAAGACGCGCGCCAACTGATCCCGGATCTTGCGCTCGAACGTCTCGAACGAGGTCGATAACAAATCGGCGTGTCCTGCGCGATGCTGATCTCTCGCTGGAAGGCCCGGTTTACATGGTGTTCGCAACATCCGCAACAAGACCGGATCGTCCGGTGATTTCAGCGTCGGCAGATAATCGCCAATCATGGTGGGCTGTTCCATGTTGACCGTGGTGTGATACATACCCGGCGTCGAAACGTTTCGTATGCCCAGATTATGGAATGCCTTCCAGTTGCGAAGGGCGACAGCGGTGTAAACCAGCGGCACTTTCACCCCATAATGCAGCGCCTCCTTTTGCTTCGCAGGCAGCTCTTCGCACATATACGGGATCATCTGATTCCAGCACGCCAGAACCACAGCCTTACCGCGCACTGCGAAGATTTTCTTCTCCCGGCCGTAGATGACTTCGACTTCCTTGGCCGATGCGGGAGCCCCGACGTGACGCACACGAACGGCAGTGCTCTGCAAACGAATACGGACTTGCGAGTCACTATGATCTAGCCGGGTGTAGTCGGCCTTCGCTGTGACGATATCTTCCGCGGTATGTCCTGGGATTGCGTCCGGAATCAAAGCTCGCACCAGTGCACGCGCGATAGAAGCGTTGCCGTCCGGGAAATGAAAATTGTAGGACGGTTTCTCTATATGTTCGCCCAGAGCGGTAAAACTCAAGCGGCGGTACGGGCCCGGCTCCAGATTCAATCCCTGGAACCCCGGGGCACCAGGCCACAACTCCAGCGCGCCGACCCCATCGATGCCGATCCCATATAAGCCGTGCGTGCGCGGCTGATAATACGGGATCACATCGGGATGAACCTTGACCACCTTCAGAAGAAAATCCTTATAACTCATCCGCGATAGGCGATCTTTCTTCTCATCAGAAGAAAGACCGGGCATATAGTCGATTTTTTCCTCTTGAAGGCGCGCGATGTCCGTTTGCGCCTGTTCCGAGAGAGGCG
>JBEKBK010000638.1:0-6091 GCA_050015435.1 Bryobacteraceae bacterium
GGTCCGGTTCCGGCTCAATTCAATCCAATTCTATCCGCAATGGTTCCGGCACCCCTTTCAGCCCGTCCCCGAAGCTCTATCGCGCCGGAACCACTGCGGATAGAATCCTTAGGATTATCGGAGGTGACTGTCACGTCGATGTGGAAGCTAATCCGACGCGTGACTAACGATTCACCATGATGACGATGGATACCGCACAGGAACATCGGCGCTAGCTACTTTCCGTCGCAAAATAGGCCCTTCTGAGCCCGGCAGGTGAAGAATCGGGGAGCGGATCGGTGCCAGAACATTCACTATTGATCCTGTTTCAAGGTGGCCGCACGATAGGGCATGACGCGACGCAAACAAGGACAACGGGTGTTGTGGGAAGGCATGATCGACGAAGATGTCCGGGCGCTGTGGGAGCCGTGGATGATCCAAGCCGACCGGTTGCTGGAGGACGAAGAACTGGTCGACCGAGTGTATGAGGCGCAAGGGGAGCGGCACCAGCACAGTGCGACCAAGGGTCGCTCACAGACGCCGGCCGAGATGGTGCTGCGTTTGCTGTTGTTGAAGCATGTGCGCAACTGGAGCTTCGACACACTGGAGCGGGAAGTGCGGATGAATCTTTGCTACCGCGACTTCACGCGGATTGGGATGGGTAAGGTTCCAGATGCGAAAACACTGGCGCGCATCGCGCAGGCCTTGGACGGCGAAGTGATTGCGGAACTGCATCGGCGCCTGGTGGAGATCGCGCAGGAAGAGGGCGTGATTCAGGGACGCAAACTGCGCGTGGATACCACCGTGGTGGAGACCAACATTCATTACCCTACCGATTCAAGTTTGCTCGGCGATGGCGCGCGGGTGCTGACGCGCACCATGAAGAAAATCGAAACCAAAGTGGGTAAGTTGAAGCGTAAGGTGCGGAACCGCACGCGCAGTATTAGCAAACGGGTAATCGCCATTGCGACGGCGAGCCGCCACAAGGGAGCGGAAGGGGAAGCCAAGCGCAAGAAGCAATACCGAGAGCTCTTGCGTTTTTCGCGTCAGGTGTTGAACGACACCAAACGGGTCATCGCAGAAGTAGAAGAGCTGTCGAGAAAAAAGAAAAAGGGATTGCTCGGGCTGTGCGAACATCTGTCGGAGATGGCGGGCCGGATGAGACAGGTGGTGAAGCAGGCCAAGGTCCGCGTCTTCGACGGAGTCACGGATTTGCCGGGCAAGATCGTGAGCTTGTTTGAACCGCACAGCGAGATCATCCGCAAGGGCAAAGCCAGCAAGCCAACCGAGTTCGGCAAGATGGTGCAGGTGCAGGAAACCGAGAACCAGATCATCACGCATTACGATGTGTTCGACCGGCGGCCGAGCGACCGCGACCTATTATTAGGAGCGGTAGAAACGCATGAGCGTGTGCTGGGCCGAGTGCCGCATCTGGCGACGGCGGACGCGGGATATTATTCGCGGGCGCAGGAACAGGCCGTCGAGGAAAAGGGCGTCAAATGGGTTGCGGTGCCGAATCGCAATACGAAAAGTGCCGAACGGAAAAAGAAAGAACACAGCCGCTGGTTCAAGAAAGCGCAACGTTGGCGCACCGGTTGCGAGGGCCGCATCAGCGTCCTGAAGCGTCGGCACGGCCTGACACGATGCCGCTATCGCGGAGCGGAAGGGATGAAGCGCTGGGTGGGACTCGGCGTGATGGCGGACACACTGATCAGTATGGGGAACGTCCTCGCGACTCGGGCATGATCCGAGGCGCTCCCGCCCTGCTCCTATGGGAGCGGGGTCAAAAGCGCCATCGGTGCATCGACCCAAAGGCCCCATAAATCGCAGGGGCTCCTCAGAAAAGTCTATTTTGCGACGGAAAGTAGCGACGAACTCCGACAGATTCATGCTATCGCTGCTCCCATTCGAAAAACGGTCTGCCGTAAACCATGTAACGTCGGTACCGTTCAAATGCCGTCCAGGCAGCTGCTATGGCGATAGACGCGTAGGCGGACGATGCATGAACAACGGTGGCGGGATTCTGTTCCGAGATCGTCCCATAACTGACGGACAGAAGGAAAGTGGCCAGGGTGGTGAGAACATAGAATGAGCGCCATTCTGAAGCGAACCCGAGAGTCACGACGTAGATCGCCGCTGTCAGCAAAAGCTCGTTCACCTCGAAACGGTGTCGCACGACCAACTCCGCACCAGCGGGAAAAGAGGAACAAAAAGAAGTACCGCAAGGCCCGTTAAGTAATTGTCTATTTTGTTCTTTCTCTGCCGATCTAAATCCTTCAGGATCTCTCCCGGGGGTGTCGATTGTGGTGGCTGCGGGGTTGCCAGCGGCTCCATGAAGTAAGTATATACCCTTAAGAAGCAAGGAATAATTCGAATTACCCGTTCCTTCCCTTCCAATTTGATGGGCTATTGGCGAGCCAGCCTTTTGGCAGTCCCCTAAGGCCTCTCCTCGACTAAGGGCGTTCGCGAAACTGGACGGGCAACGAAGGAGGTGCGCTCGTGCGTAGTGCGTCCCGACACGGCGACCTTGCCTCGCCCTGGTGGTGGCCTAAGCCAGTGCGATGCTCGGGGATGCGTGTCTCCAGATCGAGAGCTCGTATGTCGGCCAGATGAATGCGGTGGTGTTTTTATCCTGGGTTTAGTTGTAGACCACGGCGGACCTTGAGAGCCTTGAGAGCTAGGCCCCGGGCCACGGAGGTGAATTCGTTCCCTGCCCTGATTCGATGAGCGCCGAAGCGCGATTCGAAGATCCTTCGAACGGCTGGAACAAATGACGAGCCGCCGGTCAGGAAGACCATGTCGACTTCGGCCGCCTCGATTCCGCAGTCCTTCACCAACGCATCGACACACTGCTCAATTTGTGCAAGCTCCTCGCAGATCCAGAACTCGAAATCACTACGGTGGACCGTAAAGTCGAGTTGTATGGAACCGTCGTCGAACTGGAATCGGGCGGTCTCTTGAATCGAGAGATCGCACTTCGTCTTTTGAACGGCTCGGTGGAGCTGATACCCCAGATCCTCCTGGATGAGATGGAGGAATGCGGCAATCTTATCGGGATGGTCGGCTTGCGCCAGGACGCTATTCAGCATGTTCATCACATCCCTGGATTTCAGGAACGAGAGGTGATGCCATCGCTCCAGCTTTGCGTAGACCCACGTGGGCGCAGGCAGAACCTTGCCCATGGAACGAATCTGCGTGCCGGCTCCAAGGGCTGGCGAGACCAGGTTCCGGATAATCTTGGCGTCAAACGCATCGCCCGCCAAGCCGACCCCGGCATTCCCCAATAGTTTGCGGGACCGAGTGCCGGGACCGACATGAATGAGGGAGAAATCGCTGGTGCCTCCGCCGAAGTCGCCAATCAGGATCAGCTCGTCATGATCGAGAGTCGATTCGTAATAGTGGGCGGCGGCGACCGGCTCCATTTCGAACTGGATCGAGTCGAAGCCTGCCAGGTGGAACGCTTCGCTGAGGCGCGTCTCCGCGTAGAGGCTCTGGTCGTCATCCTCCGCGCCCACGAAGCGTACCGGACGTCCGACCACGGCCTCGCGGATCTTGAGGCCGAATTGATGTTCGGCCTTCTCGCGAAGATCCTTAATGATTCGTGAAATGAGCTCTTCGAGGGTGCGACGGCGGCCGAACACTTCGGTACTCAACAAAGTTCGACTGCTCAAAAAGGATTTTAGGGATTGAATCAGCCGGCCCTTTTGGTCGGCGGATAAATACTGTTCTATTCCTTCCGGTCCCGTCCATGACTTGGTCTTTTCGAGATACAGAAGCGACCGGTAGGCGTCGGTGATGGCGCCCGCGAAGGGAAACGTCGCGAGCTCGACGGAACCGGACGAATCGGCAAGGGCGATGGAGCTGTTGGTGGTTCCGAAGTCGATGCCGACGGCGGACCTAGCTGACTGCCCGCGCTGCAACCAATTGCCTCAGTACGTAGGGAAGAATGCCGCCGCTGCGGTAATATTCGGCTTCCTGCGGCGTATCGATTCGCGCGATCGCTTCGAAAGTTTTCACGTCGCCGTTCAGCTCCGCCTTGACGCGAACGGGCGTTTTGCCGCTTGAATCTACTGCCGCTGGAACACCTTCGATCGTATATGTTTCGAAGCCGGTCAGGCCGAGCGATGCGTGGGTCTGACCCGCTGCGAACTGGAGCGGGAGCACTCCCATGCCGACCAGATTCGAGCGGTGAATGCGCTCAAAACTCTCCGCGATGACCGCCTGCACACCCAGCAGCAAGACTCCCTTGGCGGCCCAATCGCGAGATGAACCCGACCCGTACTCTTTTCCAGCCAGAATCAGAAGCGGCACGCCCTGCTCCTGATAGAGCTTGGACGCGTCATAGATGAACATCTTCTCGTTAGTGGGAATATACGTGGTCCAACCGCCTTCGGTGCCCGGCGCCATTTGATTTCTCAAGCGAATGTTGGCTAGCGTGCCCCGCACCATCACTTCGTGATTTCCGCGCCGCGAACCGTACGAGTTGAAATCGGCCGCCTTCACTCCCAGTGAGATCAGATATTTGCCCGCCGGACTATCAACGGCGATGTTGCCTGCCGGCGAAATGTGATCGGTGGTGACCGAATCGCCGAGCACGGCGAGCGCGCGAACACCCTTCAGATCGCGAACGTGAGTGGCAGGATCGACCATTTGATCGAAGTACGGGGCTTTCTTGATGTATGTGGACTTGTCGCTCCAGGCGTACAGATCGCCTTGCGGAACTTTGATCGAATTCCACTGCGCGTCGCCGCCGAAGACTTCTGAATACTCCTTGGCGAACATTTCGCGCTTAACGGATTCCTTCACCACGGCCTGGACCTCGGCGGGCGAGGGCCAGATGTCGCGCAAATAAACATCGTGGCCGGATTGATCCTGGCCGAGGGGTTCGTTCACCAGATCCAAGTCGACGCGTCCCGCAAGAGCGTAAGCTACCACCAACGGCGGGGACGCGAGATAGTTAGCACGCACGAGCGGATTGATTCGCCCCTCGAAGTTGCGATTCCCAGAGAGCACGCCGGCGACGGTTAGTTTTTCTTTCTGGACCGCGGCGGCGACGTCATCCGGTAGAGGTCCGCTGTTGCCGATGCAAGTCGTGCAGCCGTAGCCGACCAGGTCGAAGTGCAATTTCTCGAGATACGGCATCAGGCCGGCGTGGGTGAGATAATCCATGACCACTTTCGAGCCCGGTGCGAGGCTGGTCTTCACCCACGACTTGGATTGAAGGCCGCGCTCGACGGCATGTTTCGCGAGCAAGCCGGCCGCGACCATGACGGAGGGGTTCGAAGTATTGGTACAGCTTGTGATCGCGGCGATCACGACACTACCGTCATGAATGGTCGCGCGTGTGCCGTTCGTGCCGAGTTCGGCGGTCTTGGGCGCCGCGCCGAGTCCGTCCAGGAAATTCCTTTTCACATCCGGCAGATTGATGCGGTCCTGGGGACGTTTCGGGCCGGCGAGGGACGGCACGACCGTGGAAAGATCCAAGGCTAGCGTGTCTGAGAACACAGGATCGGGCGTGGCCGAGGTGCGGAAGAGACCTTGTTCTTTGGCGTACGCTTCCACCAGTTCGATCTGCTCCGCCGGACGATTCGTAATGCGCAGGTAATCGAGCGACGCGTCGTCGATCGGGAAAACACCGATGGTTGCCCCGTATTCGGGGGCCATGTTGGAAATGGTGGCGCGATCCGCGACGCTGAGTGCAGCGACTCCGTCGCCGTAGAACTCGACGAACTTTCCGACTACACCCTTCTTGCGCAGCATCTGAGTGACGGTGAGAACCAGGTCCGTCGCGGTTGCGCCTTCGGGCAGTTTGCCGCTCAACTTGAAACCGACTACGGACGGCAGCAGCATCGAAGTCGGCTGGCCGAGCATGCACGCCTCGGCTTCGATTCCTCCCACTCCCCATCCGACCACTCCGAGGCCATTGATCATCGTGGTGTGAGAATCGGTTCCGACTACGGTGTCAGGATATGCCGAGCCGTTGTTGTGAAACACCACCGGAGCGAGGTATTCGAGGTTCACCTGGTGCACGATTCCGGTATCGGGCGGGACCACACGGAAATTCTTCAAAGACGACTGGCCCCACTTCAAGAACGCATAGCGCTCCTGATTG
>JBEKBK010000639.1:0-4389 GCA_050015435.1 Bryobacteraceae bacterium
GCGGCTGGCTCAAGATTGACGAGACTGGAATCGCCGGCGGTCTCCCTATCGTTCCAGGTCATGAACTGGCTGGTCTGACCCAGCTCTGCGCTTTCATCCAGGTGGAAGGCACCGGCTACGGTATCTGCGGTTCTTGCAGAACGGGCGCGTTGAGCGGCACCAAGCAGTAGTTACAGTAGTCAGCAAAAACCTGTCTGGTCCGGACAGGCCGGTAGTACTTCGGTTGGCGGCGGGAGTTCTGCAAGGAGCTCCCGCCGCTCCGGATTTTATCTGGACAAAAGTCTCGCTGAATGGACTGCTTCCCTCTTCCTGGACCCCGGCGATGTGTCCGGCGCACTGGGAAGCGTAAATGAGAACGCAGAGCCTTTCCCCGCCTCCGATTCCACCCAAATCCTGCCGCCGTGCCGCTGGATGATGGCGCGGCAGATAGCCAGCCCGATTCCGCTCCCCTCGTACGCATCCTCGGAATGAAGCCGCTCGAACACGCGAAAAATGCGTTCGGCCTGCCCCATATCGATCCCGATTCCGTTGTCCTTGATGGAGAAGACCCACCCTTGATTTTCCGCACGCGCGGAAATATGAATTTCCGGCCGTTTCTCACCGCGATATTTCAAAGCGTTGCCGATCAGGTTGGAGAAAACCTGCGTGACCCGGTCGCGATTGGCCTCCACCACCGGCAGCCGGTCGAAGGTGACGATCGCGTTGGCTTCCTCAATGGCATCACGCAAATCCTCCAGCACGACTCGCAGGACGGCATTGCAATCCGTGGAGGCTCGCTTGCCTTGATCCTCCGTCGCGGTGGAATAGTCGAGCAGCCCCTTAATCATCGACTGCATCCGCTCAATCCCGGTCACAATGAATTGCGCGGATTTCTTATCGTCGGCGGATAGCAGTTCGAAATTTCGGTCCACCAGAAATTCGGTATGAAGCCGGACGGTTCGCAGCGGCGTCTGCAAGTCGTGAGAAAGCGCATAGGCAAAGCGCTGAAGTTCTTCATTCGACCGGGCGAGGGCCTCGGTGCGATGCGAGAGCTCCCGGTTGGCGTGCTCGAGATGAGCCTTGGCTTGCTGCAATTCGGCGTTGGTCCGGCGAAATTTCTCCAGGACCAGGCTCACGATGAAGCCGAGCACCACAAAGGAAAGTAGGCTCGATTGGGCCAGGAGCAGGCTGAAGATCTGATCCGGGAACAGAAACCGGATCAATCCAAGGCTCAGAAGCGTCGTGGTGATCCCCGGTCCTAGGCCGCCAATCGCAGCCGCGCCAAGCACCGCCAGAGTGAAGAACGTCAACGGCGCTTTGCCGCCAAACAGGGGTTTCGCGAGGATCGTAAGGGCAAGTGCGAACAGGACTAAGAGGACGGAAACCGAATAGCGGATGACAGTGGATCGCTGAACCCGTTTTGACATCACAATGGGCGCCATGAGTCCGCCAATGGCAGCCAGTTTACCAGATCACCCGAGCCACTGTAGGTCTTTCTCCTACAGCGGTACTTTCAACGCCTCTTATAATATAACGATGCCGGAAGAGAACCCGTTGACTTTCGAGACCGGTCTTCAGCAACTGGAGGCGATCGTCAAAGAGATGGAGGGCGGGGAACTGCCGCTCGAGCGTGCGCTGGAGCTTTTCGAACGTGGAATGAAGCTCAGCGAGACCTGCCGCAAGCAGCTTGAAGAGGCGGAAACTCGCGTTGAAGTGCTGATGCGCCGGGGCAGCGAGGTACAGGCGCAGCCATTTCGACCCGACAAATGATTTTGACCGAGTACATCGCGAATCGGCAACGGATCGTCGACGACGCGCTTGCGCGGCTGGTGCCGCCTGAATCGGTTCCTCCGGCCACGATCCATCGTGCGATGCGCTACAGTCTCTTCGCGGGCGGCAAACGGATTCGTCCCTTGCTGGCGATGGCCGCGGCGGACGCGGTGTCCGATGCTCCGTCTGAAGTTGAATCGGCGGCCTGCGCGCTCGAACTGATTCACACCTACTCGCTGATTCACGATGATCTTCCGGCCCTGGATAACGACGATCTCCGGCGAGGACGCCCGACCTGTCATAAAGTCTTCGGGGAAGCCATGGCCATCCTGGCCGGCGACGCCCTCCTGACCCTGGCCTTCGAGGTTCTCTCCAAGCTCGAAAACGTGGATGCGGAACGAAGGATTCACCTGGTTCGCGAGTTGGCGACGGCCTCTGGCACGGTGGGCGGAATGATCGGCGGCCAGGTGAACGACATTGAAGGCGAGGGACAAACGCCCACGCCCGAATTGCTCGAGTCCATTCACCGCGCCAAGACCGGAGCGCTGCTGCGCGCCAGCGTCCGGATGGGAGCGATCTGCGCCGGCGCGGACGCGGATCAGTTCGCAGCGCTCACCAGTTTCGGTGAACACATCGGCCTGGCGTTCCAGATCGTCGACGACGTGCTGGACGTGGAGCAATCCTCCGAAGCGCTCGGCAAAACGGCGGGCAAGGACGCGCAGCAGCACAAGATCACCTTCCCGGCGGTGTACGGAATCGAGTGTTCCCGTGCCATGGCCGAGAAGGAGCGGCTGAATGCACACCTCGCCTTGCGATCCTTCGGCGATCGTGCCGGGCGTTTGCGTGAGCTCGCGGACCTGATCGTCAGGCGCGACACATGAAGATCCGGGTGGACCAACTGGTGGTCGAGCGCGGTCTGGCGGAGTCGCGGGAAAAAGCTCACGCGCTAATTCTGGCCGGACAGGTGTCCGTGGGCGGGCGGCGGGACCGCAAACCGGGCGAGAGTGTTCCTATCGATAGTGCAGTCGAAGTGATCGAGAAGATGCCGTATGTCAGCCGCGGCGGGTGGAAGCTGGCGGCGGCGCTCGATCATTTTTCGATCGACGTAACGGGCCGGGTATGCCTGGATGTCGGTTCATCCACCGGCGGGTTCACGGATTGCCTATTGCAACGTGGCGCGGCGCGGGTATGGTCGTTGGATGTCGGTCATGGTCAGCTCGATTGGAGGCTGCGCAACGATCCGCGGGTGGTGGTTCGGGAGGGCGTGAATGCCCGCTATATGCGGCCGGAGGATTTTCCGGAAAAGTTTTCGCTGGCGGTGTGCGATGCCAGCTTTATATCGGCCACCTTGCTGGTGCCCGCGATCGCAAGTCTGCTGGAGCCTGGCGGCGCAATGGTGATCCTGGTGAAGCCCCAGTTCGAGGTGGGCCGGGAGCAGGTGGGGAAAGGTGGAATCGTGCGCGAGCCGGAGCTGCATCGGTCGGCCTGCGAGCGCGTTCGAACCGCCGTGGAAATGCTCGGGTATCATGCTGATATAATCGAAAGCCCGATTCTTGGGGCCGAAGGTAACCGGGAATTTCTTCTTTATGCTCAACGCTGAGCCCGTTCGCCATCCGCTGAACGTGGAGACCGTCGGAATCGTCTCCAAGCCGCACAGCGATCAGGCCGGAGCCGTGGTGCCGGAGCTGATCGCCTGGCTGACCGGGCGCGGCCTTCAGGTGCGCGCGGATCCCGAGACCGCGGAGTATGCCGGCCGGAATGATGGCATGTCTCGCGAGGAAGTGCCCCAGGGCGCTCAACTCGTCATCGTACTGGGAGGAGACGGAACCTTGCTCTCGGCCGCACGCGCGATCGGCGGACGGGACATTCCTATCTTTGCCGCGAATCTGGGCGGCCTGGGTTTTCTCACGGCGATCACGGTGGACGAACTCTACCTGCAGCTCGACCGGGCGCTGCATGGGGTTTTCCGGATCAGCCGGCGCCGCATGCTCCATTGCGAACTGTGGCGCGAAGACCTGTTGCTGGATGCTTACGAAGCGCTCAACGACATCGTGCTCACCAAAGCCGAAATTGCACGCATGATCGACCTGGAGGTGCAAGTCGACACGCATTTCGTGTGCGTCTACAAGGCGGACGGACTGATTGTCGCGACACCTACGGGCTCTACTGCATATTCGCTTTCGGCGGGCGGACCGATCGTCTACCCGACCGTAGCGGCGTTCGGGGTCACTCCGATTTGCCCCCATATGCTTTCTAACCGTCCGCTCATCGTGTCGGATGAGAGCGTCATCCAGGTGATCAACCGCGGCGAGGACGAATCCACTTACTTGACGATCGACGGCCAGCGCGGGGAGTTGTTGAAGCGCGACGACCGGGTGGTTTGCCGCCGGTCCGAGAATAGTGTGAGTCTCATCCGGCCACCCAATCTAGGGTTCTTCGATGTGCTGCGGGAGAAGCTGAAGTGGGGCGGCCGAGGGGAGTAAAAAGGGGACAGACGCAATTTCGCGAAGTGCGGCGAAATTGCGTCTGTCCCCTTTTTAGGGAATCGTGACGTCGCGGTTGAGATACACGTCCTGGATCGCGTTCATCAGGGCGATACCGTCTTTCATAGGACGCTGAAACGCCTTGCGGCCCGAGATC
>JBEKBK010000640.1:0-4380 GCA_050015435.1 Bryobacteraceae bacterium
CCCAGCGGCCTCGCGCCGCGCTCCGGCCTCCGCCCACTCGATCCTCTCCCAAAGCTCTCGCGGGTCGAAGCTCGCCTGCATTCCGGCGAGCAGGAAAACGAGCACCCAGAGCACGAACAGCGCCATCCCCGGGATCACCGTCGCGTAGTCCGCAATCTTGACCAGGGCGACCAGCACGCCGAGCATCATGACCTCGATCATGCTCCAGGTCCGCGTGGTCGGTTGATGGCGCAGCAGCGTTCCCAACCCAGCGGGGCGGACGTTCGCGCAGGGCCCCGAGCACGATCGCCAGCATCAAGCTAATCTTTATTAACTTCGTCGAGCAATTTGCTGTCCGCCGTCTGAGCAAATGCGCGGGATCCAAACGTCAAACCTAAAAGCGCGAGACAAATAGATAACCGCACGCGTCTGAATTTCATCCTGGTCCATACTTGCTTGGTCACGATTGAGCCGAAATGCAGGAGGCGAATGTCTTCTCCAACACATTCGCGTCGATGCCGCCTGCCGCACCAATGGCTACGATCTGCGTGCGCGGTGCGCGCTGGCCCCACTTATCCTGTAACGAGATGTCCACGCGCCTGCCGACCACCTGCAGCACCGCCCGCCGCTGGGGCACGTCGGTGGTGTAAACTACTCCTTTGGCCCGGTAAACATTCCCTGGCAACTTACGCATCGTTTCCCGCAGCGCTTCCAGCGCCAGCGGCTGGTCCGTCTGGTAGCTCCAGGTGCTGAACACCTTCGAGTGGTCGTGCCTATAGTGGTCGTCATCGCAGGCCGGGTCGGCGCAGCTATGCTCAACGGCCTGCGAGTCGAGGCCTGCGCGAGCAGGATCGAAACGCCCGACACCCAACAGGATCTGGTAGGGCACCCCGCAGTAATCAGTCTCGACGATGCGAAGATGGTTGAAATGGCCGTCGAGCCAAGCTCTGACCTTCTCGACTTGCTCGGGACCGGCAAGGCCCACCTTGTTCAGGATCAGCATGTCCGCAAACCCGACCTGGCGGAGCTTGAGATCCATCAGCGGGGGATACTCGGGATGCGCGAAGACCTGTTCCGCGTCCATCACGCAGATGACGCTATCCAGCCTGATCTGGTCCCGCAGATTGGGATCGTTGAAGGTCATGAAGATGCCGGCGGGATCGGCGACGCCGCTGGCTTCGAGCAGGATGTATTCGACAGTCTCCGGACGTGCGAGCAGAGCGGCGACCGACTCGACGAGGTCGTCGCGAATCTGGCAGCAAACGCAGCCGTTGGCCAGGCTGATCATGTTATCGTCCACCCCCACGACGAGTTCGGCGTCGATATTGATCGAACCAAAGTCGTTGACGAGGACCCCCACGCGTAGGCCGTGATTCCCAGTCAGGATTCGGTTCAGCAGCGTCGTCTTTCCGGCGCCGAGAAAGCCGGTCAGGATTGTTATCGGAACGGTTTTGCCGTTGTCGTCTATGATGTCCATTGTTTAAGGTTTCCCCTCAAAAGAGGCGCCCGCGCGCAGAACAATCGGGTTCATCCGGTTCATCTGCTAAGGCGCGCCGGGACACCGTGACCGCTATTTCTTGAATTTACTCAGATCGATGGCCATCACTCTCGCCATCTCGAGGAGATCGACCTCCTGCGGGTTCGGGAGCTTGGTAAGCGGCTCGCGGTAAACGTGCGGTGGATAGTACTTATGCGGATCTATCTCGAGGTCGCGCGTCCTTTGCTCCTGCTGTTGCTCACGCGGCAGCCTTGGCTGTGGGACTATGCCCTTGCCCGTAGCGATCGGCAGCGGATCGCCAAAGAGCAATTTGGGATTCGGCAAGGATTGGCCCGAGAATCCCGGCAGCACGGCGTCTCGCTGCCAGATTGCGTCCTTGGTCACGTTGACGGTCACCACGTCCGGTGCGCCGTACAAGAAAAGCCCATCCCAATGGGCGCGAATATCCGCGGTTTGCTCGTTGAGCGTGTCGTCATCGAACGCGAGGTGCGTGGCCATGCCGACCCGTGGGTTCACTTGCTTGATGAGGTAGCCCGTGGCATAGCCCAATGTGTGGTGGATATCCACGGTGTAGTTGAAGAGGAACTCCGGCAGCCCGTACTTGAGCATGTTGATCCGCGCCAGATCGGGTTGGAGTTCGGTGACAAAGACATCGACTCCCTTGGCGTACTTTTCCGTCAGTTCGTCAGGCCGACCGTCGCCGGTCCACACGAACGAAAGGCCGTTCCAGTCCAAACGGTAGGCCGAAGCGCCATCCTTGACGTGCGAGCGCCGCCAATGGCGTACCGTAACTCCGTTCTTGTCGTAGCAGATGCCGTTCTCGTCCTTCCAATCGAACTCGTTGACCTCAACCTCGTAGCCGTCCCCGATCGGGCAGGCGTCGAAAGCTTCCAGATGCCACTTGAGCATCTGCTTCATGCCTGCGACCATGGCCTTGGTCCCAAGGTCCGCCCTGCGTCCCGAGGGCCCGGTCACCCGCAGCGGCTGCTTCCATCGTCCCGCCCACGCCGAGAATGGCAGAAGATAGGACAGGTCGTGGTAGTGGTCTACATGCAGGTGGGTAATGAAGATGTCGTTAATCTCCGGCACCGGAACTCCCATGGCCAGTATGTTCTTCACGCAGCCGGGGCCGAAGTCGAAGAAGAAGCGGTCGCCGTTGCCCAGTTCGACCATGATGCAAGTGCCGGCTTGGTCGCGCCGGGGCGGGAAGGGGCAACTGCCGACGAACGAGATCCGCATCTCGTCCAGCCCGATGGTCTCACTACCGGGAAAGTAGTTCATCCGGCTGCGGACAGACGGCGTTGGCTTGTAGTAGGGCGGGAACTGCAAGCCAGTGCCCGGCCCCCCGCCGTAAGGATTCTTGGGCTGGCACGCGTCTGGGTGGGGTTCGGCTGCTTCCAATGAGGGTACTACCGCTGCTGCCATACCAGCGGTTGCGACCGCGCCAGCCGCTGCCATGCCAACCGTTGCGGCGCCGATGGTCTTCAACAGGTCACGTCGGCCCATGGTGTTCGGTTCTTTCTTCTCACTGCTCATATTTGGCTCCTTCGAGTATCGATCGGTGCGCTTTCAGTCAGCGGCAGCGGCCGAGCTCGACTGTTTAACGCCGAACGATATAAGACGCTGATCAGTTAGATCGGCCCAGTAGTCGATGGCGTTTTCAGCATCGCCCCACTGGAAGACGGTGACGTTCGTGATGGATGTTCCACCGACCCGCTTGTCAACCGCGGCAGCGAGCAACACTCCGGAGGTCGAATCGTTCAACTTGAGAGCGCCCTGAGCAGAACCGACAAAAGCGTAGGTCCCCGTCGCTGCCATCTTGATCACGCTCAATGCGCGAGCCTGCGGCACGATGACCGAGATAGAGCGCAAACCGGGCGTGGCCGATGACGCGTCTGTCAGAGCGGCGGAAATCTTGAGTACGCCCGGACCCGGTTGATCCACGATGGTGAAGTTCTTTCCGATGTCCTTCACGAACACGCCAAATGCGTAGTTGCACAAAGCCTGCTGGTCCGCCGCGGATACCTTAGAGTCGTCAGCCGCCCAGAATGTTACCGGGGCGATCATGACCTTGTCGTAGCTACTCCAGTTGGCGTTCGGATTGACGTAACGAAGCATCGCCTTTTGGTCTGATCCCTCCATGGGTGGCGTAAGTAAAGAGTAGTCACTTCCGAGAAAGCCTGTAGACGGGGGCGGTGCGGGGGCCTCTCCCTGGGCACGCTGGATAATGCTGGGCTCGGGCGCTGCTGTTTGCGAGCACCCAGCCAGGAGTGATCCGGTCAAGAACGCGGATAGCAAACCGGTCGCGAGTTTCATCTTTGGGCTTGTTTTATTCACTGCTTTCCTCCATGCGTTTTTTCAAATAGGGTGGCGTTCGCACTTGCATTCAGTCTCTCCGACACGTGAACTCTTACCCGCTCGAGTGTGCAGGTTTCGTAGTTATGTTCTTTTGCGTTACATTGTCGGTTGATGGTTGGTGCACGGACGCTCACTCTCCGGCCTGATACTTTTGACCTCACTGATCCTTGTGTGGTTCCTCCAAGTCACTCAGCAAGCGCATCACGGCCGAGAGCAGCTCCTCGCCCGAGGCAAAACGCTCGCGGCGGCCCGAAGCGAGATGCTCGACGCGGCCGGCGAAGATGCCACTTTCCTGGGTAGTGTCATGGCTGAGCTGAATCACGAACGCCTTCCAAGTGGGCAGTGCAGGCGCAGTAGTGTCTCGCTCCTTACTGTCGGGTTTCTTGGCGGTCATGCTACAAGCCAATAATGGTGACCGGGGCCCGGGGTCCTGAAGGTTTCCTGAAAGTTTTCTGAAATTTGAGAGCTGCGGCGGGCTGGCGACTATTCTGGGTACGGCCTATTCGCGTGTGGTACAAGGCTTAGAGAAGTCTTCGGATGGCAGA
>JBEKBK010000641.1:0-4339 GCA_050015435.1 Bryobacteraceae bacterium
CCCCCTAGTGTCCTGAGTTAGAAATACGCTCACAAAGTCGCTGGACCTTCCCGAGGATCAAGTCTGCGTCCGCCGTCCAAACGAAGGGCTTAGGATTGCCGTTCCTCTGGTCGAGGTAGTGAAGCATGGCCTTTTCCAGAACCCCGACCGCGGAATGACTGCCGCGACGAACACAGCGTTCGGTCACCTCCGCGAACAACCGCTCGACCAAGTTCAGCCAACTGGCACTGGTCGGAGTGAAATGCACACGATAGCGAGGATGTCGAGCGAACCAGTTCCGGACCTTGGCGATCTTGTGAGTTCCATAGTTGTCCATGACAATATGCACTTCCGTGCCAGCCGGAAGGGTTGCCTCGATTTTGGTCAAAAACTTCAGGAATTCTTGGTGCCGGTGGCGACGGTGGCAGGAACTGATGGTTTCGCCGGTCTTGACGTTCAGCGCTGCGAATAATGAGGTGACGCCGTGCCGTTCATAGTCATGCGACTGGCGCGCGGGCACTCCGGGGCCGAGCGGCAAGATCGGCTGGGTCCGATTCAGCGCTTGGACCTGACTCTTCTCGTCCACGCAGAGCACGATTGCGTGGTCCGGCGGATTCATGTAGAGACCGACAATATCGCGCACTTTCTCCACAAACTGTGGTCATTTCTCTCGCTACGTCGACCGTGCTCGGCTCCCAACGGTCCCGGCAGCGCACGGCGCAGTCGACCATGGCGGCGCCGTATCCGGCCAGGCGATCCCGATGAAACGCGGGCTGGACGAGACGGCGCTGCCGCGTATGAAACTGGCCTTCGCTGGTGAGCAACCCATCGCCCAGCAGCACGCGGGCGCGTATCAGCATGCGGCTCTTGGTGAAGTTTCCCTGATGAGTGACGAACACGTCTTTAATCGCATCCGGATGGCCGAGCGAGTAAAGGTGTTGCGCACCGAGCCGGAAATGGACCAAGTCGCCGTGTTCGCGGGCGATCTTCAGCAGAAACTCTGGCGGGTGTTTTCGAAACTCCTGTAGCGAACCCACCAGAATCCGGCCTTTGGGGCCGGGAGGTACGCGGGTCTGGTCGCTGGCGAGCACTGAAGCCAGCCCACATTATAGCTTCAGTGCTCTCCACGCGATTTTACTACTTGATATTGATCGTGGTGCCGGTCGGGCTAGTAACCGTACCAATCGTGACTACGACGGGAACGGGTCCAGTGATTCCAGTGCCGACGCCGGCCGGCAAGGTCGGCACTACTGCCTCGATTTCGAAAACTCCGGAAACGTAACCCGCAGCCGAACCGGCATTGACTACCGTGGCGGGTTGATTGTTAATCATCAGCGAAACTGACGCTTGCGGTGTCTGGAGAAAAGACCCGGCGGCGATGACGCCATCCTGTCCATTGGGATTTGTCTGCCCAGCGCCAGTCGCATAGAGCACGATTGTCGAGCCTCGAGCCGCGGCGTTGGCGGTCCCATTAACAGTTCCGTCTGAGTTGATGGCGACCACGCCTCCAGTTCCGGAATAATTCAGCGTGAACAAGCCTGGTGCGGTCGGCGCGATCTGCACCGGGAAATTCGCGCTAGCCTCACCCTTATAGAGAACCTGGACAACCGCGGAGGACAGGCCCGCCATTTCGTACGGCACGATGACGCTGGTCTCGGAAGCGGAGGCGTACAAGATCGGCGCCACAATGCCGTTGAAGTAGACGCTGGTGGACCCAACGTACGTACTCAGGCTGCCGGACGCGGGAATCGAAGCTGCGACGAGCGGCGAGGGTCCCAGCGTGAACCCTCTCACAACCACGATTTCACCGGGGGCTACCGGGCCGACGACCTCACTCGCTGCGTTGGCGATGTTAACCACCGCCTGTGGTGGAGAAAGACTTCCCAGAAGACCGTGAGTCTTGTTATCCGAGCCCGTGATTCCCGCGGCGAAATACAACTCGCTCGCGTCGCCGCCGTTCTTGTTGTTTCCAAACAGCAACGCCCACAAACCCGTGATGACGATCGTGTTGCCGTTTTGATCCTGCAATGCGCCAAGGAAATTGCCCTTTGAATCAAACGCGTTGATCTTCCCGTCCTCGAAGTTTCCGACCAGAGTGGCCCCGCCAAAAGCTCCCCAAACCGCGGGGGCAACCGCGACTCCCCAGGGAGAGTTGAGCGGGCCATTTGAAATGAGCCGGGTCAATAAATTGCCGTTCAGATCGAACGTGTCTACAAAACCGTTGCCCGCTCCAGCGACGTCCTCGGTCTTGGTCGCGTTTTGCTTCGCATAGGTCACGTAGAGCGTACCGTTGATATTCCAAATGTTGAATGGCGCAAAACCGCTGGGAATGTTCGGATCGACGAAACGGCCCGAAGTCTTGAGCGGCGCAAATGTTCCATCGAACACGTCAATCGTGCCCGCGAAGAAATTCGCTGCGTATAACATCGGATTCGTCGCATTCGCGTTGATCGCGATGCCTTTGTAGTCGGCCTTACCCGAATTGTTCACCATTATGGTTGCGGCCGTGCCGCCATTCCATGCGGAGATCGTGCCGTCCTCAGTACAAAAGATGAACGACGACGGGTTGCCATTCGCCAGGAGCCAACTCTTGGTCCCGTTCGTGGAGACTTGGCCCGTGGGCGTTGAGGGCGTAGATCCGCCCGCTGCCGAAGGAATCGCCACGATGGTCGTCGCCGGCGCGGTCGCGCCACCGGTGTAAACGGTCGTGACGCCCTTATCGTGATCGGTGACCCAAAACGGACTGGTGGCGCTCTCCGAAATTCCCCAGGGGTTGACCAGATTCGGATCGGTCACGTCCGCCATTCCGGGAATGTCGGATACGATATTGTGCTGGATGTATTCGTTATTCGCTTGCGAAAAGACAATGGGAGCCATCGTCACCAAGAGTAGTGCGCTAACTGGGATACCTCTCATGCTCGTTTTCACCTTTCTGATTGGGATCGTTAAAACTTTAGCCCTTCGGGGCGTTGGAGAAGTCAATTTCTTGTAAAATTCTTGTAAACTGTTACAGCCTGTAAAGCTGATCTTTCCGCTATGGATCAGCCCAACTGGCAGCTACACTGATACTTGGCTCATTACAGTGAACTCCTCGCACGCGCCGCCGCCGCGCATGGCATCGAACCCGGCTACGTCGACATCTGGGGCCAGCATCATTCTACAACTGACGACGTCAACCGGGCGATTCTGGACGCATTAGGTTTTCCAACGGGCTCGGCGGAAGAAATCGAGCGCGCGATGGACCAACGCGCCCTCGACGAGTGGTCGCGCCCGACGGAAGCAACCCTCGTGGTGCGGGTGGATGCGGACTCGATACGTCTGCGCATTCCCGCGGAGCGCTCAGGCGCGTCGATCAAGCTCGAGATTGGCTGGGAGGGCGGAGAGATCGAGCATCACTGGTTCTGGCTTCCGGAGCTCGCGACGCTCGAAACCGCAATGGCAGGCGGCCGCGAGTTTCTGGCGAAGCGCGTGCCTTTGCCCCAGCCCCTGCGGCTTGGCTACCACGACGTGAAATTCTACTGGATGAAGGAACCCGAGCTCGAGGTCTTCGGCTCCGCCCGATTCATTGTCTGTCCGAAACGTGTTTACGAATTGAAGCGCAGAGCGGGCGGCGTGTCCATCAGCCTGTACGGCCTGCGGTCCAATCGCAATTGGGGCTGTGGCGATTTTACCGATTTGCGCTCGGCCATCGATGCGCTCGCCGAGGCGGGGACCGCTTTTCTCGCGCTGAATCCGCTGCACGCCCTCGCGAACCGGCAGCCTTACAATACCAGTCCGTATCTACCGCAATGTTCCTTCTATCGCAACTTCATTTATCTGGATGTAGAAAAGGTTGCGGATTCGAATTTAGAAATAACCGGAGCCCTGGCCGAGCGGATCCAAGCCCTGCGTGCCAGTGAGTTCGTCGAATACGAGCAGATCGCCGAGTTGAAGAACGCCGCGCTGAGGGTGCTCTTTCTCTCCTTTCTAGAGGAGGGAGGTTCGGGCGACTTCGACCGCTATGTCGAGTCTGAAGGCGAAATGCTTCACGACTTCGCGGTGTACTGCGCCCTGTACGAAACGATTCATTGCGAGAACCCGGAGATCTGGGTTTGGACCGATTGGCCGCTGCAATATCGCGCCCCTCGTTCTCCCGGCGTGCAGGCTTTCGCCCAAGAACACGCCAACGACGTCCTGTTTTACAAATTTGTCCAATGGCACATCGACCGCCAACTCACCGAAGCGCAGGCTTACGCCCGCAAAAAGGGAATGCGCATCGGGCTTTACCACGACCTTGCTCTAGCGACGGACCGCTATGGCGCTGACCTGTGGGGCCACCGGCCGTATTACGTAGCGCGATGCCGCGTGGGTTCGCCTCCCG
>JBEKBK010000642.1:0-4338 GCA_050015435.1 Bryobacteraceae bacterium
ATTTCCAAAGAATCTGAAACAGACCTCAAGAATGGAGTCTTCCAAAATGGCTGATCTCGAAATGCGCGCCGCGCGGTTCTACGAAAAAGACGGCGATATTTCGCTATTAAAAGATAAAACCATCGCAATTATTGGCTACGGCAGCCAGGGGCACGCGCATGCCTTGAATTTGCGCGACTCGGGCCTGAACGTAATCGTCGGATTGTACGACGGAAGCAAGAGCTGGCCTAAGGCGCAAGCCGCGGGCCTGCGAGTCCTCACCACTAGCAACGCCGCCAAGGAAGCCGATGTGATCATGGTCCTGGTCCACGACCATCTCCAGGGCGATCTCTACCATAACGACATCGCGCCGCATATGAAGGCGGGCAAGACGTTGATGTTCGCCCATGGGTTCAATATCCACTTCGGTCAGATCGCGGCTCCCGCCGATGTCGATGTTTCGATGATCGCGCCCAAGGCCCCGGGCCATCGTGTCCGCGAGCTGTTCACCGAAGGTGTGGGTGTCCCCGCTCTGGTCGCCGTCCAGCAGAACCCATCCGGCAAAGCGCGTGAGCAGGCCCTCGCTTATGCGCTCGCTCTCGGATGCCTGAAGGCCGGCGTCATCGAAACCACCTTTAAAGAAGAGACCGAAAGCGACCTGTTCGGAGAGCAGGCCGTGCTCTGCGGCGGCGTGAGTGAATTAATCCGTTCCGGGTTCGAAACCCTGGTCGAAGCTGGCTACGCGCCTGAAATTGCATACTTCGAGTGCCTCCACGAAGTGAAGCTGATCGTCGATCTCATTTACGAGGGCGGTCTCAGCTACATGCGTTACTCGGTTTCGGATACCGCCGAATATGGCGATTACACTCGTGGCCCCCGCGTGGTGAATGCCGAAACGCGCGCCGAAATGAAGAAAATCCTCGGCGAGATCCAATCCGGCCAATTTGCCCGCGAATGGATCAATGAGAACAAAGCCGGACGCAAGAAGTTTCTGGCCATGCGTGAAGCCGCGCAGCATCAGCCGATCGAACAGGTGGGCGCGGAACTTCGCAAAATGATGACCTTCCTGAAAAAGAAGAAAGAGGTCGGGGTACCTGCCGGCCAGTAGTTCCCTATGCGTATTTTCACTTTTGACACGACTCTTCGCGACGGAACTCAGGGCGAGGCCCTGAGTTTATCCGCCGACGATAAGCTCCTGATCGCTCACAAACTGGACGAGCTCGGGATCGACTATATCGAAGGCGGATGGCCGGGATCGAATCCCAAGGACAAGGAATTCTTCAGCCGCGCGCGCGACCTGGAATTCAAGCACGCCCGCCTGGTGGCCTTCGGCGCGACCCGTTTCGCCCGCAACACCGTCGAACAGGACGCGAGCATTCAGGCGCTGATCGAATCCGGCACGCCCGTCGTCTGCATCTTTGGAAAAAGCTGGGATCTGCACGTTCACCGCGCGCTGGGCATTACCGAAGAAGAAAATCTGACCCTCATCTCGGATACGGTGCGCTACCTGAAGGCGCACGGCAAAGAAGTAGTCTACGACGCGGAGCACTTCTTCGATGGCTATCACGCCAGCCGCGATTTCGCTCTTCGCACGCTCGAAGCCGCGTCCAAGGCTGGGGCCGACGTGCTGGTATTGTGCGACACCAACGGCGGCACCATGACCAGCCGGCTTGCTGAAGTCTGCGCCGATGTGCGCAAGCACTTCGACGGCGTGCTCGGCATCCACACCCACAACGATTGTGAGCTTGCGGTCGCCAACACTCTGGCAGCAGTCGAGCAGGGTTTCGCGCACGTTCAGGGATGCATGAACGGGTATGGCGAGCGCTGCGGCAACGCCAATCTCACCACCATCATTGCCAACCTAGAGCTCAAGATGGGTCACACCACCATCGGACCCGAACGCCTTACCAGCCTCACAGCAACCGCGCGCTTCATCGCCGAACTCGCAAACTTGCCGCTACGCGGCGAGCAGGCCTACGTCGGCAACAGCGCTTTCGCTCACAAGGGCGGTGTGCACGTGAGCGCCGTATTGAAAGACGCCGCGACCTATGAGCACATTAATCCCAAGCTTGTCGGCAATCGCCAGCGTGTTTTGCTTAGCGATCTCTCTGGGCGGGGAAGTATCCTCTACAAGCTTAAGCAGCACGGGCTTGAGGAGCGCCTGGACGACACCGCACGCCGCGAGCTCCTCGACCGCATCAAGCAGATGGAGTATCAAGGGTACGAACTCGAAGCCGCCGAGGGAACGTTCGAATTGTTAGTTCGGCAGGCGCTCCATCCCGGTCTGCACTTGTTCGACGTAGTGAATTACGAAGTCACCACCCGGGCCAACGGCTCCACGGCCACGGTTACACTCAAAGCGCAGGACGGGGTCCACTCAGCCACCGCCAACGGCAACGGCCCCGTGAACGCCCTCGACCTGTGTCTGCGCCAATGCCTCTCAAAGCTCTATCCCGCAATCGCCCAGGTTCGTTTAACCGACTATAAGGTCCGCGTCCTCGACTTCAAGAAGGGCACCGCGGCCCGCGTGCGCGTGTTGATCGAATGGTCGGATCATCGCCGTAGTTGGGCCACCATCGGCGTTTCCGAAAACGTCATCGAGGCCAGCTGGTTCGCCCTGATCGACGCCCTCCGTCTCGAAGTGATGCGCCTCAGCGAAGACGACCAAAGCATCGAGCGCGTGGTGGAAGATTACTGCTGGGGCGTCTAATCCGCGTTCATCAGCGTTTATCAGCGGCCATTTATCTTTTGCCTTTACCCTTGCGCATGCTTCAGTTCAAGCTCTCGCAGATTCCATTTGACGCTCGGATCGTGCCATTCTACCCCCGAGGAGATCACGCGCTCCGCCATCAGAGGGCCGATCCCACCGAGCCGGTGTACTAGTCACCACCGTGCGACGTGTGCGAGTGATGGATGTCAGCCGGTACGATGACCGGTTCCTTTTCTCAGGGTCACAGAGTGTGAGGATCCTCTTCTGTGAGCAGGGGCGCCCCTGCTTACAGGTTTCGGACCGCTGCCCTTACGCCGCCCGTACTACGTGTGTGCCTTTCGCGAAGTCGAGCTCCGTCTGCGCGGCCACGTTGAACCAGTTCTCGAATACATTCAGCGCGACCAGCGCGATAATATCTACGATCTCCGCATCATCCACGCCGGCTTCGCGCAGTTCCGCGACTGAGGTCTTGCCGCTCCGGATCACCAGATCGCGCGCGAATTTCAGAATCGCGCCGGTCTTCTCATCCTCGGCCCGGGCTTCGCGGTTTGCCAGAATTTCCTCGTTGGTCACGGCTAGCCGGCTGGCCAGCGCCGCATGCTCGGCCAGCGAGTAATCGCAACGGTTCATCTGCGCTACGGCTAGCGCGATCTGTTCGCGGACCTTCGTTTCCAGCGGACCGCCTGCCAGCGCGCGGTGAAATCGCAGGTATCCTTCGAGCGCGCGAGGCGACTGCGCCATGGTCTGGATCATGTTTGAAACGTTGCCTCTTTCGGCAGTGGCGGTTTCGAGAAGCCGCAGCGTTGAGCCGTTGACGTCTTCCATTCGGATCGGTTGAATAGTTTGCATTAGTCTGTCTCCTTGTCATGCGATCATTTATCGTTTTTTCAAATCGCTGACACTAGAGATGACGCGTCCATGTTCTCCGCCGTGGGCCGTCTCCGCCCGGACTTAACCAAACTTAACAAAACCACAAACACTTTGAGCTACACTTGAAGAAATTTCCGTACACCGAATATGTTGATCAAGTTTTTCCTTGTACAAGTCGTGATCGCCGCCGCGCTGTTCGCGCAGCATGGCTATACTCCGGCGGATGCTCAAGCCGGCGGGGCGCTTTACCGCGTCAACTGCTCCACATGCCATGGCCCCGAAGGCGACAACGTGCCGGGAGTTGATCTCGGACATGGCAAATTCAAGCGCGCCAACTCGGACGAAGAGATCGCGGCCATCATCCGCAACGGGATCCCGGGCACAGGCATGCCGCCTGCAAATCTGTCGGCGCTGCAAGCCACGACGATCGTGTATTTTCTACGATCGCTCGCTGAATCCACCTCCGTCAGTACAACCTCCGGCGGAGATGCGGCTCGGGGAAAAGCCATTTTCGAAGGTAAGGGCAATTGCGTCAGTTGTCATCGCGTCCGGGGCAGCGGGTCCCGCGTGGGTCCGGACTTGAGCGAGGTCGGCTTGCTCCGCCGCCGGGCGGATCTCGAACGATCCATCGTCGATCCCAACGCCGAGGTGCTCGCCCAGAACCGTTACTTCCGCGTGGTCACCAACAGCGGCTCAACGGTCACAGGCAGGCTCCTCAACGAGGATACGTTCAGCGTGCAGCTTCTCGATTCGACCGAACACCTGGCCTCGTTCCGCAA
>JBEKBK010000643.1:0-4288 GCA_050015435.1 Bryobacteraceae bacterium
TTTGACGCGGCGGGGGCTGGAAACCGGCCTACGGCTCGGCTAGTGAGGCACTCCCACAGGAAACGGGGAGCAACGGATAGGCTGAGCCTGCGGGGCAATCGGCGCCAGTCCTCGACCCTACCGGTGAGCGCCTCGGGGTGCAATTCCCCGGGGCCTACTCGGCGTGACCGGGCCTCAACTCCCGGTCACTCAACCTGATCAGAACTGCCGGCCGCAACCCGCCGCGAGTCGTTGTCCATGCTAACGGATTCACTGCGACCGGCTGCTATCTGCTTATGCAGGTGTCAGATAAGCGGCAGGCCAGTTCCAAGGCCGCCGATTCATTACAGTTAACCGGTGCGTCTGTCGATAGCCAAGGGTACTGCAGTTGGAGGGGTCGTTAGGGCAGTTCGCAGCGTCCCAATAGACAGATTTGCGCTTGGAAGGCAATCCACAGATCGTGAAACCCGCTTGGCAACTGCGATGGAACGCGGCAGCAGTGTCTTTATTGGCGCTCCTGCTCGCGTCGCTGGCTGTGGCGGCTAATAACGGACCGCAGATCCAGCCCGGCGGGGTGGTCAATAGCGCCAGCTTTCAAAGTCCCTTGACGCGCGGAGAAATGGCCACCATCTTCGGGTCGAACTTCGCCACCGGCTCGACCACCGCACAAGCCTCGTCGCTGCCCCTTCCGTTCTATCTGGCGGGGGTTAGCGTTACCGTGGCCGGCACCCCGGCGCCGCTCCTCTTCGTGAGCGCGACTCAAATCAATTTCCAGGTTCCCTTTGAGGTGTCTTCGGGTATTGCATCGAACGTCGTGGTTACGGCCAACGGAATCGCATCCGCGCCCGTCGCCGTCCAGGTGGTGGATTACGCGGTGGGCATCTTCACATACCCGCGGACTGCAACGGTATTTGATCCCATCGTCTTACACCTTTCAACGAATCAGCTCGTAACGCCTGCGAATCCTGCAAACGCGAACGAGATTTTGGTAATGTACGGGACCGGAATCGGCAAGCTTACGAATCCGCCGCCGGACGGCCAAGGCGCTCCGTCGACCCCGCCCGCAGCAGCGGTAGATACGCCCGTCATCACGCTGGGTGGCGCACCGGTGCAGGTTCTGTTTGCGGGTCTTGCTCCCGGCGCCATTGGGCTGGTGCAGATCAACATTCAGCTTCCGTCGAGTTTGCCGGCCGGATACCGTCTGCCGCTGGTCATTCAGCTTCCGAATGATACGAGCCCGCCGGTGGAGGTGGCCGTGGCGGGTGACGGTGGATCCGCACCGGTGCTGGCCCTGTCCGCGAATTCACTTGCGTTCGGAAACGTGAGCGTGGGACACGCCGCCACCCTCACCGAGACCGTGTCTAACAATGGAAACACGCAGTTGATGGTGAGCTCCGCTTCGGTGAACGGCACTGGTTTCAGTCTGGTTGGTGGATCCTCGTTTGCGCTGGGGCCTGGGGGATCGCAAGCGCTCACCGTGCGCTACGCGCCCGCCGCGGCGACCGCTTCCAGCGGCGCCTTAACCATACTCAGCAACGATCCCAACTCGCCGGCAGTGGTTCCGCTCAGCGGGGCAGGGGCTACTCCTCCGTCGATTGGTATCGCCCCTTCTTCGCTCACCTTCGGCGCCGTGACCGTCGGTCAAACCGGGAACATCACGCTGACCATCAGCAACAACGGCAATTCGGAGCTGACCATCAAATCATTGGTGAGTTCAAATCCGCGTTTCGCGGTGGCCCTTACTTCTGCGCCTATCAATGTCGATCCGGGAGCGTCCCAAACCCTCACGATCGCCTTTTCTCCGACTGTAGCGGGGGTACAGTCCGGAGGGCTCACGATCAACAGCACGGACCCGGTGACTCCCTCCGTGACCCTGAACATGACAGGAAACGGGGTCGGCTCGGGAGGTTTTCCTGCGATCGGCGCGACGCCCGGGAGCCTCAGTTTCGGATCGATCGCCGTCGGTCAAAACAAGAACCTCAGCCTGGTGGTGAACAACAACGGCGCCGGAACGCTGACCGTCAGCTCGATTACCAGCTCGAGCGCAGCCTTCGCGCTGATGGCGACTCCCACGCCGTTCAGCGTCGCTCCTGGCTCATTCCAGTTCGTCACCATCGCATTTTCGGCGACCTCCGCGGGAGCGCAAAGCGGAACAATCACCATTGTCAGTAACGATCCGATAACCCCGTCCTTAACGGTCAATGTGACCGGAACCGGTGTGGCTCCGGTGGTAACGCCAGTAATCAACGTGACGCCGACGAATCTCAATTTCGGGTCGGTCACTACGGGTAAGACCAGCGACCTCACGCTCACTGTTTACAACAGCGGTAGCGGCGCGTTGACCGTCAACTCCGTTACGAGCTCGAATTCCGCATTCAGTCTTACTTCACTTTCCACGCCATTAAATGTCGCCCCTGGAGCATCTCAGTCGTTCACTATCCGCTTCGCGCCGACCGCGCCGGGGGCCCTGATCGCAACACTCACGATTGCCAGTAACGATCCCGTAACGCCGTCCTTCCCGGTCTACCTGACTGCAACCGCGGTGGGTCCGCCGCTGCTCCCCATGATCATGGTGTCGCCGACGACCCTCACGTTCGGGAGTATTACGGATGGTCAGACATCGGGCCTCTATCTCTCCGTCTTCAACACAGGCACCGCGCCGCTGACCGTCAACTCGATTACCAGCTCGAATCCGCTATTCACTGTAACCGGCACCACCACGCCTTTTACAGTGGGCATAGGAACGTTCCAGTTGGTCAACATCCAATTTGCGCCGATCACCGCAGGTGCGCAAACCGGCACACTCACCATCGCGAGCAACGATCCGTCCAACCCGTCGTTGACGGTGAGCGAAACCGGAACCGGCGTCGGTCCGCCAACGGCTCCCATGATCAGCGTGACCCCGACGAGTCTCAGCTTCGGCACCGTCGCGAGCGGTCAAACCGCGGACCTTACCCTGTCCGTCATCAATAATGGAACCGCGATTCTGAACGTGAGTTCCATCACGAGCACGAACACGCTCTTCACCGTGGTAAGCCCAACGGTGCCATTCAGCGTGGGGATCGGGGGAACGCAGGCGGTCGATATCCGTTTTTCGCCCACCTCCACGGCGGCGCAAACAGGCACGCTCACCATCGTGAGCAATGATCCGGTTAACCCGTCTGTCGGGGTGTCGATCTCCGGCAACACTGGCGGCGGCGGAGGTGGGGGCGGTGGCACTACCAACACCGTCACCCTGAAGGTGGATGGCGGTACTTTTGATGCTGAGGTCGGCTACCCTGGCGGAGAAGCGACGGCGTACTTCATGAACCGGCTGACGCCCCCGGCTTATCCGGCCACGATCCAGAGCGTCGAAATCTACTTCACGAAGCGAGCCGATGCCCTTTCGCTGAATACGCCGATTAACATCATCTCCGGCACGAATCCGGGCGGATCTTCGACGCTTGTATTTGGAGCTGTGCCGGATCAAGTCTCGGGAACCGTCAGCTCATACGGCACTTTCATTACTTACACCGTCCCGCAGCGCACCATTAAATCGGGAGACTTCGTGGTCGGGTTCGAAGTGCAGAACCCGGCCAACGTACTACCCGCGGACGAGGACCAGATAACGCCGTCCCAGATGCGCTCCTATGCATCCTCCGACGGCGTAACTTTCACTATCCTCGATAACTACGGTTCGGCAGTCGCGGGCAACCTGGCGATCCGCGCGGTGATCACCGTTCCGCAATAATCGATCATGCAGGACGGAACGCGGCAAGTTGTAATGGGGGGCGCGCTGCTCCTCGCGCTGCTGGCTGCGTACTCCAATCATTTCGGCAACGGCTTCCATTTCGACGACGCTCACGCCGTGGTGGAGAATCCGGCCATCCGTACGCTCGAAAACGTTCCGCGCTTTTTCGCCGACGCCACCACCTTCAGCCACGACCCGGCAGCCCAAACCTATCGTCCTCTAGTTACGGCCTCGCTGGCGCTCGATTACTGGCTGGGGCAGGGTCTGAATCCCTATTGGTTCCACATCTCGACCTTCTTCTGGTACGCGATTCAGCTCCTTCTGATGTACCGCCTCTACTTGTATGTGCTCGAACGAACGCGCCCTGGTGCTGAGAATACCTGGGTAGCGTGGTTCGCCGTGGCGATTTATGGTTTACATCCGGCCAGCGCGGAGACGGTCAACTACGTCATCCAGAGAGGTGACCTTTACGTCGCGGTCGGAATTGTCGCGGGAGTGGTGATGTATGCCTGGAAGCCGGCGTGGCGCCGCTTTGGATTCTATCTGCTAGCCCCGCTAGCCGCGATGTTTTCAAAGCCC
>JBEKBK010000644.1:0-5318 GCA_050015435.1 Bryobacteraceae bacterium
GAGCCTGTTCGAGTTGTTGCTGCAAAAGGCGATTGTCGCGTTCGAGTTGCTCGACCCGTTCTTGGTAGCTGTTTGGAGTGCAGGGCGCCTGCATGGGGAAGGATCAGGATAATCAATCGCCGTCCAAAAGTCCAGCCCTTTCTTTGAAAGACTACTCCCTTCCCTGGGATTTGCTCGGTATCGTGGCCGCAAGTTGCTATTAATAAAAGACTTCACCCCGGTAGACAAATACAGCGGGCTGTGTAAGCTCAGGTCCGGAAAACTCTCGAGGGCCTCGGGCGACCGAAACGACGTTGGAGTAGGGCCGTAATGTTGACGCTGCGTGCGCGATGATGTAGCGGTTATTCACGAGGTGACGTATTCCCACGCCGAAGGGCGACACATACACGTTGACCGAAATTCCACCGGAGAATCCCCGAAGCACATCCGAGCCCATTGTGGGGACCGAGCTAGGGTTTCTGCTGGTCACAAAAACCGGGACATCACTCCGAGGCCGTGTAGAAGACGGCGTTATCGATTGCGACGCAGCTCTCCCGCGCGCAGCGGTCTTTGCGACTTGAGGAGCATCTTCTTCCATTTTGACGGGGATCTCAAAGACAAAACTACCGTCTGCATTCGGTCGAGATGGTCGAAAGTCCGGGAGCCAGGCGTCGGTCCCCGTCGAATCTCCTCAGGTGGACCTTTCCCTGGCGGTCATTCAGGTTGACGGAACAGAGGTTGTACCCGTTCGCGAACATCGCATTACCAGGATCGCGGCGGTCATACGCTGAACCGCAAGGAATAACGACGCAGTTTCCATACGTGCTCGACTGGACAGACACGGCCGGTTCGTGCTCGTGGCCGTGCAATATCAAATGACACTCTTTCATCAAGCGGTTACGGATCTTGACCCGATCATCAATGCCGTTCTTGAGGGCGAGCCACTGAAAGGGGTGATGCAGGACTCCCATTACAAGGTCGGATCTCTCTGCCTCATGCAAGGCGTGCTCAAGCTGCGTCTCTCTGGCAATTATGTTGCCACACTGCTGTCCGGCTAGAAGTCGAAAAGAATCAACTGGTTGCCAGCATCGGTCGAATCGTTCTGGAAGTCGGATGCTTGAAGTGCCTGTAAAATGGGCGTTTTCTCGAAAAGCGTCACGCTCAAAATCTGTAGGATTTGGTAGAGGCTGGCTTCCAGGCCCAGCCTCTTACGGACGATAGCCACCAGCACGTAGACCGAGACCGCGATCCAGATTTGGGTCTTCACTGCGTTCTCGCTGGTGCCGTAGAATGCCTTGATCCGGAGGTGCTGCTTGATCCACTTGAAGAACAATTCCACCTGCCACCGCGACTTGTAGATCAGGGCGATAGTAAGTGCCGGAAGCGTGAAGTTGTTGGTGAGAAACTTGAAGCGCTTCCTCGTTTCCAAATCCACATAACTGATGCGTCGCAGTTTCTCCGGGTATGCTTTGGCGGAGTCGATGGCGGTCAGGAGGACGGTCTGATCGGATCGGACTCCGGTGCACTTGTCCACTGGATGCGAGTATTGCCGCTGGATCAAGACGTTGGATTTGGTGCGCACGACGAAGAAAGCCGCGCTGAGCGTGAAGACGTAAAGGCGCTCGAAATCCACGTAGCCGCGGTCCATGACGTAGAACGCCCCGGCCTCTGGATGAATCGCGTCGAGCATATTGACGTCGTGCACTTTGCCATCTGTAATGCCAATCAACGTTGGGATATTGCCACGTAGGTCCAGCAGCGTATGCATCTTGACTGCGCCCTTGTGCTGGCGGAACTTGGCCCACGGAAACAGCGAAAGGCAAAGGTCGATGGTGGTGGAATCGAACGCGTACAAACTCGCATCCAAGTCGATCCCGATCGGATCGCCGGCATACAGCGGGCGGGCGATGGCGATCAGGACTTGCGCAAAATCCGCGAAGATCCTCCAATCGCGCGACTCGTTGGCGTCCGCCAAAGTCGAGCGCGCCACCCTACCTCGGAATCCCATGTGGTAAAGTTTGCCGCCGACAGAGCCGAGGCACGCCTCAATATCACGCAGGCTTTCGCGGTAAGTGAATTGAGCGAAGCCCATCGCCAGAAACTGGTCCCAACAGGAAAAGCTCTTTTGCTGATGATCACCGTGATACCGACTTACACACTTCTGAAACTCGTACCGGGGAAGATGCTCCATGAGCTGAGAGAAAACAGTCTGGCCAAGGTTCACTCCTCATTGTCGACAATCGCCCGGGAAGCCCAAAATCACCCTGCAAGCGCTTGCGAACTCAGAAAAAGTTGAAATCGAAAAATCTCCAAAACCCACTTAACTTCTATGAATCCTATGGCTTGGCTGGCTGCGATTCAGACAGTAAATTTGCCGTCAGGAGGCCCGCAGGGCCCTCCGTCTGGTAGGTGCTGCTGAAATCCGCTAACGACGGGGACTCGGAGCTTGGCTGCGTGTCCGCCGTCAAGACTCCATACCGCCGATCTCGGCGTCCGCCAGAGAAATTTCGTCCTGCCCTCATTTTTCCTGCAAAAACATAGAGCGATTTCGCAACGTACCTGAGTTTGCCCCGCTAATCGACTGAAACTGCGGCGAGTTCTCAACTTGATCTGCGCCAAGTCATTTTTGCAAATATTTCAATACCATTGACTTTCCCTATATCTGCCAGTATTATTACTGGTAGATATGCCCGACGACCACGACCTCAGTCTGCGCGGCCGGCTCATCCGCAGTCTGGGAGCGTTACGGGAGATGCTCCCTGGCTCGTTTGTCGAACGCCACCGCAAATGCGGAAGGCCCAATTGTCGGTGCGCCGAGGGCAAACGACTGCACTCCGAGTTTCAGGTTTCGGTGCTGCTGGAAGGCAAGTTGAAGACCTTCCACATCCCTGCCGAGTTGGCCGAAGAGGCCCGCAGCAAGGTGGAGATGCATAAGCGGTTTCAGGAAACGGCGGCCACCATTGGCCACATCAACCTGCGCCGCTTTCTACAGCGTAGAGGGGAGAAAGAGAAGAGCTGACTTTGCAGCGCCACCAGTTCGAAGCCTATCTCGACAAGGTGTTCGATTGGAGGCGCTTGACGTCAGTAATGACCGAAGGCAGACAGGATCCACGGTATCCCTGGTCAGAAGCGTTTGACGCCGTCTTCCTCGGATCGGCCTGCCAGTTTGGTCCCCTGCATCGTATTGAGACGGAATGCCGCCACGGCGCACTGCACCAACGGATTGGCACCCTCAGCGAAGACATGCTCGGTTACGCGATGCAGCGGCAAAATCCCGCCGAGATCTTCGACTTGGGATGCCAGGTAGCCCAGCAACTGAAGAGAAATGGCGTCCTGCATTCAGACTGGGCCCGCGGGCGAGTGGTCGCCGCCGTCGATGGAATCGAAATCTGCAGCTCCTATTGCCGCTGTTGTGACGCCTGCATGAGCAGGGAGGTGGAGCGGAAAGTCGCGGGCAAGCTGCAGAAGAGCACGCAATACTACCATCGGCTCTCGGCCGTCACCGTGGTCAGTACGTCGTTCCCTATCTTCTTGGGCATCCGGTTTCAGCAGGCTGGCGAGACGGAGGTGGCTTGCTCGCTGGCGCTGCTGAAGGATCTCTCCGCAAAGTTGGGGCGCCGGTTCATCGATATTCTCGTCGCCGATGCCATCTATCTCCAAACTGCCTTCGTTCGGGAGGTGGAAGCACTCTCCTTCGACTGGGTCATCAACCTCAAGGAAAACCAACCCGACCTGCTGGTGGAAGCCGGGCGGCTCACTGCGGCAGCGCCGCAGTACCACGAAACGACTCCCCAACAAGACCTGCAGTCGCTGGACGATCGACGCGCAGGTCTTTCAGACCATCACCACGGATTGTCACCTGAAGCGACCCTCCGCCCATCAAGACTGCGCCCTCGTCGTGTTGACCCTGATCCGTGTCGTGGCCTACACCTTGACGATGGTCTTCTACTACCGTCAGGTCCGCAGCCATTGCCGCGGCGTCCCACCAGGTTTTGGCGATATGGCGCGGCAACTTGCCTACGGCTTTCTCTGCTCCGATAGCAGTTGATCTCCGCCGGCAAGCCCCAGGGTCCTCGTCTTCTCCACCCCGTTCCGATGGATTGGGTCCCCATGCGAGAACCCGGGGGCCTCCTTTTCTCCCTTCCACAAATAAACTGGATGATCCCGCCCGCCAGGGGTTCTCGTGCCCAAAGTGCCCCAAAAAAGCCAGCGGCAAAATGCGTTCCATCGCGTTTCACGCAAAAGTCGCGATCTCACAGCGACTTGGCCCGCCTCGACGCACCACGTTGCGAAATCGCTGCACGTTGCGAAATCGCTGGAAAAACATATTGCTTTCTTGATGTTTTTATGATATTTAGCATAAAGGGAGACCTAGCACTTGCCCACTGCCGCCGAGCGCGCCAGCCACCTGCGTCAGGAGATTCGCGCCCGGTTGGCTGACTATCAGCAGCGCCTCGAAGACTTGTTGCCTCTTCGCCAACTTCTCAGAGGCTCCGTCTGTGAACTGAAGACCCGCTGCGGCAAACCTTCCTGCCACTGCGCCTCCACCGAAGGCCCCCTGCACGCCTCCGCTGTGCTTTCCTGGTCCCATCGCGGCAAGACCCGCTTACGCACCTTGCCGGCCGGGGACACCGCCCGTCTCCGCCACCTTGCCGAGAACTACCGCCGCTTTCGCCAAGACCGTGCCGCCCTTGTCAAACTCCACAACCAGATCTTGGTTGCCATCGATCGTCTCCAACGCGCCCTGCTGCGGCCGCCGCCCAAGCCCGCGGCCCAGCGCAAGTCGTAATATGGACCTCGTCGCCTGCCACTACGACCGCTCCTTCCGTGCTGGACGCTCTGCGCCAAGGCGAGATCGACTACCTGGAGCACGTCTCCCAAGCCGCCGAGGCGGATTTGTTCCGTCACCTCCTCCGGCGGCAAGTCGTCCAAAACTGGATGGCATGCACACGATGGCGATCATGCTGCTCACGGGCCCAGCGATCAGCGGCCGCTTCAATGGTTGGCAGGGCAATCGGCTCGCCGCTGGTGATGTCGATCCGCTCGGCGATCACCAAAAGTTCGCGAGCGTGGCGAAGCAAGGTTGCGCCAGCCAAGCCTTGGACGATGCAATGCTTCAGGAATCGCTCCCGGGCTTCGGCGGATCGGCCCGTACGATGTCGCTCGACTACACGGGGGTACTTGAACAAAGTCTCGAACATGGTTTCAGATCTCCTGTTTGAACGAGGGAGGTCCGACCCAGTATTCGGGATTTAGTTATGTGGCGTCCAGATTCACCGCTTTACTGATTCAACGGGCCTTGCAGGCTGGACGCCACATAATTCTGGAGGCCACATAAC
>JBEKBK010000645.1:0-4273 GCA_050015435.1 Bryobacteraceae bacterium
CTAGAAAACGCTAGGAGGTGAAGCCGCTTGCTCACGCGCGCGGCTCGGTTTGCGCTACCGAGACCATGAGGGAGCGGTCAAAACAATGCGACTGAAAATTGTTCAGGCCGGTGAAGAAGTGCTGCGGCAGGTTGCCCGGCCGCTCACGATCGACGAGATCCGCCTTCCGGATTTCCAGACCTTGGTCGAATCGATGCGCGAGACCATGCGCGACGCGCCGGGCGTAGGCCTGGCGGCTCCGCAGATCGGCTTGTCGATTCAGCTTGCAGTGATTGAAGACCGGCCGGAATATTCAAAGGACATTCTGCCGGAACGTCTCGCGGAACGCGAGCGCCATGGCGGTTCCATTTCAGGTGCTGGTGAATCCTCGTATAATCGAACGCTCGGAGCGGCAAGTCGAATACTTCGAAGGCTGCCTCAGCGTGACGGGTTTCAGCGCTTTGGTAAAGCGGGCACATTCCGTGATCGTCGAGTGCTGGGACGAGAATGGAGACCCGCGCCGGATTGAGGCCCACGGCTGGTACGCTCGTATTCTTCAGCACGAAATCGATCATCTGAATGGCAGTCTGTACATCGATCGCATGGAGCCGCGCTCGTTCAGCACGCTGGACAACATGAATCGGCATTGGAAGGAGGTTCCGGTTCAAAAGGTGCGCGATGCCCTTAGAATCAAATGATGCCCGGTCCCTTGCAAGGAATCCGCGTCATCGATTTCGGACGCTTCATCGCGGGGCCGTATTGCGGAATGCTGCTGGCGGACATGGGCGCCGACGTGATCCGGGTGGATCGTCGTCAGGGCAGTGAAGACCGTTACACCGGACCCGTCACCGAGGGCGGTGAAGGCGGAGCGTTCCTCTCGCTCAACCGCAACAAGCGCAGCCTGACGCTCGATACGTCCAAACCGGAGTCGCGCGAGATCATCCGCAGACTCGCTCGAGGTGCGGACGTGGTGCTCGCCAATCTGCCCATCGGGGTCCTTCGCAAGATGGGGCTGGATTATGATTCGCTGGTTGCGATCAAGCCCGACATTATTCTGGCGCGCGTGTCAGCGTTCGGGCCGGATGGTCCGTATGCCGAGCGGCTCGGGTTCGATGGCATCGCGCAGGCGATGTCGGGCGCGATGAGCCTCACCGGATTCGAGGGCGCTCCGATCCGAGGGGTGGTACCGTTCGCGGATTACGGCACGGCGCTCCACACCGCGTTCGGCATCATGGTGGCTCTGTTTCACCGTGAGCGGACGGGGCAGGGGCAGGTTGTGGACGGATCGCTGATCGCGACCAGTGTCGCCTTCATGCAGGCCCTGCTAGCCGAGCGCAGCGTGATCGGCGTCGAACGCACGCAGCGCGGGAACGCCGCATTTTACAGCGCGCCGGCCGACGCATATCGAACCAAAGATGGATGGATCGTGGTGCACGTGATCGGCGGCGACATGTTTGCGCGCTGGGCGCGGCTGGTCGGGCGCGAAGAGCTGCTGGATGATCCGCGCTTCGCGACCGACCTGCTGCGCGCGGACCATCGCGACATTATTGAAGAGGCCATGAATGCGTGGCTCGCGAGCCGGACTACCGCCGAAGCGATCGTGGACCTGGAGGATGCGCGCGTGCCGGCCGGGCCGGTCCTGCGACTCGATCAGGTGTTGGACGACCCGCAGGTAAAGGCTCGCCAACTGTTGCGTTTTGTCGACTATCCCGGGGCTCCGAAGGCCGTACCCTTGGCCGACACCGCGGTTCGGCTATCGGCGACACCGGGCGGGATTCGCCATCGTGCTCCCACGCTCGGAGAACACACCGATGAGGTGTTACGCGAACTTGGATACTCCGGCGAAGAAATCATCGCGCTGCGAGCGGCCGAGGTGGTCTGAAATGGATTCCATCTGTTTCTTGTCCGCGGTCGAGATGGCAGGGCTGATTCGCGCCAAAAAGCTGAGCGCCCGCGAAGTGATGACGGCCCATTTGAAACAGATCGAACGCGTGAATCCCCAAGTGAACGCGATTGTTACGCTGGTCGCGGAACAGGCCATGGAAGGCGCTCGCAAGGCCGATGAAGCTCTCGCCCGAGGCGATTCCAGCGGACCGCTGCACGGGCTGCCCGTCGCGCACAAGGATCTGTTCGATACGGCTGGAATCCGAACTACCTTTGGGTCCCCGATTTACAAGGACAATGTGCCGAAGGAAGACGCGATCATCGTCGAACGAATCAAGAAGGCGGGGGCGATTTGCGTGGGCAAGACCAATACACCTGAGTTCGGCGCGGGGTCCCAGACCTTCAACCCGATCTTCGGCGCGACCAGGAATCCCTACGATTTGACGAAGACCTGTGGAGGCAGCAGCGGAGGCGCGGCCGTCAGCCTGGCCTGTGGAATGGTGCCACTGGCTGATGGTTCCGACAGCGGAGGTTCTCTGCGAAACCCGGCCGCGTTCTGTGGAGTGGTGGGCCTACGGACGGCTCCGGGGCGGGTTCCGAGCGTCGCGCGAGGGAACGCGTGGTCCACGTTGAGCGTTTTGGGTCCGATGGCGCGGTCGGTCCCAGACGCGGCGCTTTTCTTGAGCGTGATGGCGGGACCCGACCCGCGCTGCCCGATCTCGATTAGCGAGCCTGGATCGCGGTTCGCCGAGCCTCTCGATCGCAATTTCAAAGACGTGCATGTCGCTTGGTTCAAGAACCTCGGGGGCATTCCGTTCGATTCCCACATTCTGGAAGCGGTCCATCGCCAGCGAAAAACATTCGAGCAGTTAGGCTGCATTGTCGAAGAAGCTGAACCGGATTTGACCGGCGCTGACGAAGCCTACAACACATTGCGCGCCTGGGGATACGCCGCAGATCACGGCGAGCACGTACGGAACTTTCGCGAACTGGTCAAGGACGCGATTGTCTGGGAGGTCGAGCGAGGTCTGAAGCTTAATGCCGCGGATATGATCAAGGCCCAGGCAATTCACACCCAGGTCTGGCACGGGATGCGGATCTTTCAGCAGAAGTACGAATACTTCATTCTGCCCAGTACCCAAGTTCCGCCCTTCGATCTGAACCAGAAGTACGTCACCGAGGTGGGCGGCGTGAAAATGCAGAGCTACATCGACTGGATGAAATGTTGTTACTTGATTTCGATTCTCGAGAACCCCTCCATCTCGGTGCCGTGCGGATTGACTCCGGAGGGTTTGCCTGTGGGACTCCAGATTGTCGGACGGCACCGCGATGAATGGGGTGTTTTACAGATGGCTCACGCTTTCGAGCAGGCTACCAAGTCGGTCCGCCGAAGACCGGCGATTGCCTGTTAGTTTCCGCGGCGGCCGAATCCGCGCATTCCGCCCATCCCCATCGGCCCGCCCATTCCCATCCCGTGCAAGTTGTTGTATTGGGTTTGTTGCGTCGGCGTAAGGAGGTGGTAGAAAGCCGCGTTTGCCGTAGCGTCACTTTGCACTAATGTCGCTGTCAGGTTGCCGACTTGCGTGGACAGGTTCGAAATGTCGCCGGTATTGTCCGCTTGCACCGCGGTAGCGAGATTCTGTCGCGCGGCTTTGATGCTGGCCTCTGTCGTGGCATCGGCGGTCAATTCGTTGGTAAAGATCATCAATGCTGTCGTTTGCTGCTCTGACGTCAAGGTCAACAGCTTGGTCAGCCGGTTGACCCGCTGCTGCGCGAGGGTTGCCGGACTGGGCGGCGTGTGCGTTGATGTTTGAGCCATCAAGAAAGATGTGGCGAATGCGGAAGTGAACAAGATTGTGGTGATGAGTCTCTTCGTGGATCTCATGGATTTAATGCTCTCCTGCCAATAGAAACGTGAACTGCGCGAGCATTGTTTACGACGGCCGATTAAAGTTTGTTACTCGCGCGCAATCTGCGGCGCAGGTCGAGCGTCTGCTGGCGGTGGCAAATCAAACATAAGGTGCGAAGATTGTCGAGATCGCACTCGCCGCCGCCCTCCACGACCGGCACAATGTGATCGGCGTCCCACAGAGTCTTCCGGCAGAGACGTTTCAATCCCCAGCGTGCGAGCAACCGGTGACGGCCCGATCCGCGAGCGCGCTTCAACGTCAGCAGCGCGTCGGTTGTGTCTACCCGGCAAAGGGCGCAAACACCACGATCGCGAAGAAATACCTGGTCCCGCAGATAGCCGGGATCGGTGCGAAGCCGCCATTCGTGCACGCACCACTCCGAACAGAACGTGAACCGGCCCGCGGGAACTTCGAGGTCACACCAACGGCAAAGCGCGCGTCCGCCTTGCCCCTTTTTGAGGGCGGCGCGATCGGCAAACCCGCCAGGCATGGTCCGTGAG
>JBEKBK010000646.1:0-4268 GCA_050015435.1 Bryobacteraceae bacterium
CGAACAGGGCTACGCGCGCCACTCGATCAGACGGCAGATCGTAGCAATCTCCGATTTCAGTTGGTGGCTAAGACACAAACATATCGAGCTTCGTGATTTGGACAGGCGGATCGTGGATCGATCTCTGCGGTCTCGTCGTCGGCAGCAGCGCCTTGGCAGGGGCGATCCGAAAACGTTGGGGTGTGGCTACTTTGGAACGACGGCCCAGACAACTGGGTATAGGCGGCGCTGATCCTGATCTACGTGGAATTGCCAGTAACGATCAAAGTCGCCTGAGAGGTAGATGGCTCGGAGTTGGACGATGGCCTCCGCCATCTGCTCGGTCCAGCGCATGCCGGAACGTTCCATGCGATCTTTGATCAGGTTCTTGCAGGCGCCTTCGACCGGGCCACTGGCAATCGGCCATCCCTTGGCAAGGTATTCGTTGTAGCGCATCCGGGTGCGGTTGCGGTAGAGGTAGTTGGCTACCGCGTTCAGCGTTTTGCGTTTCGGGCCGGTTAGGCGGCGTTTGGTGATACTCTGACGGATGCCCTTGACGACTTGGCCTACCTCGCCGAACAGAATCTGCAGGGTTCGGTCGAGGACCCGAAGGTCGGCCTCCAGGCTTCCCTCTGCATGAAAGACATAGGCGGCCTTCCAGAGTTTCTCCAGGGCGTGCATCAGATCGAGGATCAAGGTGACTTTGAGCTTTTGCTCCACTCGAATCCGGAGAGCACGCTCACCGTCAGTCAAGGCGACACGCGTCAATGATCGCAACGGGTCGCGGCGATCCATTTCTTCAGCCACCTCCTGGATCACGGCGGTCTTCCCCTTGAGCAAACTTGCCCATACCCGCTTGTTCTCCGGTTTTGGGGGAGGAGGTGCGTCACCCGATGTCGGGCGGGAGGTGGGGAAAAGAGATTCGATGACTTGTTGTGGGGTCCGCACCCAAGGCGTTCGGGTGAAAACAGTAGCGACGGTGGCCATTCGTTTCTTGTTGGCTTTCTGCCCTTTGGTCAGCCGCGCTCTGGGGAGGGCGGCGCAAGGCTTGACCATGGGAATGCCCTTACCATCGACGGCCGCCACCAGGATGGAGCCGGTAGGAGTGGCAACCGAGCGCTGCTGATAAAAGGCGTCAAAGTCCTGAGCGGTATCCGGGAGGATCTCTTCCAGGCTGCGTTTGGAGACGGCAACGCCCGTTAACTCCGCAATGGTTTGAACCGATTCCAGAAAGGGATTCTGCACGGCGGCTTTGACCAGGCGGCGCTGGAGTTCGTAGGAGAACGAGCGCGCGGGCAAGGCCATCGCCTTGTCGAGCGGAAAGATGCTCGGAGTTCCCGGGCGAGAGTAGCCCATCCGAACCAGTTCCACGGTTCCAAAGATGGTGGTCAGGGAGCGGGCACCCAGGCGACGATGAGAATAGAGCACCTCAGCATCTTGCTGATGGAGTTGCAAGGCAAGTCCCACATCTCCGTTGCCGCGGTGTTGCAAGTGGGCTTGGAGAAGTAGGCGTTGGACTTCGCGGCCTTTGGCCTGTTGGAGCGACTCGATCTGGTGGAGAGGGAGTTGGAGGGCACTGGGGGAAGCCAACCAGGACTCCAACTGAGAGAACTCGAAATAAGCCGAGGTGTCAGCAGAGAAAGAAGTTGCAGTTGCCATATTCTTACGGTAATATAGCCGTAAGAACAATGTCACGCGTTTCTGTTTCCAAAAGCGGAATGCCCCGCTCTGTCGAGCGGAATGCTTCTCTGGAACGCCATGCGCAACGCTTCCGGGAACTCAGACGGGGGATCGAACAGATCGAGTATTTCTGCAAAGGTACGGTTCTGAAGCGGATGATGAAGTGCGGTAAAGCCCGCTGTGCCTGTGCCTCCGACCCCACTAAGCGTCACGGACCCTACTTCGAGCTCACCTACAAGGCCAATGGCAAGACGGTCAATGTGAAGCTTTCGCCGGAAGCCGCTCCCCTGTATAAGGCGGCAGCCCAGCAATATCGCAAGTTGAAAATCCTGCTCAACCGCCTCGACAAACTCTCAAAAAATATCCTGCGTCACCAGGCCAAACTGGCAGAGTCCAAGCGCCAAAATTGACGTAAAAACCGGGGTTATTCCGCGTCGCAAACAGGCTGAATGACCCTAAACTACTGATTTTATGTATGGTTGTGCGTCGTTCCAAAGTAGCCACACCCAAATGAAAAGGATCGAGACTTTGGACGATGACGGCCCCAACGAACATCAGGGTAATCAGAATGACTCCAATTCGGAGACGCGAGAGTGGCCCGACCCAGGCCAGTGCCGCAATGATGCCACCGACCACTTCGGCGGGTGAGAGCATGATATCGACCACCAATATCCTTGTGAAGAGTACGGCTGGAATGAACAAAATGAAGACCAACCGGCTGCGTGCCACGCCGACCAGAGCCTCGAACAGGAGCGCGATGGCGAGCCAGACCACAGTGTGCCGGTATAGGGCCAAACCCGGCAGGCTGGGGGCAAAAAGCAGCGGCTTCACGGCCTGCCAGTATTTGTGCAAATCGATCGTGGGAGCGTACGGGAATAATCGATAGCCCAGCCAGCACGCCAGGAGGAGGACAACAAAAGGGTGCTCTTTGGTGTTGCCAATTGCCGGGAGCCGAAACTTGCTATGAAGGATGACGCCTGCGATGGCGCCCAGTCCCGTGCCGGCGACGTTCGCGTAAACGTCCGACAGGGAGCTGACCCGCCCGCGGTCGTAGAATTGCGTCAACTCGATGGCCGTTGATAGCATCCATCCGGCAAATATTACAAGAAGAACATGCTTGAATCTGGGTCTACTCGACAAGGCCAGAACCGAAAAAAAGCCGAGCGGAATGTAAAGCAGGATGTTGGCGATCAGGTCACCGCGGCCGCCCGGTATGCCGTAGGTGGCGATTAGTGCGGCGAGCGGTCCGGCGGGATTCGGGTTGGCATAAAAATCGAAAGGGAATAACGAGCCGTAGATGATGATCGCCAGAACCCCAAGGGCGATCATCGCGTACGTGGGCTGGCTCGATTCGGTCGATCGCTGCAAATCACCTCCGCAAGGTGATCATAGCAACGCTCGTGGCTTCTCCGGAGCGTACCGATTGGCTCTGGACCGGTTCGAGAGGTCCCTGGTGAACTGCGGAACAACATCTCTAGAGACGCTGGAAGACCATAGATCCGGTTCATTCCCGTGATCCAGGGGCTTGATACCGACCAGCGAAATCCGGCATTCCGGTTCCTGTTGCATGTCTTGGGTGGCAGTGCGCGCCGCGGTTGGCCCCGGCCGAAGCCGGCTGAAAATGGCGCCGTTTCTGACCGGCCCTAACAAACACGCAAAGTAACGGTCGAGATTTCAGAGGATGCCTTTCAGTGGGCTCGCCGCGAGGCGGCTTAGAGAACACGTCAGTGACCCGGTTGGTCCGCGAGATGCTTGAGCGGCAGATGCGATGGGGCGACGAGTACTGGCGGGCATTCGATCATTGGAACTCGAACCGCCCGCTTGCCGGCATCGGGGCCGCGAAGCGCCTGAGCCGTGAGGAAGTGCATGACAGGCGATAACGTCTTCTTTGTCGACTCCATTGGTAATGCCATAGAAAATCAAGATCGATAGGGGGCGGATTGTCGTCCCCAAAAGTCTCTGGGAGCGGCTGGGCTTCCAGCCGGAAACGGAGCTGCAAGCAATTGAGCAGCCCGAGGGCCTGCTTCTTCAAACGGGTCCAGGAACGGCCTTCCATCGTCAAGGTCGATGGTGTGTGGGTCCATCAGGGCAGTGCAGAGCCGGGGCAAAACTGGGGCCGCCTATGCGGCTTGGCGCGGCTGAACCTTGCGTTCGATGCGGCTACCGGCTTTCTGTTGCGCCAGGCGCAGGTCATAGAGGGTCTGCAGGTTTAGCCAAAATTCGGGCGACGTGTTGAAGTAGCGCGCTAGGCGGAGGGCCGTATCGGCCGTGACGCCGCGCTCGCCGCGTACGATCTCGTTGAGGCGTGCCGCGCCGATGCCGAGGGCTTTGGCAAGTGCGTTGACGCTCATGTCCAGGGGAACAAGGTAGTCCTCTTTGAGGGTTTCTCCGGGGTGCGGTGGCTTTATCATTTCTCAAGGTCCTCCTCAATGGCAATCGACGATTTCCGCGTCATGGGCTTCGGTGTTTTCCCAGCGGAAGCAGAGCCGGTACTGATCGTTGATTCGGATGCTGTACTGGCCCACGCGTTCCTTGGTCATCGCTTCCAGCGAATTGTCGGGAGAGCGGAGGTCATTCAGGCTGCGCGCCGAATGCAACTGGAAGAGCTT
>JBEKBK010000647.1:0-4231 GCA_050015435.1 Bryobacteraceae bacterium
GCGAGCCGCTCCGGCCTGGGAAAGCCATCGCAGGCGTCTGCTCGCGTCGAGTTGCAGCGCACGCAACTGGCTCCCGGGCTTTACTGCCTGAAGCTCCTGCATCCCCTCGACCCCGGTGAATACGCCCTGGGCGACTTGGCCCAGCAGGGCATCACCCCAGTGCTTTGGCCCTTCGGCCTATTTGAGCTCCCTAGCAAGAAACCCGCGAAAAGGCCTCCACCCAGTCCTTCCGATCAAGAATAGCGCCGCTCGATAGGAAGCGACCCCTCACCCGGCTCGCTACTCTCGCCACCCTCTCCCAAGGGAGAGGGCCGCTCGAACACCTGGGAATAACTCCCCTCCTTGGCTAAGGAGAGGGTAGGGGAGGTTGGTCCTGTCGTGACGCTGGCGCCCACCACCCCTGCCCCTCCTCCCGCTGAGGAGGGGAGTCACTTTTAGGACCGCGAAGGCTTCGAGTCGCTACACGATGTCTTGCCGGCTTTCATCCCACTGCACCGTGCGGCCCAGTCGGTAGGAAGCATTGGCCATCTGGCAAGTGATGGCAGAGCGGAACCCAAGCTCGAACGGGCAATTGGGTTCCTGGCGGCTGCGCACGCAGTCGAAGAAGTTCTGCATGTGGACCTTAGTCATGCCCGAGTCTCCGATCCCCGTGGCATCGGGAGGCATATTGGCGGCCTCGCCTGCACCTTCGGCGCCGTGCCGGGCCTGGGGCATGTAGCGAAGCTCGTCCAATTCCTTGCAGACCAGCGTCCCTTTGTTGCCGAGCAGAAGGTCCTCGCCCTCGTGATAGAAATTGTTGCCAAACATCGAACTCCAGGTGAACAACATCTTCTCGGGCTGATGCAAGGTAGCGTTCATGGTGTCGGGAACCTGCATCTTCGGTGACAGGTAGTTGTCGCCGGTCATCGTCACGCGGTCCGGGATTTTGAGGCCCAGCGCCTTGTACCAGAAGCCCACCTGGTGGACCATGTTCTCGAAAACGTTCCCGCCCGAGTAGTCCCAATAGAAGCGCCAGTTGATGTAGCGCTCGGGATCGAAGGAATAATGGTCCGCCTCGCCCTCGAAGGCCTTCCAATCGACGTGCTGGAGATCGCAGTCAGGGGGAATCTTGCGCAGCCATCCGCCGTAAGGAGCGTTTCGGTAGTGATGAGTGTGCAGACCCGTGATGACGCCCATGCGCTCGGGCGTGGCAAGTTCGCGCGCTTTGGGCTCCGCCGGGCCGCTGGTGGATTGAATTCCGATCTGCACCACGCGGCCTGACCCCTCGAAGGCTTTGCGCATGCGCCGGGCGTGGTCGGGATTAAACGCCATGGTCTTTTCCTGGTACACGTCCGTCCCCGCCTGAAGTGCCGGAACAAAATTGAGCACGTGCTGGTGCTGGGGCGTAGCGATGAGGACGGCGTCGATCGTTTTGTCGTCTAGAACCTTGCGGAAATCTTGATACATGGCGGCGTTGGGTACAATTTGTTTCGCTTCGTCCAGGCGGCACGTATAAATGTCAGCGACGGCGACTGCCTCCACGTTCGGGCATCCCAGCGCGGCCTTGAAAATCTGTTTGCCGCGGCTGCCTGCCCCGATCAGAGCGAAGCGGACCCGGTCATTCGCGCCCAGCACGCGGCCGGCGGGTGAGAGACTGTAAGCGGCATAGGCTGCCGCTCCCGCGGCTGCCTGTTTCACGAATGTGCGTCGAGTTAGCATGGTGTTCCTCCGATGTTACACAGTTGAGTATTTCTTATTAAGCTCCTTGATCCTGGCGAGAAGCTTGGGCACGCCCGTCTTGGGATCTTCCTCGCCCTCGTATTCGGCGGATGTAAACCCTTTGTACCCGCCCTGCGCGAACAATTGCCAAACCCGCTCGAGATCGAGGGGCTGTCTGGGTTCGCCGTAGAAATCGCGGATGTGCGTATGCGTGGCGTAGGGAAGGCACGCCTCGATCTGGGTGTAGGGGTCCTCCGGAAAATTACTGATGTCCAGATTGCACCCGGCGTAAGGAGAATCCACGCGGCGCAGAATTTCGAGAATATTCACGGCCTTGGAGGTAATTCCCCCGTGGCTTTCGATGCCGAGCGTGATCCCTTTTTCGGCTGCAGCGTCGCAGGCCGGCTTCATGGTCTCGACCACCCACTGGATGCCCTGTTCGTCGGTTGCGCCTTTGGGAATCTCGCCGCCAAATACCCGCAGGTGCGACGCCCCGAGCAGTTCAGTGGCGTCGAGCCATTTCTTGATTTTCTCAAGTTCCGCGGCGCGCTTGGTTGGATCGGGCTGGCACATATTCGTGCCAATCGCCGCGCCCGAAAATGGCACGCCATTCCGAAAGGCCAGACGCCGCAATCCAAGCAGGTAGGAAGGCTCGGTGGATTTGAAGTAGTACGTGGTCATGTCCACGCCGTCGATCTCCTGCTCGACGGCGTTGAGGATGAAGTCTTCCATGGTCATGGGGCCGTGTTGAAGGTACTTGCGGTAGGAGTAAGCGCAGCAACCCGAAAGCAGCCGGGGATGGTTGGGAGAATTCTTGATGAGTTCCGGAGGTCGGGCCGAAAGCGTAGCTCCGCCGACCGATAATGACGCGGCGGTAAGGCCCGCGGTCTTTAGAAAGTCACGACGAGGAATAACGTTGCTCATAGCGTCTCCTGGGGGTATGGTTTGGGATTCATACGGCGGGTCGTTCCACCTCGTACCCCTGAAAGACAGCGAGTATACGCCAATCCCTTCATCTTTGCACGTTAAGTGTCGCGCGCGCTAAGTGTCGCGAGCCGGCACAGGGCTTGGCCCAACCCGCACGAGGAGGGCGACGTGCCGGCCAGATAAGGTTGTATCAAGACGGTGAGTTATAATGTCAGACCCGGTGAATTTGGAAGAGCTCGATACGCTGACCTTTATGGCCGATCGCCGTTCTTTCGCCTTGCTCGTGGCCTCGCTTCTACCCCTGAGTATCTGCTGCTCTTCGCGGCCAGCTTGGGCCTCGGAAGGTCCTAACGCCCAGCAGATCGCGGCGATCTTCGAGCCGCTGGTTTCGCGCGGGGATCCAGGCCTGGCGGTGCTGGTTCGCCTCAATGGCAAGACGGTGTTCGAGCGAGGGTACGGCAGCCGCGATCTGCGCTCCGGCGCCACGATCGATGCACGCTCGAATTTTCGTCTGGCTTCCTGCACGAAGCAGTTCACCGCCATGGCCGTACTGCTCCTCGTGCACGACGGCAAATTGCGTCTGGACGAAACGCTGGCCGACGTTTTTCCGGAATTCCCCGCTTATGGGAGAACGATTACCCTCCGCAACCAGCTGAATCACACTTCGGGTCTCGTGGCCTACGAGGACCTGATGGACAAGACGTATGCCGGCAAATCCTGGCAGGAGATTCCACAGATCAGCGACGCCGGCGTGCTCGAGCTGATGGAGCAGCAGACGGGTACGAAATTCCCACCCGGCACGGCCTGGGAATACAGTAACTCCGGCTACTGCGTGCTGGCCAGAGTCGTCGAGAAGGCGTCCGGCAGGGGTTTTGCCGACTTCCTTTGCCAGCGCATCTTCGTCCCTTTGAGAATGCAGGACACGCTTGCCTACGAATACGGCAAGAATCAAGTGAAGGCCCGCGCCTACGGTTACACGAAAGACGCAGGTACCTGGCTCGAGACCGACCAGAGCCCGACCTCGGCAACCCTCGGCGACGGCGGAATCTATAGCTCTCTCGACGACCTGAGCAAATGGGACGACGCGCTTCGCCGCCACACACTGTTAAGTGACGCCGAGATGCGGCCGGCTCTGACCCCGATGGAATTGCCGGGAGGCTCACACTCCTCTTCCGACAGCGCCGGCGGCGCGCCCGTCAAGTATGGATTCGGCTGGTTTCTTGACCCCTATCGCGGCCACGATCGTACGTGGCACTCCGGTGGGAGCATCGGATTCCGCACCGTCATCGAGCGCTTCCCCTCCGACGGATTGACGATCATCATTCTCACCAACCGCAGCGACCTCGACCCGTCAGTCCTGGCATTGAAAGTCGCGGATCTTATTCTGCATTAACACCTGGCTGCAATAATCAGGGAGACTCGTGGCGCGGTCGTCTCGCCCGCGGTGGCGCGGGCATCCTGCCCGTGCGCGGGGGCGAGACGCCCCCGCGAGTGCGTTGAACATGGATGATCGATTGGGGGTGAAAGTCCCCTGCAGAGTCCGTTGGAGGCAACTGCGAGCCAAAGGCAACTGCACTTTCCGTGAGGGGGTGTGGAGAGGAAGCCG
>JBEKBK010000648.1:0-4222 GCA_050015435.1 Bryobacteraceae bacterium
ATGGATTTTCGACATTCGCGATGAAGACACCTACTGGTGCTCGGCCGATATCGGATGGGTTACCGGTCACAGCTACATCGTCTACGGGCCGCTTTCCGTGGGCGCGACCACCGTGATGTATGAAGGCTCCCTCGACTTTCCTCAAGTCGATCGTTGGTGGCGCATCATCGAAAAGTATCGGGTTAACATCTTCTACACCTCTCCCACCGCGATTCGGGCTCTCATCCGGCAAGGCGAGCACTGGCCGGACGGTCACGATCTCTCTAGCCTTCGGCTGCTCGGTTCCGTGGGCGAGCCGATCAATCCCGCGGCGTGGGAGTGGTATCACCGCGTGATCGGTAAAGGACGCTGCCCGATTGTCGATACATGGTGGCAAACGGAAACCGGTTCAATCATGATCGCGCCCATGCCCGGCGCAGTGCCCCAGAAGCCCGGATCAGGAACGCTGCCGATGCCAGGCGTTATCACCGACATCGTGGATCTAAATGGGTTCCCCGTGGGAGAGGATCGTGAAGGGTATCTGATCATCCGGCGGCCCTGGCCCAGCATGATCCGGAACATCTGGGGCGATCCGGAGCGGTTCAAAGAGCAATACTGGAGCCGCGTGCCGGGTGCTTATTTCACAGGCGACGCTGCGCGCCGCGACACCGACGGCTACTACTGGGTGTTGGGCCGCGTAGATGATGTCATGAACGTCAGCGGCCACCGGCTGAGTACTATGGAAGTCGAGTCCGCGTTGGTGCATCATCCGGCGGTCGCGGAAGCCGCGGTAGTGGGCAAACCGCACGAGATTACCGGCCAGGCGGTGTGCTGCTTCGTCACGCTGAAGAAAGGCGATTGGAATCACGAGGAACTCGGCAAGGAACTGCGCCAGTGGGTAGCGCACGAAATCGGCAGCTTTGCCCGCCCGGAGGAGATCCGCTTTACGGATTCCTTGCCCAAGACCCGGAGCGGAAAAATCATGCGCAGGTTGTTGCGCGAGATCGTCACTTCCAACACCGTCACCGGCGACGTAACGACGCTTGAAGATTTGGGCGTCGTCACGCGGCTCGCCGCGCAGCAGGACGAAGACTGAACCCCAATCTCCCGCTTATCCTTAACCTGGCATCCACGCTGTTCCTGACCGGTTCGGCGTGGAGCCTCCTGATCGTGCAACTGCCGCTGTTTTTAAAAGTTGGCCACCCTGACGTGGTTCGGGAACACAGGGTTCGCAATACCGCGTGTCTCACGTTGCCGATGATCGTGGAACTGATCGCCGCCATCTGGTTGGGGCAAGTTGCCGGCCTGGTGTTAGTGGGCGTTATTTGGGCAGTTACTTTTGGGCTTTACATTCCTGACTACACCGGCCTGACACGCAGTTATGAGGCCGCAGTCGTTCGCCGCCTCATCGCCTGGCAATGGATTCGCACGCTCTGCTGGACCGGCCGTTCCGCGCTTCTATTGTGGATCACAGCCGGCCGCCTGAACATCTAAGGGGCAAATGCATCGGGTCGTGATTCTCGGCGGAGGTTTCGGCGGCCTATATGCCATCAAGGCGTTGCGCCGGGCACCGGTGGATGTAACCCTTCTGGATCAGCGCAATTTCCACCTCTTTCAACCGTTGCTCTACCAGGTGGCCACCGGATCGCTCTCGCCCGGCGAAATCGCCTCGCCCTTGCGGGCCATACTTCGCTCGCAGAAGAACGCGAGAGTGTTCCTGGGCGAAGCCATCGACCTGGACGCGGAAGGCCGCCGCGTGATCATCACCGGCGCAGCCACGCTGCCCTACGATTCGCTGATCGTCGCAACGGGAGCGCGCAATCATTACTTCGGTCATGACGACTGGCGCGTCTATGCGCCCGGTCTGAAATCGGTTGAAGACGCCACTGAAATCCGCCACAAGATCCTGTACGCCTTTGAGGCTGCCGAGCGCGAGCCCGACCCGGATCGGCGCCGCGCGTGGCTGACTTTCGTTATCGTCGGCGCCGGTCCCACCGGGGTCGAACTCGCGGGCGCGCTGTCCGAAATCGCGCGAGATACCCTGCGTCACGATTTTCGGTCCATCCATCCCGAGGAATCGCAGATCCTTTTGCTCGACGGATCTCCTCACGTTCTGCCTTCCTATCCCGAGGATTTATCGGAAGCCGCCGCACGTTCACTGGTCAAATTAGGAGTCCAACCCCGGACTGGCGTAAGGGTAACCGATGTCGACGCGGGTGGCGTAACGTTTAGCGGCCCTGGCGGCTCACAGCACATCGATGCGAGGACTATCGTATGGGCGGCCGGGGTAACAGCGTCGGATTTCGGAACGGTTCTCGAACGCCGGGCCGGGGCACAACTCGACGGCCAGGGTCGCGTGGTGGTTGCGCCGGACCTGACTATTCCCGGCCACCCCGATATTTTTGTAATCGGCGACCTGGCTCGGTTTGATCAAGACGGCAAGCCCTTGCCCGGAGTCGCACCGGTTGCGATGCAGCAGGGCCGTTATACGGCGGAAGCTGTCGAAAAGCGTATAAGTGGGCGGACGATCGAGCCATTTCACTATCACGACAAGGGCAGCCTTGCTGTGATCGGCCGCGCAGCGGGCGTGGCGGACTTTGGCCGTCTCCGGTTCCACGGGACGCCCGCCTGGTTGCTGTGGCTCTTCGTCCACCTCATGTTCCTGGTGCAGTTCCGCAATCGCCTGGTTGTCTTCATCCGTTGGGGATTCCAGTATTTTACGTTCGACCGTGGCGCGCGGCTCATCACGGGTCCCAGCGATGCTGGGGATTGACCGCGGCTGGCACCGCAAAGAGCAACACAATGGACGATCTTGTTAAGCGAACTGTAATGCTCTTATGACCTCCTGAAAATTAAATGATTTACTGGACCTTAAGTCTGGTATGGTATATACTATCTGGCACCGTAAAGGTCAGAATTGGGAACCGAGCGGGAAGAAGGGAGAGATGCTTAAATGTGGTGGCTGATTGAGTTGATTATTGATTTCTTCTGCGGCGACCATGAGAAGACGACCGGCTGATCGTAAGAACTTATGGCGCTCCGGCGAACCGTAGCTAAATGCGGCTCGTATCACCTATGTCACTCCCCTGATCGACACGATCTGGTAGATCCAGTATTACTATCGCGACTCTCCGGCCGTAAATAATCTTGCGGCGGAACGGCAAGCCTCGGCTACACTGGCTGGCACCGCTTAAGGTCAAACGCTGCCAGTGCTCTCTCTGGCGTCAGGCCGTCGTAAAGCTAAGGCCAGAAAGTTGGGCTGGCAAGAAAGGAGAGATGGTTAGATGTGGTGGCTAATTGAGTTAATTTGTGATTTCTTCTGTGGCCGTCAAGAAAAAGAGCCAGAGCCTGCATAATCCTGCTCTGTACCTGTAAAACGCATGGCGCGTGGTCGACCTGCACACGCGCATGGAGATTTCAATCTCGTGGCGATGAGTGGACTTGCGCGCGATCTAAGAGAACTGCAATTGCACGACTCTTATGATTGTCCACAAATAAATGATTTGGTCAAAGGGCAATCCGTGCTGGGTGTTCTTTCCCGGCAAGAAAGGAGAGATGTCGAAATGTGGTGGTTGATTGAGTTGATCATAGATTTCTTCTGCGGCGACCGTAAGCCGGAGCCAACGTCAAATACGTGACTTCGAAAGCGCTTGGCGCGCCGTCGAACCGCAGGCCGACGGCGCGCGCCTCATCGCGGGCGTTAAAATAGGCTGTTGAATCGATTCTTGGTTAAGAACTTCGGCTGCCGGGCTTCCCAGGCGGACGGCGCGGCGATCGAGGCGGGGCTGGCTGCCGGAGGGTTGACTGTGGCTGGCGAGCTCGGCGAGGCCGATCTCGTCGTGCTGAACACCTGCACGGTCACCTCCACTGCCGACGACGAAGTTCGTCAAACCGTGCGGCGGATTCACCGTGAGCACCCTGACGCGCGGATCCTCGTTACCGGGTGCTATGCTCAGCGCGCACCTCACGAAATCGCTGCGCTTCCAGGCGTATCGTTCGTCGTCGGTAACTCGCATAAGACTCGGATTCCGGAACTGGTGTCGAACGGCGTCCCCTATCACGGGCAAATTGAAGTCGGCGATATTTTCGCGCAGCACGATTTCCTCTCCGCGCCGGTGGAGGATGCAGCCGGCGATCGGACGCGACCTAATCTCAAGATCCAGGACGGCTGCAATAATCGCTGCTCGTTCTGCATCATCCCGTTTGTGCGCGGCCGCAGCCGGAGCGCGTCCCCGGAACAGGT
>JBEKBK010000649.1:0-4221 GCA_050015435.1 Bryobacteraceae bacterium
TACCATTGAGCAGACCCCGGGGGCGGCGGCGGAAATCAAGAAGACGTACGGTTTCGATCTCGACTTCGAGAAAGCCAAGCACAACCTGGAAGAAAATGACGGCGCTGGAAATACGTTCAAGGCCACGGCCAAACCAGTGCTGATCGGCACGGCGGTGGTGGGCTCCACCACCATGATCTTTTCGATTATCATGAGCCTGACCAACGGGCTCGCCGAAAACCTGCAGATGCTGTCGATTCTGTACCCGCCCTTCCTGCTGGGATTGATCACGGGCGGCGCGATCATCTACTGGTTCACCGGCGCTTCCATACAGGCCGTGACCACCGGGGCCTACCGTGCGGTTGAGTTCATCAAGGCCAACATCAAGCTCGAGGGAGCTACGAAAGCCTCGGTGGCGGACTCCAAGAAAGTGGTGGAGATTTGTACCCAATACGCGCAGAAAGGCATGTTCAACATCTTTCTGACCGTATTTTTCGCGACCCTGGCCTTCGCGTTTATCGAGCCGTTCTTTTTCATCGGCTACCTGATCTCGATCGCGCTGTTCGGTCTGTACCAGGCGATCTTCATGGCGAACGCCGGCGGCGCGTGGGATAACGCGAAGAAAGTCGTTGAGGTCGAGTTAAAAATGAAGGGGACTCCGCTGCACGACGCGACGGTGGTCGGCGACACCGTGGGTGACCCCTTCAAGGACACATCCTCGGTGGCCTTGAATCCGATCATCAAATTCACAACGTTGTTCGGATTGCTTGCGGTCGAACTGGCAGTATCCCTCACCAACAAGCAGGGCTCCGGGGTGAGCACCGGGTTGGCCGTCGTATTCCTGGCCGTGTCGATGTTCTTCGTGTATCGCTCGTTCTACGGAATGCGTATCGAGGGTTCGAAGGGCTAAGACCTCAGGAACTCGCGGCGGTTTCGCTGAGCTGGATCTGGGGCGAAATGTCCGTATATTTGGGTACGTCGGCGAGAATTTCGGGTCCGTGGGCTGTTAAGCCATCTTGAAAGCCTTCCGTCGTGTTGAAGTAGAGCCGCCCAACGCAGACGAACGGGGCTGGCGCGCCGGGAGCGCCGCCTCCTACGCCGCGATCGATTTCGTACCGGACCATTCCACTGCTCTTGAGCCGGTCCATCACCATGGGCATGTGGCTGGCGGCGTAGTAGTCGTGATCAAATTTCTTTCCGGGATCGTTAGGGTAAAACACGGACACACAGACCATGCGTCGCAGGATAGCAGATTGGTCCGAGGTTGCGCGTTGACCCAGATGCGGATAAGTTGTGTGACGATTGAACTCAAACCCGAGCAGGGGCGAATCATTCGGGAGCAGTTAGCCAATGGCTATTTTAAATCGGTCGATGAAGTGCTTGCGGCCGCTCTGGCCAGCCTGCCCGAAGTCCGGGACATTGGCGAGGACAGCCGCGACGCCGTTCGTCGCGTGATTGAGTTCGCAGAGAAGCGGTTCATCCAATTGCCACCCGGTGAGAGGATTAGGGATCTGGTTCACGAAGGCCATCGATACTGATGGCATTCGTCCTCGATACCTCCGTAGCATTGAAGTGGTTCTTGGCCGACGAGGATCGTAAGCACGCGTTGACAACCTACGACGCCGCGTATTCGCTTTGGCTCTCCGCGAGAGGGTCCCGCTGGCGACTTTCGAAACCGACTTGAAGAAGGCCGCCCTCGCTGAAGGCGTTCAGTTAATCTAAAGTGGCTACACGAAAAATGAAGGCGAAATCGATTGTGGACCAAGGCATCGCCGAAAGCGTTGCGGGATTCAGAGTGCAGCGTTTCTATGGCCCTTTCGGTACTCACAAAGAGTTCATCGCCTCGCTGCATCAGCAAGTCAAGGCATTGCGTGCCAAGAAGACCAAACGCGCGCTCTGAAATTCGGCTCTACGCATTTCCTCCGGGATCACGGCAAGGCCACAGGAAGTAGAAAGGTTGACGCGTCGCGTAGAGACGGGGTCCACCTATACCTCAAGTTTATCGGGGACTAAGTAGGCATCCATGCCCTGGGCGGCTACAATTTATCTTTCAACATCCGGTTAACCGCCGCCGGATCTGCCTGACCCCGGCTCGCTTTCATCACCTGACCCACCAGGAACCCGAGCACGGCAGGTTTACCGCCACGGTATTGCTCCACCTGCTTGGGGTTCGCGGCGATCACCTCATCGATGATCTTGCCGAGAGCGCCTTCGTCGCTGATCTGCTGGAGTCCTTCGCGTTCCATGATCGCTTGTGGCGCATCGCCAGTCGCGAACATCTTCGGGAAGATCTCTTTCGCCAGCTTGCCGCTGATCTTGCCCTGGCTGATCAGCGCGACTAGAGCGCCGAGATTTTCGGGCGTGACCGGCGATTCCGCGATTTCCTTGCCTTCCTGCTTAAGCAATCCGGCGAGATCGCCCATCACCCAGTTGGCCGCGGCGCGCGCGTCCCCGGAAACCGCGACGACTTTCTCGAAATACTCGCTTGCGACTCGAGTCAGTGTGAGCACCTGCGCGTCATATTCGCGCAGTCCATAAACTTCGATGAAACGCTTGCGCCGCGCCGCCGGCAGTTCGGGCATCCTTTCGCGGATCCGGCTCATCCACGCGTCGCTCACGCGCAGCGGGACCAGGTCCGGCTCGGGGAAATAGCGGTAATCGTGCGCGTGTTCCTTGCTGCGCATACCGACGGTCTCACCGGTGTCGACGTTGAATAAACGGGTCTCCTGCACCACCCGGCCGCCGCTTTCAATCAGCGTCACCTGGCGCGCAATTTCCTGGTCGACCGCCAGCTTGAGAAACCGGAAGGAGTTGAGGTTCTTCACCTCCGCCTTGGTGCCGAATTTCTCCGCGCCACGCAGCCGGACGCTCACATTGGCGTCGCACCGCAGGTGGCCCTTCTCCATGTCGCAGGTGGAGACCTCGATATATTGCAGAACCTGTTTCAATTCGGTCAGGTACGCGTAAGCTTCGTCGGAGCTGCGAATGTCCGGTTCGCTTACGATTTCAATCAGCGGCGTGCCGGACCGGTTCAGATCGACGTAAGTAAACCGGTCGGAATCCTTGAAGCCGTCGTGAATGCTCTTGCCCGCGTCGTCTTCCATGTGTACCCGGGTGACGCCGATGCGCTTCCGCACGCCATCTACCTCTATGTCGACGTACCCGTGCACGGCGAGCGGGCGGTCATATTGCGAGATCTGATAACCCTTGGGCAGATCCGGATAGAAGTAGTTCTTGCGCGCAAAGATGGACCCTGGATTCACTTTACAATTCAGCGCCAGCGCGGCCTCGATCGCGAGTTCCACCGCCTGCCGGTTCAGAACCGGGAGCGCTCCCGGCAATCCCAGGCACACCGGGCAAACATTCGTGTTGGGCGAAGCACCGAAGCTGGTGGGGCATCCGCAAAAGATCTTAGTGCGGGTCGCCAGTTGGACGTGGACTTCCAGGCCGATCACCGGTTCATATTTCGCGATGACCTCGGGCGAAGCTATGTTCATCAAACTGGACGACATGCTTTCTCATTATATCTTTAGGTGCTGAATCTCAAGTCAGGTCTAAGGTCTTCTACTCACGTAATCCCTCGGCAAACCCACCTAATCTCTATTTCTCGGCCACCTATCGGACGATTCAGTTAGTGGATGCCGAGGTAGGGCACTAAGTACGTTTGAGAAATCTAAGCAAGAGAAAGCTCATGACCCACCACTCCAATCACAAATCTCTCCTTTTTCTGGCACAGACACTCTTCGTGCTTGTGCCCCTGCTTTTAGTTACACCTTCGAGGGCTTTCGGTTACGCCGATCCCGGCACCGGAGCATTCGTCTACCAGGCTGCGTACGCGATTTTTCTGGGGAGCACCTTCTATCTGCGTCGTCTGCTGAACCACGTTTTTCGGAAACGCAGGTAAGGCGTTTCCATGAAAGCGTTGCCGCCCTCGCTGGAAGCTTGAATGATCATCGCGTCTGAAGCCCGGACATCCACTCTCGGTCGCTCGTTTCGCGATCCCGCAGGAGTTCTGTTTCAACATGGCCGCCGGATTCTGCGCTCGGTGAATGCGGCAGGAGTCGCGGACCTTGAAGCCTTTCTGCACACTCGGACCGCCCGTGAAGCGGTGCGTTCGGGCAAGCTCGTCAACTCGGTGAGAATCCCGCTAAGCGAATCGCCGGATCTGTCGTCGGATCAGGCTACGGAACTTACCACCCTTGACGCGGTGTTGCGCGCACTGTTGACTGAAGAACCCGGTTA
>JBEKBK010000650.1:0-4214 GCA_050015435.1 Bryobacteraceae bacterium
TGCTCCGCGCAGTGTTCGGCGGCCCACGCGCAACCACCCGCGATGAAGTGATTCAGCAGATGCTCCGGGCTATTCGCGCCGTCGGCTCGCCTGAATATCCGACGGACGAGAAGGAAGTCGCCGCCCGAGCAGGCCGCGCCTATGACCGCTCCCACGATCCAATCGGCGCCGCTCGTCAGGCCATCGCAGTCGGTCGCCTCCGGCGATCGGACCGAACGTCTGCGACATCTCGATGTCCTGACCCTCGTGATCCACGGCCTCGCTGATCGCATGTGCGACGTGAGCGGCGGGCGAGCGACGGCGGAAGCCATTCCCGGCGCAGAACTCGTCCTGATCGAGGGAATGGGACATGACCTGCCACCAGGGTTGCGGTCCCAACTGGCAGAGCGCATCGCTGGGTTCGTGTGGCGCGCGGAGGGCCGTTGATCCAAATGCGCCCTTCTATGTAACAGCCCGCAAAACGGAGCGGCGCGGCAGCGTTACTTGCTTGCAGTGAGGGCGCCGCCGCGCCTTTTGCGGTCTTCCACCCGGCCTGTCTTCCACCCGGCCTTGTGCTCGTGATTTGGCTGTAATACAATATGCGACGAAGCTTAAAGCGAGCCCGCAAAGCTTCGATTCGAGGGAGATCAAGACATCTATGAAGAAAACCTACCGACTCAGCAGTCTGGTGATGCCGGTCCTGGCGCTGGTCGCCGGAACTGTGCTGGTAACCATCGGAGCGTGGGGCCAGAACCGCGCCGGCTCGGGCCAAGCCACGGGGCAGCCGTCTACCAAGAACGGCGAATGGCCCTATTACACGGCGGATATTAAGGGATCCAAGTACATGCCCGCCGACCAGATCAACGCGTCCAACTTCAACAAGCTGGAAGTTGCCTGGCGATTGAAGACCGACAATTTCGGCCCGCGTCCGGAATACAAGTTGGAAGGGACCCCGATCATGATCAAAGGTGTTCTTTACACCACGGCGGGGACTCGGCGCGACGTCGTTGCGCTAGATGCCAAAACCGGCGAAGTGATTTGGTCTCACAGCATGTTCGAAGGTAAGCGCGCGGGCGTGGCGCCACGGCAGTTATCAGGTCGCGGCGTGTCGTTTTGGACGGACGGCCGCGGGGATGACCGCGTGGTGTACGTGACCACAGGTTATCGCCTGGTCGAGCTCAATGCGAAGACCGGGCAGGTCATCAGCTCGTTCGGTAAAGACGGAATGGTGGACCTTAAGGAAGGCATGGTGACTGGGACCGGACAGCAGATCGATCTGGAAACCGGTGAAGCCGGTCTTCATTCCACTCCGCTGGTCGTAAAGGACACCATTGTCGTCGGATCGTCGTTCAAGGAAGGCATGACGCCCGTCACGCACAACAACACGAAGGGGATGGTTCGCGCCTTCGACGCCCGGACTGGCAGAAAGATCTGGACCTTTAACACGATCCCAAGACCGGGTGAATTCGGCAACGAAACCTGGGAGAACGGCTCGTGGGCTACCAATGGAAATACGGGCGTCTGGACGCAGATGACCGTCGACGAGGACGCGGGCCTGGTCTACCTGCCTGTCGAAGATCCAACCTCCGATTATTACGGCGGGCATCGTCCCGGAAATAATCTGTTCGGCGACAGCATCGTGGCCGTCGACCTGAAGACCGGCGTGCGTAAGTGGCATTTCCAGATCGTGCATCACCCGATTTGGGATTATGATTTGTCGTCCGCCCCGCTCTTGATGGATATCAATGTTAACGGCAAGGCGATCAAAGCCGTGGCCGTGCCGAGCAAGGAATCCTATCTGTACGTCTTTGATCGCATCACCGGACAGCCGGTGTGGCCGATCGAAGAGAGACCGGTGCAGCAGTCGGACGTCCCCGGCGAGAAGACTTCTCCGACCCAGCCGTTTCCGACCAAGCCACCGGCTTATGCGCGCAACTACCTGAGAGTTCCCGAGGACCTGATCGACTTTACACCGGAAATGACGGCCCAGGCGAAGGATCTGCTTTCGCGCTATCGGGTGGCCGGCATGTTCAATCCTCCTCTGGTCGGCGATCCGAAGGGTTTGCTGGGCGCGATCAATGTCGGCAACGCGGGCGGCGGCACGAACTGGCCCGGCGCCGGATTCGACCCCGAAACTCACATCGTGTACGCTCAGGCCGCGAATTCCAGCGTGGCTGGGCTTTCGCTTCGCAATCCGCCTCCGGGCTTCTCGGATCTGAAGTACTTCTCCGGAAGGAACGATCAGGAATTTCGCGAAGCGCTCGGACCCGGCTTCGGTACCGCGGCGGATTCGCCGCTTGCCACCGCCCGATCTAACCGGGCCCCAACGCCTCCGGCTGGCGGCGGTGGTGGTGGCGCGTTACAAGTGCAGGGTCTGCCCCTGATGAAGCCGCCTTACGGCGTCGTCTCGGCGGTCGACCTCGACAAGGGCGAGCTTAAGTGGCAGGTGCCTTACGGCGAAACCCCGGATAACATCCGCAACAATCCGGCGCTGAAGGGTATGAACATTGGAAATACCGGCCAGAACGGCAGCGTCGGCCTGCTGATCACCAAGACCCTGGTGATCGTTGGCGATAGCCAGCTCACCTCGATCGATCACCCGCGCGGCGCCATGTTGCGCGCGTATGACAAGGTGACTGGCAAGCAGCTCGGAGCGGTGTTCATGCCGGCTCCCCAGAGCGGATCGCCGATGTCCTACGTCGTCGACGGCAAGCAGTACATTATCGTTTCGGTCAGCGGCGGATCCTACTCGGGCGAGTACATCGCCTACAGCCTGCCTGCGGCTGAATAGTAAAGCTGAAACAAATAAGCTGTTTTGAAGAGGGCCTGCCGCAAGGGCAGGCCCTTTTTTATCAAAGGTCGGACCTTCTTGTATTATGGAGTTGCACTATAATAGAATGTTTGGCCGAAGCCAATATTCACGCCGTGCCGGTTAGCGAGGGTGACTCTCGAGCGCTGTCCCTGCGAGTATGGTTTGGATCGACCACGGGGTGATCCCCCAAAGCGTGAAAGTTCGGAACGAGTTTAGGAGATTAAAACGATGAAGAGAATTTACAGACCGGGTAGTCTGCTACTACCGGTTTTGGCGCTCGCCGTCGGGACCATATGGGTCACCACCGGCGCGTCAGGCCAGTCCCGAGGCCAGGCTGGCGGGATGCCATCCACCAAGAACGGTGAGTGGCCGTATTACACTGCCGACATCAAAGGCAGCAAATATTTGCCCGCGGACCAGATCAACGCGTCCAACTTCAGCAAGCTCGAAGTAGCGTGGCGCTTGAAGACGGATAATTTCGGTACGCGTCCGGAATATAAGTTGGAAGGAACGCCGATTATGGTCAAGGGCGTCCTCTACGCGACCGCCGGCACGCGGCGCTCCGTAGTCGCCCTCGACGGGAAAACCGGCGAGGTAATGTGGAGCTACAGCATGCGCGAAGGCAAGCGCGCGGCCATCGCTCCCCGGCAGTTGTCGGGTCGCGGTGTATCCTACTGGACCGATGGCAAGGGCGACGACCGCGTGGTCTACGTGACCACGGGCTATCGCCTGGTCGAGTTGAATGCTCATACCGGCGCCGTCGTCTCCTCCTTCGGCAAGGACGGCGTCGTCGACTTGAAAGTCGGCATGTACACCGGCACGGGACAGCAGATCGACCTGGAAAACGGCGAGGCCGGCCTCCATTCGACGCCGCTGGTGGTGAAGGATACCGTAATCGTCGGATCTTCGTTCAAAGAAGGCATGACGGTGGTCACGAGAAATAACACCAAGGGTCTCGTTCGCGCCTATGACGCGCGCACCGGCAAACTCATCTGGACCTTCAACACCATTCCTAAAAAAGGTCAGTTCGGCTACGACACGTGGGAGAACGGCTCCGCGGATTACAACGGCAACACCGGTGTCTGGACTCAGATGACCGCGGACGAAGATCTCGGTCTGGTATACCTGCCGGTAGAATCCCCCACTTCGGACTACTACGGTGGCGAACGTCCGGGCAACGACCTGTTTGGCGAGAGCCTGGTCTGCGTGGATCTCAAAACCGGCGTGCGCAAGTGGCATTTCCAGATCGTGCATCATCCCATCTGGGACTATGATCTTTCCTCGGCGCCGCTGTTGATGGACATCAACGTGAACGGCAAGGCGATCAAAGCCGTTGCGGTTCCCAGCAAGGAAGCCTTCCTCTATGTCTTCGATCGCGTGACTGGGCAGCCCGTGTGGCCGATCGAGGAGCGTCCCGTTCCCC
>JBEKBK010000651.1:0-4196 GCA_050015435.1 Bryobacteraceae bacterium
CACGACGGCGGTCAGCGCCGAGCCAATTCGTGCCGACCCTGTTCAAATGCTGTTCAAGCAGACTTCAATCATAGGTTCCGCGCACAATGATCCGGCGGACTTGATCGATGTGCTACAACTCGTCGCCGCAGGGAAGGTTAAGCCCATGCTGGAGTGTTATCCGATGAGCGAAGTGAATAGCGTCATGGCGCGGCTGGCGGAAGGAAAAGTACGCCACCGGGCGGTGATGTTGCCGGACGCTTGATTTTAGAAGTCGGCCGGCGGCCGAGTGGTTAGCTCTGAATGATCTCACCGCTTTCAACGAAGGCGATATAGCGGTTCAATTTGGTTTGGAGCAGGAGTTGGTGAGCGGCGGCATATCAGGCCACCTTCTGGCGTTAGTCACGGGCAATCCGGAAGTCCTATAAAAGGAAATGTCAAGAGACGTTTTTCTCCGCCCGCTTGCAGCCGCGGATGCTTTCGTGCATTCAGCCCCCAACCCCAAGCAACGCTCACGTTCTGAGGTTGATCGTCTTGGATCTCTCGCAACAGCAGCGATACTTCGGATTCCGATTCCCTGCGTTTTCATGCCTGTGATTGTGACGATGCCCTTGGCTTCTGAAGACTAACAAGCGCGGTGGTTGCTCGATTGGCAACCATGGTCCTATAAGAGACTCGTGGCCTATAGCTTTTTGGGGTTGTCCGAGGGGGCATAGGGTTTACTTAAGAGACTAGGTGCCGAAGCACACAGAGCCTAAACTTCCGGTGGATACTCTCCCTCGAACCCGAACGTCTCAAGAAAATCCGATGGCACATCACCAGGCAGGAACCCGGCGGCGGAAACGGATTCTTTGCCGAGACGTTCAAACCGACACTTGCCGTCTTAGCTGTTGGGCGTCGAAGCACACTCCTTGCCTGTGACTTCTTCATGTGGTGTCGGATTTAGGCGTGTGAATTAAGCATTCTGTACTAATTGGTAACCGAGTTGTTGGGCCTTGTCTTTGAGCACTGTAAGCCGGATCGTTTGGTACCGCTGTTCGTATGCCTCAGCACCCTCATCGACGTAGGGCTGTCCCCATCGGAGCAAACGGTAGATTAGGGTTGCCAATTTTCTGGCCGTGGCGAAGACCGCGACGTCTCCTCCAATCCGTCGTGCGATTTTGCGGTAATACGCTCCCAAAGCGGTCGCGCTGTTGCGGAGTGACAGCGCCGCCATGCGTAGCGCGCCGGCCACGCGCGTACTCGCCGTGTTCCGTCTTTTCTTTCGGACGGGCTTGCCTCCGCTCGTGGGTCTGTGCGGCGCAAGCGTGATATGCGACACAAACTGTTTCTCGGTCGGGAACCGGCTCAGGTCGGGGCCGTATTCACTCAGTACGACCTGCACGGTTTCCACTCCGATGGCGTCGATGCCGGTCATGTCCACGCCGCTCATGCGGTACAGTGCCTCCCGCATGGGCTCTTCACCTCGTCTTTTAATCGCTTTCGCTTTCCCGGCATTACTTATCTTCGGCGCCGGCTGTTCGCGAAGTTCCTCTGGTTGCATCGCGGCGAGCTTTCGCAATATTTCCTGGTCGTACTCGGCGATACGCTGTTGGATAGCATCGTACATCTTCAGCCCCTGCCGCAGACTGAACAAATGATCCTCTCTCCAGTGCCCGCTTAATTGCTCTGCGATCTCCTGCTCGCTCTTGCGGCAGCGCGGGTTCCGCAGTTTCGCCAGCTTCTCGGCGTCCCGTTCGCCCTCCGCGATGGCGCGCAGAATCGCCATTCCCGTGACCCCGTCTATATCGGAAACCGCCCGGTGCACCCGCACGTTCATCTGGTCCAGGCTCTTCTGCATCCTGCGCAACCAATCGCCTGCCTCCGCCACCAGATTTCCCTTGTCTCGTACCAAGGTCCTCAGCATGCATACATCTTCTTTGGGCCGAAAGGAGCCCATCAGCAACCCGCAACTGTGCAGCCTCTGAATCCATTCACAATCCACCGGATCGGTCTTTTTGTCCCGCCCCGGCACGCGCGCTAGCTGCCGGGTGTCCACCAGCAACACTTCCAAACCGTCCGCCTCCAATACCTCGTGGGGGGCAATCCAGTAGACTCCCGTGCTCTCCATCGCCACCGATTCTACGTTCCGCTCTTTGAGCCACTCCGCCATCCGGATCAACTCGGGCGTCGTGGCTCCGAAATCCGCAACTTCTCGACCACTTCCCTCCACCGTGGGAGCGCATACCCAGTGTCGTTCGCTCCCTAGATCCAAGCCGGCTACCCGACGTCGAATTACTGGCAGCCCTTCGATAGGTCTTGTGCTGCCAGCACTGTTGCACTTGTTGCTTTCCCGCATCGTCTTCACCTCTTCGAACACGAGAGCCCAGGTTGGCCGATACGTGGATTCTCGCCTAGGGGAGTGCCATAACAGCCTCGCCAATGTTCAATCGCCTTCCTGGAGCCATGCTTTCTTAGGGGCATACGCACCAATGGAGGAAGGGCCTTAGCTGCAGTCGTGTCCTCTGGCAGCATACCGCCCCTGGACCTCGTCCAGTCACAGCCTGTTCAATCCGGCCACGCCGGAGGCAGAGCTTTCTTCCAGACAAGCAAAGTGATTGTCGCGATCTTGCGTGCCAAGGTGAGGCGGGCCATTGTCGGCTTCATCCCCTGGGCGACCAAGGCGGTATAGAAATCGCGAAAAGGACCCTTGGTGCTGCCGGCCTTGGTCGCGGCACCTTTGAAGATGTTTTTCAGATCATGATTGTGGTTCTGGTTGAGGCCGCGCAGTGCCACGGGTCGCTTGGTTCGTTGCAGTTGACCCTTCACGTATTGATATTCCGCGCTATTACGCGTTTCCAGTGCCAAGCCGCTGTACGCCCACAGTTGTCTCTTGGTGCGAAACCGGTGCGGCGTTTGCATTAACGCGATCAACAGCGCGGCCCGAATCGGACCAATATAAGGAATCCGCTGGAGCAGGCTGGTCGCGCCATGTCTGCGGCTCTCCGTCAAAAGATCCCGCCGTGCTTCTTGGCGCAACTTCTGCAGCCCATCCAACTGCTGATAGAACAACTCGGCCCGGCGCCGAACGCCTGGTTCCATGATCTTGTTCAACCATCCCGCTCGATGCCGCGGTGCATAGACCGAGACGCCCCCGCAGGGAATGCTCCAGCTGCGGTATAGTGCCTTGATCCGGTTCATCGTGCGCGCCAGATCCTTGCTGATCGCCAGGTAGCTGCGGCCCAGTTCCTTCAGCGTTCGGAGACCAGTCTCGCCATGATAGACCGCCGATAGAAGTCCAGCGCGCAACAACTCGGCCAGTTTACGCGCATCGATTCGGTCACTCTTGTTGCCTGCCTTGAGCAGAGCGTTGTTGCGCGGATTGCACACCACCACCTTCGTCACGTGCGGCTTCAGCAGGTCGTACAACCAGGCGGCCCAGGTCCCTTCCTCAAACGTCACGTACAGCTCGCCCCGCAGCCCTTCGATAAACTGCACGATCGTGGCCGCCTTCGTTTCCACAATCGACTCCATCACCAGCTTGCCGGCCGAGTTCATGACGGCGATGGTGGTCGCTTCTTTGTGAACGTCCATGCCGATATACTTTGTACTTTCCATTTAGCGTGCTCCTTTCACTCTCACTAGGTTCGTAGCACGTCCAGTTGTCCGGTTTGGGTCATAAAGTTCAAGACCCTAGGGTCCGGGGCGGGAGCCCCGTCCAACCAAAGCCCTTTCCCTTACCGGCCCAGAACGCGGGAAGCGTTCTGCTTTGGGCCGGCGCCTTGCCCGAGCCGTAGCGCAGCGGAGGCGGCGGTGCCCCCGGCTTGCCCCCGGAGGGGGAAACGGGAAAGGGGGAGAACCCAATACCTTGCTGCCGCCGGCTAATCACCACGGCGCTCTCCCGCCTTGGGCCTAAAAGGGGCGCCCTTTTATAATGCGTTTGTTTTCACCATCTCTTATGCATATCCCTCAGCATCCACCAGGTCATTTAGGCCAAGTCAATTGAGGCCGTTCCGGATGACCTGCCCGCCCTTCATGACGAACCGGATGCGTGACATCTCCGTGATGTCGGCCAGCGGATCTCCGGACACCGCCACCAGATCCGCGAACTTTCCCTTCTCGATCGTCCCAACCTGGTCCGCCCAGCCGATCACATCGGCGGCAACGGTGGTTGCCATGCGTAACGACTGCGCGGGAGTCATCCCCCATTTCACGAAATAGGCGAACATGTCGCCCTG
>JBEKBK010000652.1:0-4190 GCA_050015435.1 Bryobacteraceae bacterium
GCGACGCCTTCGTCTTCATCGACCGGGAAACCGCACGCATCACCACTATCCTCGGCTATCCCACCCGCAGGCTCGCTCAGGTGGCCTGATCGGAAAATTTCAAATATGTTTGGCTAGGATTCCATTCGTTCGCGAGCCTGTAAACATCCACGGAGCCCAGTCCGGTTACCTGATCGTAACCGGGTCCAGCGATGTACCCAAGCGAGCCATCCGTGCAATCCGGTGTTCCTGACTGACAAGGCACAATGTTGGTGCCGGCCTCGATGTCGTGAAAAACGTCGGCGGTGCTCTGCGCGAGACCATAAAGAAAGGGATTAATGTTTGCCAACCCAGGTTGTTGAATGACGCCCCCGGCTAGCAGGTAATGGTTGAGCAAGGCGACGATTCCCGCAAAGGCTGGAGCGGACACCGAGGTCCCTCCCGCATATGTGTTCTGCCCCTGAATGACCACCAGGTAAGGCGTAAAAGCGGCGGAAGCAGAAAGCGATACATCCGGTACATTGCGGGCCTGACTGTTCGGTACTCCAGGGCCCAACTGCCAGTAAGGCTGCGCATAGAGGCTGCTCGCTCCCCCTCCGCTGGCGACGAGTGTTTTGTTGTAGTACGCCGTGTCGTTCCAGCCAATCTCCGGAATATACGAAAGGGCCGAACCAAGACTGCCACTATTCGTCGCGCCCCAGTACTGGCTTCCTTGCAGGAACTCCGTTCCGCCCACGCCTGTAACCTCGGGAACGGAGGCCGGGACTGCCGTCGTCAACCCGTGGGTGGCCGGGAATTCGCCTTGATCGCACGCGGCCGCACCGGCGTCGCCCGACGATGCGATCCAGGTGATTCCCTCAGCATTCGCCTGCTGGGCCAAGTCTCGCAATGCCGTCGCATCGGGGCCGGAAAGGCCGGAATCGCACAGACTGAAACTGAAGCTGACGATCGGCGCCACCGCATTGTCGATGGCATAGCTGGCTGCGTCGAAGGCGTCGTTGGAGTATACGTAGGTTAGAGCCGCGTTTCGGGCAACCGCGCCAGACCACTCCAGATCCAGGTCCGCTTCCAGCTCGCTATCGTTGAATCCGGGATCGGGCCCAACCAGGATCTGTTGCGGAACCTGGGCCGGCAAAGCCAAGGATTCACGGAACGTGGCGATATCGGTCAAATTGAAATCGGATTGTCCGATGACGGCGATGCCTACGCCCGTTCCGTTGATTCCGGCGGTCAGCAGCGGCGTGACGTCATAGATTACCGCGAAGTCATCAGGGGCCAGAGCGTGAAAACCATCAGAACCGTTGTACTTCGGATGCGGGGGCGGCTCGGGGTAGAAGTCATCCAATCCCCGGATTCCCCCCACCAGACTTTCCAGAGCGGCGGGGATGGACGGCTGCGCGGCATTGGCGAAATGCATCTTACCATTCGACTGGTAGCGGCGGATCTGCGTGTGGAAAGTATTCTCCACCTGTGCGGCTGTTCCACTGAAAACGATCCAGCTTCGGCCGCGGGCCGTGGACTCAACGGTGAAACCCTGCGATTTAAGCCAATCCCTCAGCTTATCGAGGTCATTCGGCGACACGCCAAAGCGTTCGGCAAATTCCTCCGGGGTTAGCCATTTGCGATAGTTCGGGGATAAAGGATTTTGCTGTTCCTGAAGCAACTGGCTGAGCGCCGCTCTTTGTTCCGCCGTTCGCGTCAGCATCAGGGTCATGTAGCCGAGCCTTCTGCCCGCATCAACCGCGCCGCGGTCGTTCTGCCGGCTCACCGCCGGATTGATGCCACCCTTCACAAGCGCGGTCTGTTGTGTGTCGATCGGCGCGGTGATGCGGTCGCTCTGCGCCTTCAACATCGGAACTACAAACGCCAGGAGAGAAAAATGGATTGCCGGGCGGATGAAGTGTCGCGCCATCACCTCCACAAATGATGACAGATTCCTTCAACCCGCCCGCGTGCCATCGGGAACAGGCCTTTCCGGGATCGCGAGCGCGGGTGCGATTCCATCGGCATAGCCGAGATCGAAGAGCATGCCTTCGGAGACAATGCCCCGCATCTTCTTGGGCTCCAGGTTGACCACGAACAGACTCTGCTTCCCCACGATCTCGCGTGTGTCGGCGCGCTCCTGTTTCATGCCGCTCAAGATAGTTCGGTAATGGTCGCCGAAATTGACCTTCAACGCGAGAAGCTTGTCGGAACCCGGCACGTCCTCGACTGCCTCAATCGTTCCGATTCGGATGTCCAACTGGTTGAGAACGTCGACCGAGACTAAAGGTTTTATGGGAGCTGGCATTTCTCTTAGCGGGCTGCGCCCGGAAAAGTGTCGCGCAGGATCTCCATCTCCTGAGGCGAGAACCTCAGCTTCTCATCTTCGCTGTTGAGGAGCCTCTTGCGTTGCTCGAAAGGCATTTGCCGCAAGAGCTGCAGCTCTTGACGGACTGCGGCCTGCCGGCGCGGGGGAAGGCTCTGAAGCATCTCCAGGCGCTTCGTCACCCGCTCTTTCTGCTGGGGCGTCAGGTTTTCGTAGCGTTGAAGTTGCTGTTCCATGCGCTGGCGCCGGTCCGGAGGCAGCTGCGCCAAGGCTTTTTCTCGCTCTTGAGGCGACATTTTTTGAAAACGGTCCAACTCCTGCGCCGGATTCCGCTGGACCTTGGGCTGCGGTTGGTTGTGCTGCTGCGCTTTGGGCGGCGGCGGGGGCGGTTTCTTGGCCTGCGCCGCGGCTGGGGACACGAGTCCGCACACTGCCAGCCAAGCCGTCGCGGCGACTAGGAAGACCCCTCGCATTCTTGAATCCTAATGCTAGCTGGCCGGCGCGGGAGGAATCAACATATCCAGATCGTCGAGCGTCTTCTCGACCTGCTCGATATCGACCTTCTCCGACCGCACCTGCTGATGCGGCGTCATGAGATCCGGCATATGAACGAGGAGGCCCATCACCAGCACCGCACAGGCGGCGAAGAGAGTAACCACCGGCTTCCAGCGTGCGACCGGCACGGCCGGTTGGAACACACGCCACATCCATTGCTTCCATTGAGGCGCTGCGTCATACTGCGCGATCCGGGCATAGAGGCGCGCATCGAAGTTCGGTGAAACCTCCACCGGCGTCCACCGGTCGAGCGTTGCCCATACCTCGCGCTGCGCGGCCACCAGAGTTCTGCAATCGCCGCAGGTTTCGATATGTTTTTCCAGTTCCGCTACCCGGGAAGGGTCGAGCGTTTGGGCACAGTAGTCCAGCAGGATCTCTGCGCTCTCCTTACCATTGATTGGGCACATCATTTTTCCCTCGTTCATGCCATATGCGCCAGCCGTGCGCGCAATGTTTCATACGCCCGGAACAGCAGCGATTTTACCGCTGACTCCGAACACTTCAAGCTCCCTGCAATTTCAGCGTAGCCGAGATCCTGGTACTTGTGCATGATGACCGCGGCGCGCTGTTTTTCCGGAAGACGCGCAATCGCCTCCCGCACCTCCCGCAACTTGACTTCGTACAACATTTCCTGCTCGACGCTTTGCCGGCGGTCGGCTACTTGCCGCTCGGTGCCTTCGAGCACTTCTTGACTCAGGCTCTCCTGGCCTTTTTCCTTCCGTCCATCGCGAATCCAGTTCAGGGCGAGATGCGTCGCGATCCGGAACAGCCAGGTGGTGAATTTGGCTGTCGGTTCATACGTTGCCCGGCTCTTGTACACTCTCAGAAATACTTCCTGAGCCAGTTCCTCCGATACCGCCGGATTCTGCACCATGCGATACAGAAAATGAACCACGGGCCCGCGATGCTTTTCGAGCAGGAGCCCGAAACTGATCTCGTCTCCCGCGCGAACCCGCAGCATCAACTCCGCGTCTCGCTCTAAGGCGGCAACTGCCTCCATATCCGTTTTAACCCCAGGATTTGGCGAAGGTTGCGGCGGCTCCACGACTATTCCCCTTCGCCCTTGAGGGAGCGTACCATCAGGTCGTTCAGAGCGTCTTTGGGACTCTTAGAACTATGCAAAACGGCATACATCTGTTGAATGATCGGGAGATCCACGCCGAACTTTCGCCCCAATGCGACTGCGGCGTCGCAGGTTTCGACGCCTTCGGCTACCATTCGCATCGAGGTTACGATCTCCCCCAGAACCCTTCCCCTCGCTAATTCCATGCCAACGTGACGATTGCGGCTTAGGTCCCCGCTGCACGTTAGTACTAGATCACCCAATCCCGCTAACCCGGACAGGTTC
>JBEKBK010000653.1:0-4190 GCA_050015435.1 Bryobacteraceae bacterium
AGCTCGCGAAGTTCGCCCTTCGCGGCTCTTCTGTTTTATCGCAGGTTTTTCGGGGTCCCCAAATGGGGTTCTCAGTCAGGCGGGGCGATGCGGTTCAACCGCTGTGCATAAGTCAACTTACAGGGTGATCAAAACCAACCAGCAACTGATTGATTATAAAAGGTGTGGCTCCCCAGAAATGCGGTTTTACAACTTTTTCTCTCAATATTCCTTAAATGTTCCTGGGGGCCCAGCATGGATTCGAACTCGCTCCGTCCGTTTGAGCCCCCCATCCTTTCAAGGAGTTGACTGTCAACATTTGAAAGAGGAATGAATGTGTGGACCCAACGAAAGGGGTTCATGCAACTCGAAACCAAGTTCCTTCGGCTTCGGGAGCCGGTCACGAGGGGCTCCCGCTTTGTCAATTGGGAGGTCACGTGGCTGCGTGGCTGGACCCGGACCGGCTCTCCTATCTGATGATGGCAGTGAGGGTCAAACGCAGCAGTCACAAACTGCGCGTGGTATGACGCAGTCTCTGCGCCTCAGTACCCAATCCGATGAAGAACCATCCCGCATCTATCCACCCACCACCGTCGAAACTCGTCGGAGACGCTGACCGGACGTGCCTCGCGCCGGCGTTCACTTCGCTGAGGGCGGCCTGAACCGCAGCCCGCTAATCACCCAACCACCCGGATACCAAGGCCGAGGCGAAAGTCGGAGAGGCGGGCGGAACATCTTTACATTTCAGCGGCCGTGCTGCTGGTCCCAAGAATGCTTGTATCCAGCCATGGGACCTTCTGGCCAAAATGCTTCGACTAACCGCCAGACGGGGTCCCCAGCAGGTCAGTAGTAAACGGAGGAAAGGAGGAAAGCAAATGAAGTGTTCTCGAGCAGTGCCAACGATGTGTTGCCTTGCGCTCATGGGCGCAGCATTCTCACCGAGTGCCAAGGCGGACGACTGGGACAGAAAAACTGAGGTTACCTTTAGCGGGCCTGTACAGATTCCGGCGGTTCACCGGCCAGGTTGGGGGGTGTTGCCGGCGGGCACATATGTCTTCAAAATTTTCGACTCAAAGTCCGACCGCCATATCGTCCGGATCTTCAGCAAGGACGAATTGACAGTTTACGCCACGATCCTGGCTATCCCAAATTATCGCCTCCAGGCGACCGACAAGACCACGATTACCTTTAGAGAAAGACCGGCGGGTGAGCCGGAAGCGCTCCGGGCATGGTTTTATCCCGGCAGGAATTGGGGCGAGGAATTCGTCTACCCCAAAGCGCAAGCCATCGAGCTGGCCAAATCGACCAGCACACCCGTTCTCGAAATGCCAGCTAGTGTAACGGTGGAAGCCGCGAAACCAGAAGAACCGCAGGTAGTCGCGGCCCTGGAACAAGCGCCCGTCACGGCAGTTACGCCATCGGGAGAAGAGGTGCAGATGGCACAGGTAGTGACCCCTCCGCCAGCCGCGGAGATGCAGGTGACGCAAAGCACCCCAGCGGCAGAACCGCCGCTACCGAAAACTGCAAGTCCGTTGCCGCTGATCGCGCTCCTCGGACTACTAGCTTTGGGCGGAGCCCTGACCCTCCGGGCTTTGGAATCGCGCAGCCTGTAAGGACCGCGAAGAATACAGACGGTGGCTAGAGATGCCTGAAACCAACTTCAAGAATACGGCCGCGAACGTGATACCGGACGATCCGGAAGCGAGCGCGTACCGTTTCATTATCGTAGCAGCCAAGCGGGCGCGGCAGTTGCAGAACGGCGCACGCAGCTTCTTGCCCACGACCTCGAAGAAGCCCACGGTGGTGGCGATGGAAGAGGTGCGCCGCGGCCTGGTGCAGTACGATGATCCGGCCACACGAAGACAGGAAGAGGAATCCACCGAAGGTTGAGGCTGGCCAAACCATTCGCGGGTGGCTCCGGAAGACAGCATCATGGTGAGTACGGACCGTCTATGTTTTGCGCAGGACCTTCTGAACTTCTTGCGATCGCTCTAGCCGGCGTAAGCTGGCGGCATGTACGTAACAGTACGGAACTCTGGCTGTGTCATTGCGGAATACCCCCAGTAGTATTAGGATAAGACACCACCTACTGGGGTTAATCCTGCATGGAGTATCCGTTCGTCAGAATCGCACTACTAGTGTTTGCAAGCGCTGCCCTAGGGTTGGGGCCGAATGCCCACGGAGCGCAGCTCAACCCCGGCGACACGCTCGAAATCCGTTTCACCACGACCGCTACTGTCTGCCCATCCGGAACCTGCGACGTTTTGATCGGGTACGTGAACGAAGCCGGAGCGTATAATGCCGTTAATATCACAGCCAAGTTGTTCAACGGTAACAGCCTCTTGGGAACCTATACCAACCTATCTTGCTGTGTGCCGTATTTCCGGTCCGCCACCAGCCTGTTCCAAGACGGCAGCACCACCGTCGATTTCACAGCAATCAACGCCGGCACCATCCAAGGCCTGCTGCAAATCTCCATTGCTTCGGGGTACCTGACCTGGCCATCAGCGCCGGCATCGAACTTGACCATCGGACACGCGACTGCGCCGGGCGTTGTGGCCGGCGGGACCGGTATCCAAGTTCAGTCCATCACGATTGTGTCTGCTCCTCCGCCCTGGCCAACCCCGACCAGCACGTCGTTCATAGCAGCTCCGGATCCGGTGACGTTCGGCACGCCCATCGTGCTCAACGCGATCGTCAATGCAACGTCGGCCACGGGCAAAATGACGTTTTACGACGGAACCAAGGTCCTGGGAACCGCGCCGGTCTCAGCCGATCACGCCGCGCTGCAGGTAGCGCTAGACGCGACGGGTGCACGGCGGCTTTACGCGCATTATAGTGGCGACGCCAATTTCGCCCCCAGCACGTCGGGTTATTTCATTCAGAACGTTCGCTCCGTTCCAGCCTTCGCGTTCGGATCCGGTACCTCACCAGTTGGATTTTACGCGCTCGGAGTTGCGGCGGGCGATTTCAACGGGGATGGCAAGGCGGATCTGCTCGCGGTCGGGCCGTCGAATGCAATCGCCGTTGTGCTCGGCAATGGCAATGGAACCTTCGGTGCGCCAATCACGACAATGGCCCCCGCGGCGCCCAATTACAATTTCCCCGCCGTAGCGGACTTTGATGGCGACGGCAAACTGGATGTCGCGGTGGCGGCGGGCGACAACACGGTCAAGATCCTGTTCGGAAACGGGGACGGCACGTTCGGAGGCGCCGTCACGCTGGCGACCGCCGCCGGTCCGATTTCAATCGCTGATCTTAACGGAGATGGAGTTCCTGACCTTGTGGTGGCTCACGGCAACGGGGGAAGTGTCGGCATTGTTCTGGGAAATGGTGACCGCACGTTCCATTTACTGGGTGAGTCCGGGGCGGGACTCCAACCAGAATTTATCGCCGTCGGGGACTTGAATGGCGACGGCAAGCCGGACCTGCTCGTGGTGCCTCCGTACTCCCTGAACGGGAGCCGCTTCATAACCGTAATCTTAGGGAATGGCGATGGGACGTTTGCTCCAGCCGTCAGCTATCCCGCGAATCTCGGCGAACTGACTGGGGTCGATCTCTTTGCCCTCGAAGATATGAACGGCGATGGAAAGCTAGACTTAGTGACTGCTACTGGGTTCGGCGACTCTATTTATGTTCTGTTGGGAAATGGCGATGGGACATTCGCGCCCGCTGCCTCATATTCTTCCCAGTCGATGTATGAGGGCAGCGCGCTGGGACTCGCTGTCGTGGATGTCGATGGGGATGGCAGCAAGGATGTCGTAGTCGGCCGTACGAGTGGGGGCGCCTATTTTCTGGAGATATTCTATGGGAACGGGGACGGAACTTTGCCACCCCCCGAGATTGAGACTGTCCCGGTCGCGTTTTCGTATCTGATTCCGGCGGATTTTGACGGCAGTGGTCGCGTAGATTTCGGGTCTGCCGATTCTGCCAACCCGAGCATCCAGGTGTTCACAGGTGCTCTTGCCCCGAGTCTCCGTGTTGCTCTGACTCATACCGGAAGCTTCATGCAAGGGCAAAGCGGCACGATTACGATGACCGTGAGAAATGCGGCCGGGGCAGCCGCTACCAACGGAAACGTCACGGTGTTACCTCATTTATGCGCGGCGCTGAGCCTGCTCGTGCAGGCACGAGCGCAGTGAACCATTTGGGGACCCCGAAAACATGGGGTAAAACTGAGGTTCTGGGAAGTTTCCCCTTCGCAGAACCGA
>JBEKBK010000654.1:0-4153 GCA_050015435.1 Bryobacteraceae bacterium
CACCTGCTGGACGGCGGGCAGCTTCTGGTAAATGACCATGTTCGCGCTGTAGCCGTGGCAGTAGACCACCAGGCCTCCGTTCCATGCGTCGGGGACGTCGATCCGGAAGGCGGCGCCGTTGATTGCGCCGATTTCAAGCTTGGGTTCGGCGGACGCGAGATCCGCGCAGAAGAGTAGAGTGAATAATACTTTCCTCACGGGACGAAGGTATGCGATTGGCCGTGTCGCTGTCAAATAGTTGCCGGGAGGCCTTGAAATCCGCTACTTTGGGAGTACACGGTGAGGTGCGAGAGCGGTTGAATCGGGCGGTCTCGAAAACCGTTGAACCTTTGCGGGTTCCGTGGGTTCGAATCCCACCCTCACCGCCAGAATCAAATCAGCGGCTTACAGCTAATTCCAAAATTTGGTGGGCAATGGTGGGCAATGGTGTTATACTTCCGCCCAGGTTCCTATGCCCCTCAACCTCTATCGACGACACTTCCGGGCGGAAGGAAAATGCGCTGGCGGCCACACTCCTGACTCGCGAAACTACGAGCCAGAAGAGTTGCGCCGTGGTTGGAAGAAGTGCCATTGTCCGATCTATGCCGACGGAACGCTTGGTGGCTCGTTCAAGCGCAAAAACACCAAGAAGACGACCTGGTCGGAAGCCAAAGCAGTAGTCACGCCTTGGGAATCGGCGGGCATCTGGGAGTCGGGTGATTGCCCGCCGCGCCCACCTTCGCCACAGCCTGCGAGTATCGAAGCACCGAAGTCATCGATAACCATCCAATTCGCTTCAGACGCCTACCTCGCGAATCGGGCAGGACGTAGCATCGCGCCAGCGACGCTTCGCAAGTACACTACTTTCGTGAACCAGCTTCGCGGGTTCGCCAGTGATAAGGGGTACGTGTTGATTGATCAATTCAACATCACGGACATGGATGAGTTCTATTCCCTCTGGAAGGACGGCATCCGCGCCAAAGCCAAAAAGCTGGAAAGGCTGAACGGCTTCTTCCGCTTCTGCGTGAAGCGAAAGTGGATCGCGGAGAACCCGGCCGCCGATTTGGAAGCACCCGTGGGGTCGGGAAGTGCAGCCCACCGGATGCCCTTCACTGATCCTGAACTCGTGAAGATTTACGAAGCGTGCGACAAACTTCCAGAGATCCAATGGAAGAATGATCTCGGTTCCGGCTCATGGGGCGGCGAAGATGTGAAAAGCATGATCATGCTCCTCTGCTGGACGGGCCTCCGCATTAGCGACGCTGCTACGTTTGACATGAGTCGCGTCACGCAACATCCAGATGGCGGTGCGAACATTTTTCTGCGGATGCATAAGACAAAGGGGCCTTTATTCACTTGGGTCGATGACTGGCTTTACGAGCGCCTGCTCGGGCGGGAACGCAAACATGGACCGAAGATCTATGCGTGTGGTCTATCGCAGCGACTGGAGACGGCCACGGATACGTGGCGTCGAAAAATCAATCGCGCATTGGATCTCGCCGGAACGTTTGAGTGCGGCACTCCGACTCCGCACATTTTCCGCCATACCTTCGTGCGTCTTCTGCTTCAGCGTGGGGTCTCGCCTCGCGACGTCGCAGACCTGATCGGAGACACTGAAGACATAGTGGTCAAACACTATGCCCGGTGGGTCCCAGAACGTCAGGAGAGACTGACGAATATCCTGCGTGAGAAGCTGTCCAGTGCCCCGAAGCCAAAGTTGGCGGTCATTGGCGGAAAGAATCGCGGAAGAACGAGTCGGAGGGGATAACCTCCCTAAAACTGCTAGTGAACGCCATCCGAAGCTTGCCCGGAGCATACCTGAACCACGCCAAATCGAAATAATGATCAAGTCTAAGTCAGACTTCGACTGTTCGTTGAACTTCGCCGTCGTGGTTTCGCATCCTGGTTCTCCCTAGCTCCCGCTGTTGTGCGATGAGCTACTACTTGACTGCTAGACTCCATGTGGCGTATATCTAGTTCATGCCTTGTGTAAGCGACCCGTCGAACTTTCCCCACATTTGGGAAGTCCGTGGTCTTCTATACGTGCCCGAGTTCATAACAACCACGCAAGAGGCCGAGCTGGAAAGCTTTATCAGGACACAAACCCACTGGGACTGGCTCGGCAAGAAGCGACGCCTTCCTTTCGGGTTCACTTACTCTCCGACGAAGCGCAAGATCGTGCAGCCGGCACCACCCGTCCCGCCAATCCTGCACGCGCTCGCAGTCCGTTTCAATGAAGTTGGCATGCTGAAGGAAGTCGCTAACCAAATTGTCGTGCAGGAGTATCTGCCCGGCCAGGGCATTGGCAAGCACACGGACGCCGGAGACTTTGGCCCGGACATCATATCGCTCTCCCTCCTGTCACCTTGCGTGATGCGTTTTCGTCATGAAGGACGAACGACACACAATGTCGTTCTCGATCCGCGTAGCGCTCTCGCTATGACTGGAGAAGCCCGGCAGGACTGGACTCACGAAATTCCGGGCACTTCCGTACGTGCCAGGCGGTTGTCGATCACGTTTCGTACCTTTGGGGGCTTGATCTAATGCTGTACGGACAAGGTGCTGGGACCCGCACCTCCAATAACGTGCTCTACCCGCCAGCTGACATAAAACCATCTGTCGCCTCTCTAGCTCACCTCGATGAGGCCTTTCTCGACCCATTCGCGGGCGGATTCGATATTTGGTATTGTGTACAGTGAGTACACACTATGGAAACTGAAAAGATCGGCATGCGGGAGTTTCGGGAGAACCTGGCGGGCTATCTGGAAGGCGGTCGCCCTCTGGCGATCACGCGGCATGGTGAGACGCTCGGGTTTTTCATCCCAGCCAAGAAGCGCAGCCGGAAGGCCGAGGTTGAGGCGATGCGCGCCGCTGCCAAGGAACTGGACTCGATGATCGCCACCTGGGGCGCGTCGGAAGACGAGTTAATGGGCGAGTACAAGGAGATTCGCCGCATGGCCCGCGAGAAGAAGCGGAATGCCAAATAGAGCACTGGTGCTCGATGCCAATATTCTCATTCGAGCTGTGCTTGGCAACCGAGTTAGACGGATCATTGAGGAGCACGCCGAACGAGTATCGTATTTTGTCCCCGAGGCCGCGTGCCGGGAAGCAGAGGAACACCTGGCGGCGCTTGTGACGAAGCGCGGGGGCGATCCAGCAAAGGCGCGTGCGTTTCTCCAGACGCTGCTGCAACTGGTCGATCTGATCGGCGCTGAAGTCTACGGCGATTTCGAGGGGGAGGCCCGCAAGCGGTTGGGCGCGAGGGATCCGGACGACTGGCCGATTCTAGCCTGTGCCCTGGCGCTGGGCTGCCCCATCTGGACCGAAGACACCGACCTCTTCGGATGCGGCGTTGCGACCTGGACATCCAATCGCGTCGAGATCTTCTTGCGCGATTGAAGCCGCAGAGCGCCGTGTGGTGACGGATCCCCGATTCAGGTTTAGATGATGGGCCATTCACCGGCCCGATCTAGCGCGCTCCGCTTAATCCTGAGCTCTCCGTTGCCACAAACGATGAGCGACCCCGCCGTTCAGCTCTGATCGTCCTCCGAACGTTCCTATCGGCGAGGTCGTCCGGTGTGTTGCGTTCCCGATTCTGCCCTTAGGTCTTGGGCACTGGCTCGGGCCTGTTCCCGCGCCCGGCGGACTGCGCAGCTTCTGCTTCACCTGCGGTGCCCTCCGGGTTCTGGCTCCCCCATTCTGGTCCCCCCAGAAAAGCAGCTGCTTGCCTTGGGAGCGGTGGCCCTTACCGAAAGTGCCCCAAGACACACGGGCAGAAAAGGAGAACAGCATGACACTCAACAGACTCACACTCATCGGATTCGTCGGCGCCGACGCCGAGGACAAAACGAACAGCAAGGGATCGCCATACACCGCTTTCTCAGTAGCGACGAAGACTTCATGGAAGAACGCGGACGGCGCGTGGGAGTCCAGAACCGAATGGCACCGTTGCCTGGCCAACGGCAAGGTTGCGGCTTTCGCGGCCACCCTGAAAAAGGGCGCTCACGTGCAGGTCGAAGGCGAACTGCGCAGCCGCGCGTACGAGAAGGACGGCGTGACGCGGAAGATCTTCGAATGCCGCGTCGGCTCGATTCTCAAACTTGATCGCACGATCCGGCAAGAAGACCCAAACGGGAGCGACGATTCAGCCTCGTAATCCAGCTCGGCCAGGCCG
>JBEKBK010000655.1:0-4151 GCA_050015435.1 Bryobacteraceae bacterium
GTGGGAGGCCTACGAAGCGGCTGTTCGATCGAAGAAAATCACGCTCGAGCCTGAGCCGGCCGGTAGCGGCGATCCGTTCCCTGGACGTTTTCTCAATCCGCATAAAAAGGTCGGCGCGTTTTGCCAAATTTCGAAGCATCCGGGAATCGCGGGCGCCGTCCGTCTGCTGATGGAGCGCGAACCGAAGCTTCTGCAAACCATCGCCTCGCATAAGGGATCGCAGCAGGGCGCGCATTCCGACTCCATCCACATGACGACGTATCCGTTGGGATACCTGAGCGCGGCGTGGATCGCGTTCGAAGATATTCACCCCGATAGCGGACCGCTGGTTTACTATCCCGGAAGCCACAAGCTGCCATACCTGTTCAGCAAGGACGTGGAGATTTCGGAGTCCGAGTTCAAGAGCGTCGGGTACGCGTCCTATCACGCGAAGTATGAGCCGCGCATCCGACAATTGATCGAGACGCACGCGCTGGAGCCGCACTACTTTCACGCGCGCAAAGGCGATGTGCTGATCTGGCACGCCAACCTGATCCACGGCGGATCGTTGCGCAGGAATATCCAGTTATCGCGGAAGGCGGTCGTGTGCCACTTCTTTGTGAAAGGGAGTTTCGTGTATCACGACCTGGCGGCCGCGCGTTCACGCCAGCAGTATCTGGGCACCTGCCTGCTGCGCGATGAGGAGGGTGGTCGTAAAGTATTCGGGAGAAAAGGGCTGCTGGGGAAGTGGCTATGAACCTATTTGTACGTTCCTTCGTTTACCATTCAACTCATGCTCAAGGCGAGTTAGTGCAATGTACCTCCCTTCCCTCATCTCGCGGCGAGCTTTTGCAATCACAACGCTCTCTTGCGGCGTGAGGACGTCGTTTTGATCGACTACCCGTTTGGGCTTGAAGACCACTTGCCGGCGTTGCCCGATACGCTGGATTTGTTCTCGAGTTGTAGTCTTCCTTGCCATCCCCTTCAGATTATCTGATTGTCGGAGAGCGCGCCCGCTGTGTGCCAGTTTCAGATTCGAGTCGAGGATCAATCCCACGCGGGCGCGTCCAAGGGCTCGCGATGGCTTTCAATCGCCGCTTCGATGTCCCGGGCAAAGTCTGCATCCATCACGGCAGTAGAATCCTTTGGCATAAGCGCCAGAACTTCCGATATCTTGCGGCGTGGGGGAACGGCGGGCCGCAACACGGCCACGGGTTCGTGATTGTGTTCCACAACAACTTCCGTTCCTTGCTTGACCTTTTCGAGTACGGCCGCGAAGTTCCTGGCAACCTCAACATCGGTCATGCGCAGCTCAGCCATAACTTCATACTATCCTTCCTTTGGTTTCGCGTCTGGATCAGCACGGCGAAACCAAAACTCGGCCTTGCGTTTGTTCTCCCGCACGCCTCGACCGGCTTCATAAAGTAGTCCCAAATTGTTGGCCGCGTCCTGGTAGCCGCGTTTTGCAGCGGTCAGATACCACTGGTAAGCCTTCACTGGGTTCGAGCGGACGCCCTGCCCGACGTCATAGCAGATTGCGACAGAATACTGGGCTTCGACGACGCCTCTCTTCGCCGCCTCAAGATCGAGTCTGAAACCTTTTCTCTCGTTCTTTCGAACCCCGCGACCGTGCAGATAGCACTGGCCGAGCGAGTAGACTGCCGCTGGGTCTCCGTGCTTAGCGGCCCTCCGCAGCCAGGCGATTGCCTTGCGATAATCTCGAGGCACGGCGATTCCGTCATGGTAAAAACCCCCACATGATACTCTGCGTTCGGTCGGCCTGAATCGGCTGCGATCTTGTAATGCTTGAACGCAAGCCGGCGATTGGCCTTGGTGCCCAAGCCGTAGTCATAGACTGCGCCAAGCCACTCGTGAGCGCCAGTGTGGCCGTGGGCAGCGGCCTGTTTAAGGAGCTGAAATCCGCACTGAAAGTCCGCCAGCGAACACTGCGGACCATATCGCCTCTTGGCCTCCGCGAAAATGCGCACAGGAGATCTTTTGTCCTTCATGCGTGCAGCGCGCCTCTTCAATCCACAATGGCCTTCTGCGGCTCGCTCGTGATCCTGAATTTGTTGGGGGACTCGAAAGTGACGACCTGTTTTGGAGCGACTGATGGCTGCTCCTTCATTTCGAATATGAAGATCAGGCGGATTATTTTACCTCCGCAATCCCGACGAAATGTCGAGGTGTGAATTGCTGCTTCAACGGGCAGCGTCAGAATCTTCGGCTTGGCTCCGTTCTTTGTTTCCATATCCGTACTGAGATCTTGAACTGCTCCGCTCGCGGTTAGATGCACGGAAGCGGCTACCGTACCAGCCAGGTTCGGGGACAACGCGACACTCGGATATCTCGGGACTTCGATCCGCTCGACACAACGGAAGTTGGTTTCTTCATCAGCAGCGACCTGACTAAGCGAATTGACCGCGGTGCAAAGGAAGAGCGCAAAGATTAGCCAACAGCGCATTTTCTTTACTGCCTTAGTGCAAATGTGAAGAGCGAGTTTCCGGCGGAGATGGATACATATTGGCGGCCTGCGATCGAATAGGTCATTGGGCCGGCGGTGATCGGGCCGCCTAGGGGGGTCGTCCATAACAAGGAGCCGGTGCGGGCGTCGAGTGCGTAGAAGTTTCCTTCGCGTCCTCCGCTGAACAGCACATCAGACGCGGTGGTGAGGATGCCGGCGTCGGTGACATCGGTCATCTTGAATTCCCATTTGCGCTCGCCGGTTTTGGGATCGATCGCACGGACTGCGCCGTAACCCTCATCTTCACGACGGTTCAGAACCGGAGCCGGTTGAATCAGCAGAGGGACGGGCGATCTGGGCACTCCGCCAGTGTACAGCCGGCCCTCCACGAAATCGTTATCGGACTTGCCGTACGTGCTGAAATAGTTGTCCCATACCGAGAGATAAAAGAGGCCGGTATGCGGGCTGAAAGAAGGCGAATACCAATTCGTTGCGCCCAAATTACCGGGATAAATGAGCGTGCCTTCCCGCGAAGGCTCCATATTCACCTGGCGCATCGGCCTGCCTTTTTCGTCTAATCCGCCGGCCCAAGTCACTTTGGCGAAGGGTTTGCCCAGAAGAAATTCGCCGTTGGTCCGGTCCAGCACGTAGAAGAAGCCGTTGCGGTTACCCCAGAGCATCAACTTGCGCGGCCTTCCCTGCCAGTCCATGTCGGCCAACACTGGGACCTGTACCGCATCGAAATCAAAATCGTCGTGAGGCGTGAATTGGAAATGCCACTTCAGTTCGCCGGTATCGGGGTCGAGCGCGACGACGGAATCGCTGTAGAGATTGTCGCCGGCGCGCTTATCGCCGTTCCAATCCGGGCCGGGATTTCCGATTCCCCAATAAGTGAGGTTGAGGGCGGGGTCGTAGGATCCGGTGACCCAGACCGGTGCTCCGCCGTGTTGCCAGGAATCGCCCGCCCAGGTGTCGTTTCCGGGCTCGCCCGGTCCGGGGATGGTATCAAAACGCCAGCTCTGCTTGCCGGTGCGCACGTCGTAGGCAGCGATGAAGCCGCGAATTCCATACTCGCCGCCCGCGATTCCGATGATGACTTTGTCCTTGATCACCAAAGGAGCCAGAGTGATCGAGTAGCCTGATTCCGGCTTCGCGACCTGGGTCTTCCAAATGGGACGCCCGCTGCGTGCATCGAGCGCGATGAGGTTGGAGTCAATGGTGCCGAAGAAGAGTGTGTCGCCAAGAATCGCTACTCCCCGATTTACACGTCCGCAACAGGTGTGCGCTGTATTCGCGGGATTCGACGCGTAAACCCAGAAAATGCGGCCAGTGGCGGCATCCAGCGCGACCACGTCGTCGGGGGCCTGGACAACGTACATGACTCCGTCCACCACAAGTGGCGTGGCTTCGAATTTCTCGAGCGAGCGGGCCTGAAAGACCCACTTCAATTCGAGATTCTTTACGTTGGCGGGCGTGATCTGCGCGAGTGTACTATGACGCTGGCTCTGGAAGCCTCCAGAATAAGTCAGCCAGTTTTGCGGCTCGTTACCGGCGTTGAGGATACGATCGAACGGAACCTGACCCAACAAAAAGGGAGCCGTTAAGAAGAGAAGCGCACGGATTTTCATGAAATGTCAAAAGCCTCGCAGGGAACTCAAGTAGCTGATCACGTCGGCCAGTTCCTGGGAGCTGAGCTTGTCCTTATAAG
>JBEKBK010000656.1:0-4134 GCA_050015435.1 Bryobacteraceae bacterium
AGGTGTCGCGCCCCGCCCTCTCCAGTTTGCTGAACGCGAAAGCCAATCTATCCGGCGAAATGGCCCTCCGTATAGAAAAGGCTTTCGGAGTGAAAATGGACACACTCATGCGAATGCAGGGGGCCTATGATATTGCTCAGACCCGCAAGCGCGAAAAAGAAATTCGAGTGCGGCCTCTTACGGCAACGCAAAAACGTACAACGCCTGCCCACTCTGCGGAATCCTGATATCGGGCGCGAGCTGAGCCGGGGCGACGCGCGGGCTGCCGCCGCCGAGTCCGGTCATCACCGCGATGTACTGCTTGCCGTCGACGCTGTAGGTCACCGGGAAGCCTTGCACTGATGTACCCAGCCGAGTCTCCCACAACATCTGTCCGGTTTTTGCGTCCAGAATATGCACATGGCGATCGGCGTCGCCGACCAGCACCCAGCCTCCGGCAGTCGACAGCGCAGCCGTGAGGAACGGCGCATGCTGCTCGTATTTCCAGACTTCATTCATCGTCTTCACGTCGTATGCCGCGAGCTTACCCATGTTGCCGTTGGAACCGGGCATCGGACGGAAAATGCGGTCGCCGCCATTCCCTCCGCCCGCTCCGCTCAAGTCCACTTGGCGTGCGGTGAAGTCCATGCAGGACTGGCTGAGCGGCGCGATGATTAACCCGTTCGGCTGGTTATAGCTCATGGCCTGCCAATTATGCCCGCCCTCCGTGCTGGGGCAGACATTGACCGGTTTGTCGATCTGCATCTCCGTCAAATCGGTGCGATATTTCGGCGTGCCGGTCTTGGGATCGATACTTGCCCAAACCGACTGGTAAACCATTTCCTTGTGACCGAGGTACTGGCCGGTCTTGCGATCCAGCTTCCAGAGAATGCCAGCCTTGCCGGCGTTGAAGGAGACCTTTTGATCGCCGACATCCACCAAAATACGCTCGAAGACTTCGTCGAGGTCGAACGATTCACCCGGTGCGTGTTGGAAGTACCAAGCCAGTTTGCCGGTGTCGGGGTTCAGGGCGACGGTTGAATTCGCATAGAGGGTCTTATCGAACGGCGTCAGATGGCGGCTGAGGAAATTCCAGGGCTTCGACTGCGCCACACCCCAATAAGTAAGATTCAGCTCGGGATCGTAGCTCCCTGCGAGCCACGTCTCCGCACCCGCGCGATTGTTCATCGGTAGAGCGCCCCAAGTGTCACTGCCCGGCGTCCCTTCCCGCGGAACGGTGTAGAACCTCCAGAGGCGCTTACCAGTATGAATATCGAAGGCCGAAATATAGCAACCCTCGCCATCGAAGCGAGCGCAGCCGGTCAAGCCCATCAGCACTTTGTCGCCAATGACGATGTCTCCGCTAGTCGAGACATGCGGTTTGTCGGAAGCAGGTGTATCCCAGAGAATCTTCCCATTGCGGGCGTCGATCGCCACCATGTGAGCATCGCTGGTCGGCAGAAAAACTTTGTCTTCGGCGATCGCGATACTGCGGATTCCGCCGTATCCGGGCGCCTGGTCCGGACCCGCGCGCGTTTCCCAGATGAGCGTGCCCGTCTTTCCGTCGATTGCTTGGACAATGTTGCTGGGACTCGCCAAATAGATGATCCCGTTGTGGACAATAGGCGTAGTTTGGTTCGCGCCCGAGTCGTTCATCGCCCAAACGAACTTCAACTGCAAGCTCTTGACGTTCGCGGTTGTAATCTGATTCAGCGGACTATAGCTGTGCCGCTGGTAATTGCGGCCGAAGATCAGCCAATCGCCGGCGGGCGGATTCTTCAGCATTTCAGGCGTGACAGGAACGTAATTGGGTACGTCCCCCGGAGCTGTGACTCCGAGTGGAGAGCCGTTGCCGCCTCTGCCCGGTTGCGCTGAACCGGCACCTTGAACAAGATATGTCGGGCCACCTCCGCCCCGCCCTCCGCGTCCACCTCCACCGGGGGCCGCTGCACGTGCGGGTCCTCCCTGACCAGTGGCAACCGCACCGAGCAGCGTGGTGGCGCCTGGGACGAGAGCCTGCTGACCGGGCTGAGCGCCGTTGAGCTGCAAAAGATATGCAGTCACATTCAGCGCCGTCTCCTCGCTCAGCGAACCGGGGTTAGTAGGCGGCATGTTCTGGACGATCTCACCGAACAGCTCGCTCACCATCTTCGGACGCCACTTCAGCATGAAGGTACCGCCCGTCAATGCCGGCGCATCGCCCGAGCCTTGGAAGTCTGCGCCGTGACATCCGGAACAACTTTGGGTGTACAAGGCGCGCCCGGCCTGAGCCTGCGCGGCGGTGAAAATGCCCGCGGGCTGCTGTGCGGACACAATCATCGGCGCGGCCAAAATCGCCGCAAGACAAAGAAATCGAGACAGGAGTGCAGAACGCTGCATAGCGGATCTCCTAAGTTTTGATGTCCGCGATCTTATCACACGGCGCAAGTGGATCTGAAACGGCTCCTAAACCAGATCGATCCGGCAGACGTATCCGTGAGCTGGGCTGATGTCATCCTGCCAGCCCGGATGAAGGCCGGCATCGCAGGTATACAGGACTCCATCCTTCATCGCCAAGCCGTGCGGATCGGGGTAGAGGTCGTCGAATTCCACGGTCTCCAGGGCTCGGCCGCTCGAAGCATCAAAACGGATCAAACCCGATTTGCCGTCTGTGCTGCCGGTGACCATCCAGATGGTGCCGTTATCCCAGGCGATGCCATGCGCGCGGGGCACAGAATATGGAATCAGGAATTCCGGCTCCCATGTTTTGGGATCGACTCTGAGAATCCCGCGTAGGCGTAAGGCCGCGAGCCACAGTTTTCCTTCGGCATACAGGCCGCCGTGGCATCCGCCTCCGCCGAGGGGAATCTGGCGATGACTGACGGTCTTGGAGTCCATGTCTGTTTGAAAAATGCCTTCGGGAGCGGCATTCGCGCACATCCAGATGAACCCTTCGCCGATCGCGATCCCGCTGGTGTTCTTCGATTCGGTCTTCACGGTCTTGAGCAGCTTGCCGTCCCAATCCACCAGGATCGCGTGCTCCGTCTTCTGCTCGCCCAGCCACCAGCCATTGGGCGCCGGAGCCATTCCATTGGGATAGCCTTCCGGACTCTTAAACAATTTAGTAATTTTGCCCTTGCGGGATGGAATCGGCTGTGGCCGCCCGGCTGGAAAGCTCATCTTGCCGTTTTGGCCTTGGCTGCCTTGCTGCGCGAACGCCGACGCTGCCCCTAGCAATCCCATGCCGAGGCCCGCTCCAATGATTTCTCGCCTAGTCGTATCCATGAATCTGCTCCTTTCGTTAGTCTAGTCTCAAAATTAGAAATGCGCCTGCAGGTTGAACCGGAACATGCGCGGATTTTCTATGGACGTAGGCGTACCACCCGGCCCACCAGCCAAGAACGGTGTAACGGAACTACCCAGACTCACGCCTTCCTCCAGAACAGTATTTCCGTTAAAGAGGTTGAATGCCGCGAATTCACCTTGCAAAACGTAACGCTCGTCGAATCCTGCGGATGCTAACGTCAAACTGGTTCAACCGGGGTCCCAGACGGGTGCCGGGCGCGACCAGCGCAATCGTTTCCGAGCCTTGCTTCAAGCCGGCGTCGACCACTCCACCCGGATTGGGCAGTTACAGTTGGTGGGATATTTGGTCGTGGACGAAATCGTCCAACCCCACCGCCTTGAATCCCGCCACATCGCCATCGAGCTGAGCGAGAGGAGCGTTCTACCCGCCAGGCGTTGCGAAACTTGTGTAAACGGGGTCGGAATAGAGCGAAGCGCTGGCCTCAATAGCCCGCGTCAACGGATACCGTAACGTCGCCAGGCACTACCACCTCCTGCTTAGGGGCCTGGGCGCACGTCGACGATGGCGTACCGACCTTCTCCATTCGTCGTGACCGTGCTCGATCCTTCGATGAGCACCGGGCTCGAAGCTTCCACTTTCACGCCTGCCATCACGGCGCCCGAAGTGTCCCTAACTTGACCCGAAATGGTGCTCTGCGCGAATGTCAGTGAAAGTGTCAACACGACCGCCGCGAGGACGCAAAAATTTAAACGAAGCAATCCTGGCTCTAATCATTACTCCCCCCCCTTTGGGATGCTTCGACAACGAAGTCGGGGAAAGCTTATGATATTGCGATCTGAGTGTCAAACGGGGTGGTGCTGTGTTATGCT
>JBEKBK010000657.1:0-4116 GCA_050015435.1 Bryobacteraceae bacterium
CTTTACGCCATCCGTAGGTGTAGGCCAGTTCAAACATGGCACGAAGCCAGAGGCCGGCCTTTTCCGTCTCGCGCGCCAGGGCTTCATATTGATCGTCGCGCACGAATCCCTTGCGGACGTTTCTCTCTTCGAGCATCGCGATGTAGGGAACAGTTTTTACCTTCTGCGCTTTGAGCGCGATCTTGTACATGCGCTTCAGCGCAGCGAGTTCGCGGTTGATCGATGCATTCGCGGCGCCGGCGTCACGACGCCGACGAACATATTCCACGATCTGGTCCGGAGTGAGCTCCGCGGCGACGATCACGGAGAAGTAAGCAGCGAGATGGTTTTTCCAGAGGCTCTTGAGGTGCGGAAGGCTTTTGCGGCCGTTGGTCGCATACTCGTACTCGATCGACGCGTAAAGCCCGGCAACGGTATCAGTGGAGCTGTCCTGCTGCTCGATGTCAATAAGTGTCTTGCGGAGAACGTCCTGGGCATCCTTGACGCGATCGCATCCCGTCGACTTGCGAAACCGTTGGCCACGGTGGAAATACTGCATCCACCAGAAGCGGCTCGCGCGCTGTTGATAGAGAGTGCCGGATCCTCGCATTCATTCCTCCCGGCGCGACGGCCGGGCCTTTGGTTGCCTGGGGTAATTGAGGGGTTTCCTGCATCCACCGGATGGCCCGGCGCATGCCTTGGGAAACGGGTACAGGGTCAGGATAGAGAGTAGGTTCGACGCGCGAAGAGGGGCAAGTTACTTCGGTGTAGGGCTTGTGGAGCAGCGAAGAGATCGTCAGATTGTATTCGTGGCGGCGCGGCTTATCCCGCGCCGTTTGCTTTTTAGCCCGGTACTCGCGGTTTTCTCCCTGCGGCGATCGCAGTAGCCCCGTCCATGGCTAACTCGCCTCTTGAAGCGCTGGGGCTTTCAGGATCGGAGCTTCAAGGATTCTCTCCGGTACTGATCCGGCCAACCGTCGCGTCGGTGCGTGAGGATCGACCAGGTGTTCGTATGCCGCGGCCATGAGCGACGGATCTTGACTCACAATATCCCGCAACATTTCGTAGATCTCCGAAGCGAACGCTCCGCTCTCAGGACGTGGCCCGAGGGCGATCGAGACTCCACAAGGAACACAAAAAACATTCCGCCGTTTCTTTGATCTCAGCCTCGGCCGAATGCCAACCGTCACGACTTCCTGGTAAACCGCGATCGCTCGATCGCCGGTGACAGTGATTCCGCCAGGCGCCTTCAAGCCGCGGGCGCACCGGATGCAGGGCTGAATTTCTCGATTTTTCATCTGTGGTCTCCCTAGCCGCGCACGGCTATGTGTCCCCGCCACGTACCTCAGTTGAGCGATTCTAGCGACTCTGGCCACTGTGGCTGTTTGTGAAATCAGTAAGTTGCGTTGCCTCAATGACCATCAGCGTTTCGAATCCCTCCCTCTCCGCCGAAGGGTGAAGGCCGTGGTCAAGTTTCTGGCCAAGTTAACGCGTCTTGCAAGTTCTAGCACGTGTTTAGCGGTCTTCCACGATGCTGTGTTTGCAAGTACGTAGCGGTTAGGCAAGCCTTGACACGGTAGGCGTCTGCGGCTCGAGGCTCAGTTAGGAAGTCACTCCTCTGCGAATGTCGCGTTGAACTTCGCGATGATTGCAGATCCCCGCGCCGGTTGCAGGTACCGAAGATTCCGAAACGAACGCCTAAAACGCGGAATCGTAGTAGTGCCGGGATCAGTGAACGAAAACGCTCGGCAATCGCCCGCCGAGCAGATCGGCACGAGGAGAAAACAAGAATGAACGACATTCAGACGGTCGGAGTGGCGCAGACGGCTCACCGCAGCTTGCTGCATAAAGCCGACAGCGTAATTACTGTCGATAAAGGGCGCGGCTTCATTATCGAGCATCGCACCTTGTTTGATTTTGGCAATGGTTTCAAACGTCTTCGCCGCAAACTGGTAGTCACGGCATCACACTGTTTACCTCACCCTCCTGAGATGCCCTGCCTTACGTCTCATGAAACCACCTACGCATATTTGCTTGCCCCGCTGGGGGAAGAACCGAGTGTGTGGGCGGAATGTTTATTCTTTGATCCGGTTTCCGACTTAGCCATCCTTGGGCAACCCGATAATCAAGAACTCGGAGAAGAGAGCGAGGCGTATGACCGTCTGGTGGATGGACGCAAGCCCTTCACCATTGCCGCCCCTGAGACGGGCGAGGGGTACATGCTCGCACTGGATGGTGTATCGTGGCAGCCCACTCCTCTGAAAGTCCATACGACCATCGGGGGAACTGGGCTTTCGACCGGAGCAACGCTTGCGGGGCAATCCGGCTCCCCCATCGTGAATGCGACGGGAAAGGCGGTAGCGTTGGTCTCCATCGGATCAGAACAGGTGGACTTGAGCACCGGAAGTAGGACAGCTATGGACGCCGTACCGCAACCCATCCTCAAATTGCAACTCCCCCCGTGGGTGCTAAAGACGATGAAGGTAGGCAAGCCTTGACACGGTAGGCGTCTGCGGCTCCGAGCTCGGTTAGGAAGTCACTCCTCTGCGAATGTCGCGTTAAACTTCGCGTTGATGGCAGATCCCCCGCGCTGGCTGTAAATAGCGGAGTGTCGTTTCCACGGATTTGTGGCCAAGCCAGCTCATCGTGACGGCAATCCCGTCTTGACCCCTGCGAACGTTGAGTCCACTTTGAGCTTGGTGTCATCACTTCTGCTCTTGATGGCGTGAGCGTAGATGGCGGTTGTCGCAAGATCGCTATGCCCGAGCCACTGCGAAACCGTGGCCACATCACGGCCATGTCGTAGATGGTAATTTGCGAATGTGTGGCGGAACCGATGTAGAAACCAGTTCTCGCATACAGGGTGTTCTTCGCACGACAGACCCTTGGAGTTAACGCAGAGGCCGCAGTTCAGTTTCGCGTCCAACGCCGTCTGCTTGAGGATTCGAATCATATGACGTTGCGGCTTGCCGTCCTTACCGAACACGAACAACCCCTTGCTACGCGATCTCAACGCTCGGAGAGCGTCCGCTAGCTCCTGGGTAAACGGAACGGTGCGCGAACTACGGTCCTTGGTGCGGAATCCCAACTTCTCGTTCGATCTGATGTGAAATAGTCTGTGATCTAGGTCCACGTCTTTCCAAGTGGCGTATATCACTTCTTTCTCCCGTGCTCCCGTATCGAGAAAAAACTTCCAGAGCAGCCGCTCGTCTGGCGTGGACTTTCTGAACAGAATGTTGAGTTCAGCTTCTGTGTATGGGTCCTTCTTGCTGAAATCCTCATCGTGCTTTGGTCGAGGCCGGGACGGACCGTCATTCAGTTCAACGACCCGCTTGGTACCAAACTTTGTCGAACAGAACTTTAAGAAGGAGACAACGCGAGCGTAGCGATCGAACACCGTCTGCTTGGAGTAGCCCTTTTCGCGCAGGGCGGAGACGAACTTTTCGAGGATGTCTGCCTGCTTGAGATCCTCCAGGTAACTCCTGCCGGTTGCCCGCTCCAGCAACTCCAGGTTCTGCTTGATGCCCGTGATCGTTTTCTCTTCTCGTTCTTTGCTCCGCAGGTGAGAGATGTAGACTTTGGTTGCGAATTCCAGATCGTGCTTGTGGGTATCTGGCTCTTCCACAACCTCAACCCCAGCAACCATGGCCTGCAGTTTACTGCGCTGGCGGATGAGTTCCTCATGGGCGTGCATGGCTTCAGAGCCAACGTTCCTGCGTATGCGTCGGCCCTTCTCGTACCACTCCAAAATGAACTGACCATCCATCTCAACTTCTTTGCCGTTGTGAACGACTTTGTTCGTGAGCCGGTTTCCCTTGGGGGTAAAAACCGGACGGCGGGTCTTGGTCTTGCCGTCCAAACGAACAGCTTTTGTAAGCCAGCAGCGGCGATGAGCCATGTTTCTCCTTACGTATAGGGAGCGGCTCAATTGTGCCTTAATTTTCGTTTTTGGACAGCAATGTGGACAACCTTGCGGTGACGACGGTAACGTGTAGAAAATACGGACCTAAAAAAGGTTGGTAGCGCTACCGGGAATCGAACCCGGGTTTGAAGATTGAGAATCTTCCGTCCTAACCCCTAGACGATAGCGCCACGCGGGTGGATTGCGATGAAGTCCGATTATAGCAAAAGCTCGTT
>JBEKBK010000658.1:0-4115 GCA_050015435.1 Bryobacteraceae bacterium
AAAACAGGTCGGCCCGGAAACGGCGCTCCTGCACCATTTGCGCCAGATCCTGGTTCGTGGCGGCTACCACGCGAACGTCGACGCGAATGGTACGAGTGCTGCCAAGCCGCTCGAATTCCTGTTCCTGAAGGACGCGCAAGAGCTTGGGTTGCAGTTCGAGGGGCAAATCGCCGATCTCATCGAGGAAAAGAGTCCCTTGATGGGCCAGATGAAAACGGCCGGTGGTCTGCGTCAATGCGCCGGTGAACGCCCCGCGCTCGTGACCGAACAACTCGCTTTCGAGCAACCCGGCAGGCATCGCGGCACAATTAACCTTTACGAATGGGCCGAGGTTTCGCGAGCTCCCCTCGTGAATGGCCCTGGCGATGAGTTCCTTGCCGGTGCCAGTCTCGCCCTGGATTAAGACGGCGGAATCCGTGGGAGCGACCATCTGGACCGCGTTCCAGACGCGTCGGAGCCCTAGGCTGGAACCAATCAGTTCGTCCTCGAACCTCGCCGGATTCACCGGCGTGGTAGGGATCATACTAACAGCAGTAGCCATAACTTGAATCTCCTTCGCTCAAAGGGTTCTCGTCGTGCGAGCGGCCTTGCTCTTCTACGTTACGCGCGGCCGAACAATCAGACATCCCGAGATCGAATGTTTTTTTGCTACCCCTCTTGGTGAGGACGTTCCTACCACAATTGGGGTAGCCGGGAGTGGTCCCCGTCGGAAAAAACCTTATTTGTAACGTGACGTGTTCGCGGGAAGCAGCCGTTTCGAGTGCTTCCGCCCGAATTTCCGTTCCAAGTCCGGCCAGAACTCCTTCAAGATGTTGCTAGCCATGTCGACGCCGAGCTGCACACCGAGCTTGGATACCCCGTTGCCCGCCGTCCGGTTGTCCGCGTAGTAAGCGTTCGAAATCGCCACGGCAGTCGAGTTCCCAATGATCTCCGAGTAGTTAAACTGCGTTCCGCCCGAATCGCGGTGAGTCCAGAAGATCTGCCCCATGGCATAGCCGAGCCTGGACGATCGGCTTCCAACGCCGCGTCGAAAATACCGGGGATCCTGATGCAGAAGAGTAGGGTAGATCGCTTCCGTCATGTAATCACCGATGACGAAATCTCCGTATGATGCGCCGACATATCTGCCGAATCCCGCAGCGCCTTGCCCGAACGATCGATTCGAGTTCATCAACTGGCTCTCGCCGCCGAACAAGATTGCAAGCCCAACCGTACCGCGATCGAAAGCATCTTCCGAGGCTATCTTGAACTTCTCTTCAGCCGTCAGCGGCTCATAATTCTTGAGGGTCGGCGAGGTTCGGTAATTCGGAATGATGCCAAGGATCCGCTTGCTTTCGGGTTGTTGCGAATTGATGTCAGTCGTTTGAGCGGAGGCTGTTTCATTTGGGCCCGCCGCGGAACCCTGTTGACACGGAGACACGGACGCACAAAGAGCGAAGCCAAGGCCAGCGGAAAAAATGCGGCCCAGCCCCGGGCGGAACTTAACGGCTGCGGCTTTTGTTTCACTGCGATGTTTGAGTCCGGTCATGGAATACTCCTTCGCTGTCACGCGCTCTCACTTCGGAGTCTACACGTTTAGAGCTGCGAAAACATCACAACATCGGATGAGTTTCGACTACCACCGTCGAACTCTCACTCTATAGTGGTACCGGCGAAGCCCCTGCAAAGGTGATGTGCGAAAAGCTCTAGACGCGCTAAAGTTGCTGTGCGCGGACGGTTACTGCTTCGGCGTAGCTCCTGTGAAACACTATGATGAGAACGACCTTAGCCGAAACACTTCCGCAAGTCCCGCTGGCAATTCCGGAGAGGGCCGATCAGGTCTTCCCCACGTTGACAGCGGCGCAGATAGCGCGGCTCGCGGCCCACGGACACGTCCGTTTGGTTGAGCGTGGCGAGGTGCTTATGAAAGCCGGAGCGAGGGTCGAGCAATTCTTCGTTGTGACCGCCGGCAGCATCGAAATTGTCCGGAAGTCGGCAGCCGGTGAGGAACTCATAACCGTGGAACGCCCCGGACAGTTCAGCGGCGAAGTGAGCATGCTCACCGGCCGTCCCGGGCTGGTTACTTTTCGCGCGGTGGAGGCCGCGGAGGTGATCGAAATCAGCCGCGATCAACTAGTAGCGCTGGTGCAAACCGGCAGCGAACTCAGCGACATTCTCATGCGGGCGTTCATCCTGCGGCGCGCAAATTTGATTGCGCGTGGCATGGGCGACGTCGTGCTCGTCGGATCGACGCACTCATCCGGCACGCTGCGCATCAAGGAATTCCTGACCCGCAACGGTCATCCCTACACCTACATGGATCTCGACAAAGACACTGGCGTCCAGGATCTATTAGACCGTTTCCGCGTCACAGAGGACGAGGTACCCGTGGTGATTTGCCGCGGTTCATCCGTGCTGCGGCATCCGATAAATGGAGAGATCGCCGATTGCCTCGGGTTCAACGATGGTATCGACCAAACGAAGATCCGTGATGTCGTTATCGTCGGCGCAGGGCCGGCTGGACTTGCCGCGGCTGTGTACGGCGCATCCGAAGGGCTGGATGTTCTGGTGCTCGAGACAAACGCGCCCGGCGGACAAGCCGGATCGAGCTCGAAGATCGAAAATTATCTCGGCTTTCCGACCGGAATTTCCGGTCAGGACCTCGCCGCCCGGGCCTATTCGCAGGCCCAGAAATTCGGCACGCAGGTAATGATCGCCAAGCGCGTAACGCGGCTCTCGTGCGACCGGAAACCGTTCGCCGTCGAAATCGAGGATGGCTCGCGGATTCCAGCACGTGCCGTGATCATCGCCAGTGGTGTCAAGTACCGGCAGCTTTCCGTCGACAATCAGTCCCGGTTTGACTGTGCAGGGGTCTATTACGGCGCCACATTCGTCGAGGCACAGGTGTGTGTTGGCGAAGACGTGATCGTGGTGGGCGGCGGTAACTCGGCGGGACAGGCAGCCGTGTTTCTCGCCCAAACGGCCCGGCATGTCCATCTGCTGGTCCGGTCCCGCGGATTGGCATGCAGCATGTCGCGTTATTTGATTCGCCGCATTGACGAGAGCCCGAAGATCACTGTCCGAACGCACACGGAAATCATCGCCCTGGACGGCGACGAGTGTCTCGAGCGCGTGAGCTGGCGGAACAGCCAAACCGGAACCGTCGAGCCGCACGATATCCGGCATGTGTTTGTCATGACCGGGGCCGTTCCCAACACCCATTGGCTGGGCGGATGCGTCGCGCTCGACGGGGCGGGATTCATCAAAACCGGTCCGGACCTTACGGCCGAAGATCTGACCACGGCGCACTGGCCGCTCGCTCGCCCGCCGCATCTGCTCGAGACAAGCCTGCCCGGGATCTTTGCGGTGGGCGATGTGCGCGGCGGAAATGTCAAGCGAGTCGCCGCGGCCGTGGGTGAGGGCTCTATTGCTGTGTCATTCGTGCATCGAGTGCTTCACGAATAAACGGCCAACTGCCTGGGCCAAGCCCGGTTTCCCACGGAAGCGTACCACGAAAGTGGTATCGAAAGATTCCGAGCCTTGGGGATTCGCGTTGTCCATGCAGTTACTAGACTAAGGTTGGTATGCTCCCACCCAACAGGCGAGCACGAAGGAGACGGACCTGGCTCGCCTATTTTCCACATTTCCAAGTGGGTTGCCCGGCGTCGGCTTACTACTGCTACGAGCAGCCATAGGCGTGACGGCGGTGATCCAAGGGGTGGTGTACCTCGCGGATCGCGTCAGTCCGACTTTCGAAATCTGGGCCGTAGGTGTGGTTATGATAGCGAGCGGAGTTTCGCTCTTAATCGGATTTCTCACGCCCATCGTAAGTGTCCTGGTGGCGCTAGGTACCCTAGGCATCGCGCTTTTGTGGTTTCCCCAACCGACTCCGAATCTATTCAACGCGCCGTTGCCGGCGGCTCTGGTGGTTATCGTTTCTGCCGCGGTCGCTTTCCTTGGACCCGGAACTGCATCGGTGGACAGACGCTTATTCGGACGGCGCGAGATTATCATTCCTCACACTCCGAGGCCGCCTGGGTTTTAACCACGTCCAAACGGCGCGCCTCGCTGGAGAACGCGAGCATACACTACCCCTCACGGTCGCGGCTCAGTTATCGATAACGAGCCGCGCAGGT
>JBEKBK010000659.1:0-4106 GCA_050015435.1 Bryobacteraceae bacterium
GTAAGCGTGGGCGTATAGAGCGGGACGAGAGTGACGTCATGGCCCTGTCTCATCAACTCCGCGGCGAGGGAATTGTCCCGGAGACAAGTGCCGCAATACATCCCTGCGGCGCCGGCGGTGAGCTGTAGGATGCGCACAGAATAGTCCGGTTGGACTTAAGGATATCACCTGCGATAATCATTCGACACCTTCAAATATGGACCTCGACGCATTAGCCCACGAGCTTCTCCACGCTTTTAACACCGGAGAAATGATTCCCCTTCCCCCGTCCACTCGCGACCCGTCTTTCGATCTGAATTCGGCCTACGCCGTTGAGAACTCGTTCGCGCATCTGCGAACTTCAAGTGGCCGGGCCAAGGTCGGCCGAAAGGTCGGCTACGCGAACAAAGCGATGTGGCGCATCCTCAAACTGGAGACTTTGGTGTGGGCCCACATGTACGATGACACCGTTCACTGCGCCGATGGGAACGATGCGGCCTTTTCGCTTGCCAAGCTCCGTGCGCCCAAGATCGAGCCGGAGATTGTGTTCAAACTCAAGCAGCCCGTGACGACCGGCCACGCGCTTGAGGACGTGGAATGGATGGCGATCGGATTTGAGATCATCGATTGCCCTTTCCCGGATTGGCAATTCAAACCTGTCGATTTCGTCGTCGCGTACGGAATGCATGCCGGACTCGTGGTCGGCGAGCCCATTTCAGCGGAAGCTGGCATGGGTGAGCAACTGGGGACCTTCAAACTCAGGTTACTCAAGAACGGTCAAGTCGTCGAGGAAGGCTCGGGCAAGAATTCGTTGCGTAGCCCGGCGCTTTGCCTTGCTGAACTCGCGGCTGCGGCGCAACGTCAGGCACCGGTCGAGCCGCTGGCGGCAGGCGAACTGATCAGCACTGGGACCTTGACCACTGCGCCCCTCATCGCGCCTGGCGAGGTTTGGAGCATAGAGCTCGAAGGGCTACCTCTTCCCGGTCTCACACTACACCTCAAATAAATCGTCAGACCCGGGCGGCCAGCGCCGCCTTTACGCGCTCCGGTGTGAAGGGTGTCTGGCGGACCCGGGCTCCCGTCGCATCGAAGATCGCGTTGTCGATCGCTGCCGCTACTACCGTGATCGACGTCTCACCCGCACCCGTCGCTTCCTCGTCGGTCTGGTTGAGCAGCACCGTCTCGACTTTCGGCACATCGAAGCCCAGCGGCAACGTGCGATAGGTCTGCCAGTCGACCGACGTCACCTTCCGGTCATCCCAGGTGACTTCCTCGAGCAGAGCCCGGCTCATGCCCTGAAGCGCGCCGCCTTCCATCTGGTTCCGGAGGCCGTCGGGATTCGAAATCGGGCCGACGTCGTTGCAAGCGACGATTCGCTTCACCGCGACCTTCCCGGTATCCTGATCGACTTCCAATTCAACAACGATCGCCGAATATCCGTTGTCGCCTTCGTAGGCCACGCAGGCGATCCCGCGACCTGCAGCCATGCCGGCCTTGCGATTTCCGGGCGCCGGTGACGGACGGGGCGTCCAATTCGCAGCCTTCGCCGCGGCTTTGACCACTTCGCTCAATCGAGCGAAACTCAAGTGGCGAAGACGGTACTCGACCGAATCGGCCTTCGCGTGCGCGGCCAATTCATCCATGAAGCTCTCGTGCGCGAACGTGTTTTGGAAGCGCGCCGGAGAGCGTAAGGGACCGGTCCAGAATGGCGATTGGACGCTGTGCGTTAGGACTCGTTCGCTCTTGATGGTGCCGGTCCCGTGATACTTCCCTCCAACGCCGCCCGCTACGTAGGACGGTACACCGTTGCTGTTGTTGCTGTACGCTCTCGGATCGGGCGCGGGCGTTCTGGGCACAAACGGCTCCGGAGAAAAGCCGGCCAGCATACCGGTGACGACATTTCCTGGGGTCCCGGTGCCAGGTCTGCCGCCCATTGCGGGCGACCACGATTCGTGTTCCCAGGCCACGATGTTTCCCTGCGCGTCGAGCCCTGCGCGCTCATCCATGACGAACGCGTTTCCGTAATTCTCCCAAGCCATCTCGTCTTTGCGCGAGAGTTGCACGCGCACTGGTTTACCCACCGCTTGCGATAACAGCGCGGCATCATACGTCACCGTATCAGCGCCATTCAGTCCGTAGCATCCAGAGCCGCGTCTGAAAATGACGTGTATATTTTCAGGCTTGATCCCGAGAACCATCGCGGCCGTGCTCTTCTGATACCAAACGCCCTGCGTGGGCGACCAGATCGTCGCCTTATCGCCCTGCACATCAGCGACCGCGCAGGAGCTGCCCATCGATCCGTGCATCTGGTAAGGATGATGATAGGTGGCCTTCATCACTGTGGCCGCTTGCGCGAGCTTCTGCTCCACGTCTTTCGAATCGACCAGGAGCGTGTCGCGCACCGGCTTCTGAGTCCGAAGATGATCGAAGAAGCCAGCCTGATCCGGCAGGCCGGTGCCCGGCGTCCAGTTCACCTTCAGCTTGTTCGCAGCTTGAATCGCCTGCCAAGGTTTTTGGGCGACCACCCCAACAAAGTTCTTCTTCACGACTACTTTCACGAAGCCCGGCAGATCTTTCACCGAGCTCTCATCGACGCCGATCAACGTCGCCCCGACGGCCGGAGGACGAATCACGCGCCCATGCAGCATTCCCGGCACACGAACGTTATGGACGAACTCGAATTGACCAGTGGCCAAGGCCGGCATGTCCGGCCGCCGGACGGGCTTGCCCAGCACGGTCCATTCGCTTGGATGCTTCCGCTTGGCATTTGGATCGAGCGTCAAGCTGAACTTCTTGCCTCCGACCAGTTGGCCGTAGGTCACCTTCTTCGAAGGATCGCTGCTAACACTGATCACGCCGTCCTTCGACGAAAGTTGATTCACCGGCACACCGAGGCGATCGGATGCGAGCCGGAACAACGCTTCGCGAGCCGTGGCGCCCGCCTGCGCAAGATTATGGTGGTTGAAATTGGCCGGATGCGATTGGCTTCCCGAGGTGTACGCTTGGTCCGGCGTAAAGGCCGTGTCGCAGTAAATCAGAGTGACGTGGTCGAACGGCACCGAAAGTTCCTCGGCCACCAACTGGGCTTGCGCCGCGGAGATTCCCTGCCCCAGCTCTTCCTTGCCGCTATACGCTGTGACTTTGCCATCAGCCCCGATGGCGATCCACGAATCAAGCTGGCCAGACGGTGGAGAACCCGAGACCGGTCCCTGAGCGAGCGCCGTTCGCCCGCCCAGGCTGAAACTTACGATAAGCGCGCCGGACGCTTGCAGGAAATCGCGGCGGGAAAGCGGTGTCATCGCGCCATCTCCTGTCCATACCGCTTGATTGCTCTCAGCATGCGAACATGCGTGAAACAACGGCACAACACGCCGGACATCGCCCGTTCGATTTCCGCCTCCGTGGCCTTCGGATTCTTGTCCAGAAACGCTTTCGCGGTCATGATGATTCCGCTGACGCAGAACCCGCACTGTGCGGCCTGTTCTTCGATAAAGGCCTGTTGAATCGGGTGCGGCTTTTCGATGGTTCCCAGCCCTTCGAGCGTTGTAATTTCGGACCCCTCTACGGACTTCACGGGTGTGATACAAGAGCGGATGGCTTGCCCCTTCACTATGACGGTACATGCTCCGCACTGGCCGAGACCGCATCCGAACTTAGGACCGCGCAGCTCGAGATCGTCGCTCAACGCGTAGAGCAAAGGGGTCGCTGGATCGAGGTCCAGCGTATGGGTTTTGCCGTTAACCTTTAAATTGATTGCGCTCATAGTTTTCCTTACCGGAACTTGGCTGCTTCGGCTTCGATGGATTCCCGTTTGACGATCTGGACCTGAACCGTACCGTGATCCTTGGGCCCGACAGTGACGGAAGTGGCCTGATTCTCGAACCTCGCGAGGAAATCGGGTATCGATGTCAGCGAGGAATCGACTTGTTCCCAGGCAACAATCTGATAGCTCCCGGGCGGCAGGTCGCGAAAACGAAAAGCGCCCTTGGCTGCGCTCTGAACGCCGCGAACGATTCCGGGAGCCCAAAGCGTCACCCACACCCTTGGTACAGCATCCACAGAATCGCTTTGCACTGTGCCGCTTACGTCAGCGACATCGGGCGACAAGACGATCTCGAGGTTTCCAC
>JBEKBK010000660.1:0-4095 GCA_050015435.1 Bryobacteraceae bacterium
ACGCGGAAACAATTCGTACCAGCTTGAGAAGCGCGCTCGCTCGCGGTCGACCCACACCGTCAACTCTTTTTCGTAGCGCACGATCAAACGCTGGTCGGGGTAACGTTGTGCGATGCTCATCATGTTTTCGCGAAGAGCGATTTCCTTCCGGCGCTCCTGATCGCGCTCCTGCCGCAGTGCTCGCGCCCACTCGCGGAGCCTCTCGGCGTCTTCGCCGTGAGTGCGCCCCGCCGCTTGTTCCATGAGCTGCGCGCCGGCCAGCAGTTCCAGATGCACGTCCTGGCCGGCCGCGATGCGCTTCAACAGATCGCTGCGCCAGTTTCCCGGTTCGTCGAGCCACGCCTCGATCGTGTATCGATATCGTCCAATACCCGAAACCTGAAACTCGCCGCGCCATCGATCGTTGCTCAGCGCACGCATGGGAACGGGTGTCCACGCGTTGTCGCGATCCCAGCGATACACAATTTGGCAAAACGGTGCACCGTGACCGTCGGAAAAAACATCGGCCTCCACCACCACGGCTTCTCCCGACACACGCTTGATTGGAAACTGGCCGCAATCCACTTCCGGCTGGACGCCTTCAATGACGACTCGCTTTCGTCCATCAACTTGTTTCAGGATCTCTGACGGTGAAAGGAAATCCTGGACGGCTGGCATGGGTCACGTCTCGGTCGGGCGGTTTATCCCGCTGGAGTCTTGCAAACCGTTTGCCACGCGGGTGTTGGACCCCAAGTCATTGCTTCGCAAGAGAGTCCGCAAAGAAGCATGGCCGCCTGGCATCGGCACAATTTGCATCGTGCCGAAGTTTTGACCGGAAGCGCACAGCGCAAGGAGCGTACCGTCGCGTTTCGAAAACAACCGGGCCCCCCTGCGTTGTGCGCGACCAACAAGACAATTTTGAGCCACAGATTAACGCTGATGAACGCCGATAAACCAATTCTTTTCGATCTGTGTCCATCCGTGTTTATATGTGGCAGGCGATCTGTTGGCCTTTTTCAGCATGTGCCCCGCTGCGTTGTGCGCGACGTTTATCAAATCGTAGACTAAGCAAGCATGCTTCACGCCTTATCCCTTTCAGAGCTGGCATCGTTACTACGCTCAGGAAACGTATCCTCGCTCGAAGTGGTGAATGCACATCTTGATCAGATCGAGCGGCGCAATCCGCATTTGAACGCATTCACCATGGTGCTTGCGGACCAGGCGCGCGAGTCGGCGCGGCGGGCCGATCAGGGGCTCAAGACTGGATCTCTACATGGCGTACCCGTCACGGTGAAAGACAGCTTTGACGTTGCCGGCCTGCCCACCAGGATGGGAAGCTACTTCGCGCCCGAATCGCCGGCTGCGGAAGATTCGGCCGTAGTGGCACGCCTTCGCAGAGCAGGCGCCATCATTCTTGGAAAGACAAACACGCCCGAGTTTCTCATGAGCTACGAAACCGACAACTTCCTGACCGGGCGGACGAACAACCCTTGGGATCTGGAGCGCACTCCCGGCGGATCGAGCGGAGGCGAGGCGGCAGCGATCGCAAGCGGCTGTTCACCTGGCGGCGTGGGAAGCGATGGAGGCGGCTCCATCCGTGTGCCCTGCCATTTCTGCGGCATCGCGGGATTGAAGCCGACTCCCGGACGAATCTCTCTAGCCGGTCACCGTTCCGGCGGCGACGCGTCTACTGGAATTACGGTCGCTGGTCCGATGGCGCGATCCGTAGCGGATGTCCGGCTGCTGTTCGAGGTGGTGGCCGGTTACGATGATCGCGATCCGCATTCCGCGCCGGTTCCCTTGCGAACGCCGAATCTAGAGGGCCTGTGTATCGGAGTTATGGAACAGTTTTGCGACGTGCCGGTGCAGGCTGCGGTGCGAAAGGCCGTCCTGGATGCGGCCTCCGTGTTGGCTGATCTCGGATTCGCCGTGGCGCCGTTTCGACCGGAGGGAATCGAACGGGCCCCCAACCTCTGGAATTTTTTCTTCGGCGAACTACCCGCTCACGGCATGAAGGAACGTATTCGCGGACGTGAAGCGGAAGCCCATTGGACCTATACCGAGAACCTAGACCGCACGCTGGATCGGCCGCCTGCATCCGGATGGCAGGTGATGGAAGCGTTAGCGACCCGGGACGCGATGCGTCGTCGGTTGCTGGAACAAATGCGCCAATTCCCGGTTTTGCTTCTGCCGGTCTCAAGCATCGTCGCGTTCCGGCATCGTGAGCGGCGCTTTCCAACCGAAACCAAGCCGGTGGGCCTATTTCAGGCGATGATGCCGGTCACTACCTTCAATCTGCTCGGCATGCCGGGGTTGGCAGTTCCGTTTGGAATGAGCGAAGAAGGTTTGCCCGTTGGTGTGCAATTCGTGGCTCGTCCTTGGGAGGAAGAACTGTTGCTTGAATTAGGCTTGCGTCTTGAAGCTGCACGCGGCCCTTTGCCGACGACGCTTTAGGAGCGCACAGCGCGGGGCGCGCTCCGCTGTTAAGGAAGACAATCGCGTCCCGCTGCGTTGTGCGCGATCTTACTTTTAGCGGTGACCGCCGCCGCGCATTCCACCGCCGCTGCTCATTCCACCGCCGCTGCTCATACGCGACGGGGCGCTAGCGGAGGAAGAGGCCAGAGAGCCGCCAGAGACTGCGGCCGGACCCATCGCGCGTCCACCCAAGCCGCCCCGGTTCGCCAGGGCTGGGATCGAGTTGATCGTTCTGACCGCATTGTAGGAGTTGGGATTGATATAACCGCCGTAATAGCCGTAGGCTGGTCCGTAGAAGGAACCGATGGTGAACGGGCTGTAGTAGGAGTAGCCGAACGGACTCATGAACATCCCGTTGCCGGGCACGAACGTGAACATTCCATACCACGGATTGTAAGCCCATGCGCTTGCCGTGCTGTTAACACCCGTGCCCAACCCAGTCCCACCGTCGTAGAAGGAATTACTCACCGTCTTCGCAGCCACCAGATTCGCCTGGGCCACATATTCGTCCCGACGCCCGCTCCAGCGATAAAACGCGTCGGTATCTTTAGTGCTAAAATTGCGCGCCTCAAGCGTTGTGCCAATCTCAACCTCGCGGCCACGGGAGACCGTCAGCGTTTGGGAACCGGATGTCACGCGTGCGTCTCCGTCATACACTCGAAGCCGCGCCGGATCTTCCGAATCGACGCGATACAGGCCCTTCTTCAGCAGTTCGATCTGAGCATCGTGAAACTGAACGCTGATCGCGTTGTCCTTGAGCAGTTCGCTCACTTCGATCATCGCGGAGCCGGATAGAACCTCGACTTTAGTGTCCGAGAGCTTATTCGATACCATCTGGAACGAGCTGTTTTCCGCCAGCCGCAGAAACACGCCGGGGGTCAACAGAATCTCAGCGCGGCCGTCCTGGGCCGCCAGCGTTTGGCCAACTTTGACGTCAGGAAACTCCGCGAACTTCTGTTGAAGCTGCGCGTCATCCAAAGTCACTTGGCCTTCCACGTATTGAATCACGCCCGAATGGGCGGAAATCACGGACTGAGCCCACGCGGAACTGGTCAGCACCACGGTCAAAGCAAGCGCTAGTCTCCCGAGCATTGTGCGAACTCCTTGCGATCAATGATCCTACTTTTCGCGATCCTAGTCAACTACCTATTTGTAGCCTATAATATTGAAAACGTGACGTGTGCCAGCGCTTTCGCGGTGTGGATGGCGGCAGGGGCCTACTGTAACGCGACAGATCCGACTTTTTACGGCGACGTTCTGCCCATTTTGCAGCGTCGCTGCCAGGAATGTCACCGGACCGGCGGCACCGCGCCCATGAGTTTGCTGAGTTTTAGCGACACTCGTCCGTGGGCTAAGGCCATCCGCGAATCCGTTCTGTCCCGCAAAATGCCGCCGTGGTTCGCCGATCCATGCTGTGGGAAGTTCTCGAATGATCGTTCCTTGAGCCCGGCCGAGATCGATACCCTCTCTAAATGGGCCGAATCCGGCGCGGCGAAGGGCAGGGAACAGGACTCACCTCCAGCCCGCGCGTGGCCGGGCGGGTGGCGTCTGCCCACGCAGGATGCCGTGCTCGCGATGGGGCACCCCTATGACGTTCCCGCCAAGGGTGCGGTGGACTATCAATACTTCGTTGTGCCTACC
>JBEKBK010000661.1:0-4095 GCA_050015435.1 Bryobacteraceae bacterium
GGAGGAAACCGGGTCAGATACAGAAAGAATCAAAACGAGACATCGATCGCGCTCGCCGCACGCTCAGATCATACGAACCACGCGCTTCGAGGATCGTTCTGCGCATAATTCAGGTGATACGGTGTAAGACTCAATCGTATTCACGTGGTCAAGCGCGTTGGTAATAGACACGTAGACAAGATATGGTATAGGTGAAGCCGTCATTCCATTTGGTGATTGATATCCGACCATAAACAAGCTATACGGATCATGGCCCTCATACACTAAAAAGGCCCTGGCCGTTACTATAAAAGGATCTGGCGTAGGCGATGGCAGCGGTAATGGTGGATTCAACTCTGGAACTTCTTTAGGTTTCAATATGAAATCATGAATTTCCTTCACCATCGTTTCGATTCGGGTCAGCGAAGCCAGGAAATCCGACGGAGGATCGTGGTAACGCCATAGGTACATCAATCCACTGGCCATCGGGACGGAAAGGATTAGCGTCCAAGTAGCCCGTTTAATCGATGTTGAATCCCGGAACATCACCAGCATCGCCATGACCCAAAGTACGCCGCTTACTGCCAACGCGACGCGAGCCGCAATTACAGTTGGCACGATAACCCCGACAGCAAAAAGGACAAGCGCCAAAGAAGCCCCAGCCAACCCCCAACCCATGTGAGTGTCGTGCCATTGATGCGGCTCTGAGGCTGTCTTAAGTTCTGAGGCGAACTGTTTTGAGATGAGAGCCTTGATGGTTCGCTGGACCTTCCCCATGCTTCGAGCCATGCCGCTATTGTCTCACGAAAGCGCTTTCGTAGCCAGGACCACGGCTCGGAGTCGCCCCCGGAGCCTGCTTGGATGCCATTTTCAAATGGACCCACTACCCAAAGCTTGGAGCATATCAGGATCGCCCTTGGTGAGTGACCGCGCTTCCAGGCCGATCACGAGAATACCGCCGTCGGCGTTAGAAAACCCGGATAGCGCCTTGGCCAACACCCGTTGCGTATCGTCATCGCGCGCGGACCACTCTTTGGCATCCAGATGCAAGTCTTCTGTCTGACCCACCAGGGAGTGGATCTCAGCTAGGTTCCGCAGTTGCTCGAAGCGTGTTTCTAGAGGCGACAAGAGCAGCTCCCATAGCGGGAATGTGTATTTTACCTTCATCGTATCACTGGTGCTTCTGGAGAGCGCCTATGGCTCTAAGGGCAAGTATGTGCCGTCGGCAAATGCCCTCAATGGCGTACAAGTTCGCTTTGACGGAATCCTGGCCTTCAAAAAGTCCGCGCCGGATGTTCCGCGCAAAATCTTTCCGCGCGTTCTTCACCGCACGCTCGGGTCCCTCGTACAAGACGAACTCGACCCGAATCGCAAGCTTGCTCGCAATGTGCCGCGCCCCCCGGGGTTACGTATGACCTATCGCTGGCCAGCCGCATCCTCCAGGCGTAAACTTAGATTATGTCCAGTTCGACGTTTCCAGCAGTAAAGCACCATGTCCCTCCGTCACCAGGTGAAGTTGTGCCCCATTTCATCGGCGGGCGATGTGTTGAGGGAACATCCGGACGCTTCGGAACGGTTTACAATCCTGCGCTCGGGAAGCCCGCTCGCCGGGTTGCTTTTGCGAACAAGGCCGAGGTCGACCGCGCGGTGGAAGCAGCTTCTGCCGCTTTCCCGAAGTGGGCTGCGTTCCCGCCGTTGCGCCGCGCCCGGATTCTGAATCGCTTTCGGGAACTGCTGGAGCGCGACCAGGCCCGTCTCGCCGCCATCATCACCTCCGAGCATGGCAAGGTCTTGTCGGATGCAAAGGGAGAGATGCAGCGCGGAACCGAAGTGGTCGAATTCGCGACCGGAATTCCGCAACTGTTGAAGGGTGAGTACACGGAAGAGGTCGGGACCGGCGTCGACAGCTACTCGATGCGGCAGCCTCTGGGAGTGGTGGCCGGAATTACGCCGTTCAATTTTCCGGCGATGGTTCCCATGTGGATGTTCCCGGTTGCCTTGGCCTGCGGCAACACTTTTATCTTGAAGCCGAGTGAAAAGGATCCGTCGCTGGGGATCGAGATGGCGCGGCTGCTTCAGGAGGCGGGCCTTCCGGACGGCGTCTTCAACGTGGTCAATGGCGATAAAGAAGCCGTGGATGCCTTACTCGACAACCGTGGAATTGAGGCGATCAGCTTCGTCGGCTCGACGGCAATCGCCGAATATGTCTACACGCGAGGCACCGCCGCGGGCAAGCGCGTTCAAGCGCTGGGCGGGGCCAAGAATCACATGGTGATCCTGCCCGATGCCGACCTCGATCAGGCAGTGGATGCGCTTATGGGCGCGGCATACGGTTCGGCGGGCGAGCGTTGCATGGCGATCTCAGTGGCGGTCGCGGTGGGAGACAATCTTGCGGATGCCTTGGTCGAGCGCCTCAAGGCGAAGTTGAAGGTCCTGAAAATCGCGCCGGGAGAAGAGCCGGGCGCAGAAATGGGACCGCTGGTGACGGGCGAACATCTCAAGAAAGTTCGCGGCTATATCGACCTCGGCGTGGAGGAAGGTGCGGATCTGGTGGCGGACGGACGCCCCGCGCCATTGGACTCGGAAGGATTTTTCCTCGGAGCGACGTTGTTCGACCGCGTTACCCCATCCATGCGGATTTACCGGGAAGAAATCTTCGGGCCGGTGCTATCGATGGTGAGGGTGCCGAGTTTCGACGCGGCTCTCGAACTGGTCAATTCGCACGAGTACGGAAACGGCACAGCTATTTTCACGCGAGATGGGGACGCCGCCAATGCGTTCAGTAGCGGGGTCAAGGCTGGCATGGTAGGTATCAATGTACCGATTCCCGTGCCTATGGCGTTTCATTCCTTCGGGGGTTGGAAACGGTCGCTGTTCGGCGACCATTACGTTCACGGTCCGGAGGGCGTTCGCTTCTACACGCGCCTGAAGACGATCACGTCGCGCTGGCCTACAGGAATTCGCAAAGGCGCCGATTTCAAGATGCCGGTGCTGGGCTAGGCCGGTTTCGGGAATAACGTAGACCGTCTCAGGGTGCGCACTCCATTGAAAGCACTGTTACAAGCCGTACGAAACTGGTCGACGCAAAATCAAGAAATGGGGTAACGGCGCCTCTGCGAGGGTTCAACGGGGTTTGGGTTTCCAGAGTCCAAGCCCGGCGCCGGTCGGGTCCTGGATAATGCTCATCCAGCCAATGCCGGGCACTTCCGTTACGCCCCGGACAATTTTGGCGCCCAATGATTCGGCCTTTTTGGTGGAGGCCGCGATGTCGTCCACTTCCACATACGCCAGCCAAAACGAAGGAACTCCGGGCATCGGGTTTTTCATGATTCCGCCGCCGGTTCCCGTTCCGACGCCGACCGTGGTGTACGTCATGCCCTCCATCGGCATGTCTTCGAGCTTCCACTCGAAAAGCTTGCCGTAGAAATCCTTGGCTTTCGCCACGTCGGTAGTGTTCAGTTCCACGTGTACAAAGGGATTTGCCATTTTTGTTTCTCCTCGGGACTAAGACGCTCGAGGATTGCCGGATTCGACAGCGCCGCGAGAAAAATCAAGCACCCTTCAACTGTGCGGCGGGAATTGTATCGATCTTGTGAATTAACTTCGCGAAAACTTCGATCTCGGCGTGCAGCCGCTCCGGACTCAATTTCTCGATGCATCCGTTCGCGGGTCCGGCCAGCAGATAGTTTGGCTGCGGGATGTACCCGATGGTTGGCACGCCGGCGCGCGCTAAACCTCCGCCCTCGCCGAGCCATCCGCCGTGCACCGGATTGACCACCGCCGTTTTGCGATCGCCGCTGCCTTGCAACGCGTCGACCAGAAGGTTACCAACGGAGCCGCGTTCGGTGATGGCGACCGCCCACTCGTTTTCACCGGTCGCCTTGTAATGGAACGAGCTATCATCAGCCCATTCCTTGCAACCGAGATGTTCGACCGTAAGCGCGGCGACTGACTTCTTGATTAACTCCGGGTACTTCTGAATAATGCCTCGCATGGAAGGCACCCATGGTCCGGCGAAGTGTCCACTGGTGAGCCGGAACACTAAAGTTCGCTTGCGTTCACTCTTGGGCACTTTCGAAAAATATTTCGCCAGAGCCAGGATTCCAAGGCCGCCGT
>JBEKBK010000662.1:0-8049 GCA_050015435.1 Bryobacteraceae bacterium
GAGCCAGCTCAAAGATCTCGCATATTCGCGGCGCTTCCGGTTACATTCTGGTTGTGGATGGTTGCCGCGCGGCATCCCTCGCAAAGGCGGTCGAGTTACAGCAGCGCATCACTGAGCAGCTTGGTCCTTTGCCGTTTGTCCTGGTGTTGAATAAGGCCGATCTCAGCGATCAGTGGGAGGTTCAAGACACCGTTGTCGCGGAGCACGGCTGGCCCACTTTCGAAACCAGTGCTAAGGCCGGTGGCGGCGTGGAGGAGATGTTCCTGACGCTTGCAACGAACCTGTTAACCGTGAATTCCGAGTCAAAGGATCTAGACGAGTGAAAACCGCGGATCAATTAGATCTGGTCGCCGCGCTCGGCTACGCGGTGTACGAGCGAGTTGGCGAGGGGGCGTTCCAATTGCTGGGGCCGCCGCCGGATTGGCTGCCGGCCGGCCCTTTGACCGAAGCCTTGCCCTTCCTGGAAGTCTTTCTTCAGGATGCCGAAGAATTCTGGGAGAGTCCCGGCAACCGCTCGGCGCTTGAGTCGGATCTCTGGGCCCAAACCGGTGCCGGAGGAGAAGAGCTTCACTTTTGCGCGAACGCGGTCGTGGGAGAGCGCAGCCTCCTGCTTGTACAACGCGTGGAACAAAGGTTCCAGAAAGCGCAAGACTTCGTTCGGTACGCGCACGAAGCTTTCCTTGCGCGCGACCAAATTGCCAAGCTAGGCCACGAACTCGAACGCGCCACTCAGGCCAAGAGCGAGTTCCTGGCCCGCATGAGTCACGAAATCCGCACTCCCATGAACGCGCTTCTCGGTATGGCGGATTTGTTGTCGGAAACGCAACTCAGTGACGAGCAGCGGGATGTGTGCGCGTGTGCCGCGCCGCGGGCGACAACCTTTTAAACATCGTTAACGACATCCTCGACTTCTCAAAGGTCGAAGCCGGGCAGATCGAACTCGAAAAGATTGCGTTCAACTTGCCGAATGTCGTCGCGGATGCGCTCGATATTGCCGGTGTGCGTGCGCGCGCCAAGGGCCTCGCCCTCAGCAGCCGGATCGCACCCGCTGTGCCCACTTGGCTGGCCGGCGATCCCGGCCGTCTCCGCCAAATACTTCTGAACCTGCTCGGAAACGCCGCCCAAATTCACCGAGCGCGGCGAACTCAACGTGGTTGCTCGACCCGGATCAGCGCACCGAGGGCGCGCTGCACTTCTCAGTCTCTGATACGGGCATCGGGATTCCGACCGATCGTCTTTCCACGATCTTTGACAGCTTCTCGCAGGCCGACGCGTCCATCACGCGCAAGTTCGGCGGAACCGGCCTGGGTTTGGCAATCTCGAAGCGTCTGGTTGAATTGATGGGCGGGAAAATTTGGGCGGAGAGCATACCGGGATCAGGCAGCACAGTGCATTTCACCGCGCGTTTCTCCATCGCCGAAGCGCCTCCCGCGCCTGAAGCTGCCGCGCAGAAGCCGCTAGAAGGAGCCCGCGCCGTACCGCGATATCGAGCCTTGCGCATCCTTCTGGCCGACGATGCCGAAGAAAATCGTTTTCTCATCCGTGGCTATTTGAAGGGCTCCGCCTGCATCATCGATGAAGTCGAGAACGGCGCGCTGGCGTTGGAGCAGTTCAAGCAACACGTCTACGATGTTGTTCTCATGGACACTGAGATGCCCGTGTTGGACGGATACTCCGCTACCCGTGCGATGCGTGCGTTCGAACGGGAACGCGGCTCCGCCCCAACGCCCATACTCGCTTTGACCGCGCACGCACTGCGAGAGGCTAGAAACCATAGTTTCGAGGCCGGCTGCACGGACCACCTCACGAAACCGATCAAGAAGGCCACGCTGTTAGACGCGATCAACAAATTTGTCCCGGTTACGCCCGCAAGCGAACAAATTCAAGTCTCGGTGGAATCGTGGCTAAGCCGGTCGTCGGAGATTATCTCGAGAAGCGCCGTGGCGATGTTGCAAGACTGCGGGCTGCCTTGGATGGCGGCGACTATGCCATGATCCGTACGCTCGGGCACCAGATGGCTGGCACCGGCGGCGGCTACGGGTTCGAGCCAATCACGGAAATTGGCACGGCGCTAGAGGAATCCGCTCTTGCCAGCGACAAAGCCCGGATGCAGACCGGCATCGAAGACCTAAACCGCTATTTGAACGCCGTCCGGGTCGAATAAAGCAACGACTGCGCCTCGCTCGTGGTCCCAAAGGTACGAGACCCAGCTACCCCCCGAAGTGGGCCAGCCATCCCCCCAAATGACCTATCTGATATCTCGCTCGGGGGACTAGAGTAATTCTCAGTTCGGACGGCATAGTTGGAGGATGACAAACTCCAAGACTTTCGCGGTTACCATGTCGCCCGATTCCGCCTTTGCCGACTGCGCGGATTTTGTGGGAACCGCGGACGATAATCCACCCCGAGCGCGTAGATACCGCGCCAAGGCAAGGGGTGGTCACCGCGCGGGACAAGCCCATGTTCACAGAAGCACGAATGGCGACCAACAGCTGCCGACCGCGAGTACGCTTCGCGATCAGCTGGTCTTGAAGCATCTCCCGCTGGTGAAGGTAATCGCCGTGCATATACACCGGAGTCTGCCGCCGCATGTGGATTTGGAGGATATGGTGCAAGCCGGGAATCTCGGGCTCTTCGACGCAGCCAGCAAATACGATTACAAACAACAAGTTGTTTTTGCAACGTATGCCAAGCATCGCATCCGAGGCGCTATCCTCGATAGCTTTCGGCAGTTGGATTGGGCTTCGCGCGATATGCGCCGCCGGCAGAAGGAGGTGGAGACCGCCACGGACCAGCTTGCCGCGGAACTGCAGCGGGCGCCTACGGAAGCTGAGGTCGCCGAGAAACTCGGCGAGGATGTAGAGCACTTGCGTACCAAAATGGTCACTCTGCGAAAGCACCGCCCTGTTTCAACCTCCACGCATTCGAACGACAGAGAATATCATCCAGGCTCGGATTTTCCGGACAAGCCGGAGGCCCAGCCGGATTATATTTGCGCGCTCGCAGAAGTTCGCGGCAGGTTGGGCAAAGCTTTGAAGAGCCTTCCGGAACGCTACCAAAAGGTCATGCTGCTTTACTACAACGATGAGATGACGATGAAGGAAATTGGATGTGCGCTCGGCATCCAGGAAAGCCGGGTATCCCAAATCCATAAATCCGCGCTCGGGAAAATGGCTACTGTGCTGGAAGCCAATGGCATTACCTCAGCGAGTCAGTGCATGCTTTCCACACATACGCAGTAGACATGACGTGCAGGAGTACTAGCCAGGTTGAGTTTGTGGGACCAGCTTAATGCAAGCGAATTAATTGTCTTCAACTTTCAAGTCATAACAGGCGTGAACAGGGTTTCCAACACCAGGAGACCCTTTATGAAACAGTTATTCGCGGCGTTCATTTTCATGCTGATTGTATTTGTGGCACTGGCGGGGGCTGCGCCGAACTTCAGCGGGCCTTCGCCGATCGAACTTGTTGCGAATCAGATCATCGCAAGTGCTCATCTGCGATAGGGCAGCCGGCTCATTCGCCCCAGACTGTCCGCGCGACTTCAACGATACGCGCCAGCTTGGCCCATTGTTCCTCCTCAGTAAGGAGGTTGCCCTCCTCGGTGCTGGCGAAACCACACTGCGGGCTAAGACAGAGCTGCTGCAAATCGACGCATTTAGCCGCATCGCCGATCCGCCGCTCCAGTTCCGCGGGTGATTCCAGAGCGCCGGTCTTGGAAGTAACCAATCCCAGGACCACCGTCTTGCTCTTGGGAACGAAGCGGAGCGGATCAAAGCCACCCGCGCGGTCTGTATCGAACTCCATGAAGTAGCCGTCCACACCGATCTGGTTGAACAGCAGCTCGGCGACGGGTTCGTAGCCACCCTGGGCGATCCAACTGGAACGGAAGTTGCCTCGGCACAGGTGCATCGTGATGGTCATGTCCGCCGGCCGGTCACGGATCGCGAGGTTAATCATGTCCGCGTAGATCTGGGGAAGGCGGTCCGGATCGTCGCCGCGCTCGCGCAGGATCCGACGCTGCTCCGTCACGATACGCCGACCGGAGATCGCGGTAGAACTCCTCCATCTCCGGGTAGACATCGGGACGAATGGCACGCCGCCCGCCGCGGAAGTGCAGCACGCTGGGCGAAGGAATAGTCATCTTCGGCGTAGCGCGAGTGCGGTCGCGCAGGAAACGGAAGTGCTCCACCATGGGATGCGTGGAGAAGCCGACTTTGCCGGTGACGCGCAGTCCCTTGGCCCGAGTTTCGATTCCGCCCTGAAACGCGATGCCGTGATCGGCACGAAACGACTCCACACCATCCAGATGTTCAAGGAAATCGAAATGCCACATGGCGCGGCGAAACTCGCCGTCCGTGGCGCTGCGTAGACCGATTTCCGCTTGTCTGACGATGACGCGTTCAATCTCTGCGTCTTCTGCGGCGCGCAGATCGTGTGCCGATATCTCTCCCCGCTCGCGTTGGGCGCGCGCCTCCTTCAGGGCAGCGGGGCGAAGGAGACTGCCAACGTGGTCGGCGCGGAAAGGAGGAGAGGTACGGGTCATTAGAGTTCTCCGGGGCGTTCTCCAGGAAGATCGAACGGCAATCCAGTGTAGCTTTCGGCGAGGCTCGTCGCTGCGGCGCGCGAAGTAGTCACATGCTCCAGTTCGGCCAACTGCCGGCGGTAGTCGAAACCGTCGCCGCCTTCGAAGCGGTGCAGCAGGGAGGTCATCCACCAGGAAAAGTGTTGCGCGCGCCACACGCGGCGGAGGCAAATTTCGGAGTATCGGTCGAGCAGATCTGTGGCGCCGGAGCGACACCAGTCAACGATCGCACGGGCGAGAATGCGCAAGTCGGCAGCGGCGAGATTGAGGCCTTTCGCGCCGGTCGGCGGGACGATGTGGGCAGCGTCTCCGGCCAGGAAGAGGCGTCCGTACTGCATCGGTTCCGCGACGAAGCTGCGCATGGCGGTCACTCCCTTTTGAAGGATCGGGCCTTGATTCAGACGGAAGCCGTCACCGGTCTCGAAGCGCCGCTGCAGCTCTTCCCAGATGCGGTCATCCGGCCAGTCCGCAAGGTTTTCATCGGGCCGGCATTGCAGGTAGACGCGGCTCAGTTGCGGGCTACGCATACTGAGCAGAGCGAAGCCACGCTCATGACTGCAATAGATCAGCTCGCGAGACGCAGGCGGGGCTTCGGCGAGGATGCCGAGCCAGCCGAAAGGGTATATCTTTTCGTAGAAGCGGAGCGCTCCGGCCGGGATCGACGGACGGCAGATTCCGTGGAAGCCATCGCATCCGCCGATGAAATCGCACGCAATCTCGTGCGCTTCGCCGCTATGCTCAAAAGTAATGCGCGGCGACTCGCTTTTGAGATCGTGGATCATGACTTGTCGCACTTCGTGGAAGATCCGACCACCGGCTTGAAGCCGGGCACACATCAGATCCTTCATGATTTCGCTCTGGGCGTACACGGTGATGGCGCGGCCGCCCGTGAGTTCGTACATGTCGATGCGATGCCCGCGGCGATTGAAGCGAAGTTCGATCCCGTGATGAACCATCCCTTCGCGCCGCAAGCGGTCTCCCACGCCCGATTCGCTGAGCAGATCCACCGTGCCTTGCTCGAGCACACCCGCGCGTACTCGCTCTTCGACGTGTTTGCGGGTCTGGGTCTCGATGACGATGGAGTCGATGCCCTCGATGTAGAGTAGATGGGAAAGCAGAAGGCCGGCTGGTCCGGCTCCGACGATGCCGACCTGAGTGCGGAGCTTGGACGACACGGTCACCGCGCGATTATCGCACACGCGAGCGAACTGGAGAGCGGCTGGGATAAAATCATTCCACACGCCATGCCCTTATCCCATGGGACTCGTTTGGGACCCTACGAGATCATCGCGCCCCTGGGCGCGGGCGGCATGGGCGAGGTGTATCGCGCGCGCGACACCAAGCTGAAGCGCGAAGTTGCGCTGAAGGTGTTGCCGGAGTCCTTCGCCAGTGACCCGCAGCGCATGGCGCGTTTCCAGCGTGAAGCCGAAGTGTTAGCGTCACTGAATCATCCCAACATCGCGCAGATCTACGGCGTGGCGGAATCAGACAATGTCCGCGCGCTGGTGATGGAGCTGGTGGAAGGCGAGACGCTGAAGGGGCCGCTGCAGCTCGATACGGCTCTCCACTATGCCGGGCAGATCGCGGACGCACTGGAGGCCGCGCACGGGAAAGGCATCACCCATCGCGACCTGAAACCCGCCAACATCATGATCACGCCGGCGGGTCTCGTGAAGGTGCTCGACTTCGGTTTGGCCGCGGTCGCGCACCCGGCGCCAGCGGGCGATGGGTCCATCTCGCCGACCCTGACGATGGCTGCCACCGAGGCGGGCATGATCATGGGCACGGCCGCGTACATGTCCCCGGAGCAGGCACGCGGCAAGACCGTGGACAGACGCGCGGATATTTGGGCCTTCGGCGTAGTGCTCTACGAGGTGCTGACGGGCAAGCGGCTCTTCGAAGGAGGGACGGTCTCAGACATTCTTGCGGCGGTGCTCAGGCACGAACCGGACTGGGAGCAGGTTCCGCCGAAAGTGCGGCGACTGTTGAAGCTTTGTTTGGAGAAGGACCCGGCGAAGCGGCTGCGCGATATCAGCGGCGTAGCTCTCCTGCTGGACGAGCCGGCGCACGCCGAAAACCCGCGCCGCCAATGGCTGTCTGTTTGCGGCCGTGGCATCCGCGGCGCTTTGGTTCATGCGGCCCGCACTCCTGCCTGTGGCCTCGCGGTTCGCTTTGGACGCGCCCCCGAATATGCAGTTCACGAACCCATATGGCGCTACCGCGATTTCGCCGGATGGCCGTTATGTGGTGTTCGGGGCGGCGTCGACTTCGGGCTCTACACCATCGCTATGGCTGCGCCCGCTGGACTCGCTCGGCGCTCAGCAGTTGGCCGGCACGGAAGGCGGCAATTTTCCATTCTGGTCTCCGGACAGCAAGTCGATCGGGTTCGTCGCCAGCGGCAAGCTGAAGCGGGTCGATATTGCGGGCGGCGCGCCGCTGGTATTGTGCGATGCCGCGCAAGGCGCCACCGGGGTGGGAGGGACGTGGAACCGCGATGGGGTCATCCTCTTTGGAAGCATGGACGGATTGTATCGCGTCCCGGCCTCCGGGGGCACGCCAACTGTTCTTACAAGAGTAGACGCATCCCGCCAGGAAACGGAGCACGGCTATCCGCAGTTCCTGCCGGACGGGAAGCATTTTCTTTACTACATTCAAAGTGAGAATCCCAACACTCAGGGAGTCTACGTCTCTTCTTTGGACCGCACCCGGCAGCCAATGCAGATTGTGCGGACGGACGCTAAGGTCATCTATGCGCCGCCTGTCGCCGGCCGGCCTGGCTACCTGTTGTGGCTGCGGGAGCAGACACTGATGGCGCAAATTTTCGACGCTGGGAAGCTCCGTTTGGAGGGGGATCCCTCGCAAGTCGCCGAAGAAATCGCCATGAATTCCGGCCTGCGGCGCCCGGCCTTTTGGACCTCCGACGCAGGACTACTTCTTTACCGAAGCGGACCGGCGACCGTCAAATCCAAGATGCTCTGGAAAAGCCGGGATGGAAAGCGCGTGGAGCAAGTCGGACCAGAGGACTACTACGGTTCCCTCGACCTTTCCTCCGACGGCAAGAGAGTGGTTCTCAACCGCGGCGGCGGCGCCAGCTCTTATGACCTGTGGGTATTCGAGTTCGGCCGCTCCGTGATGACGCGCGTGACGTTTGATGGAAGGGGAAATGCAGATCCAGTCTGGTCTCCGGATGGCCGGCAAATCGCTTTCGTATCTTGGCGAACCGGGGTACCACAACTCTACCGGAAAGACGCTTCGGGCGAAGGGAAGGACGAACAGCTCACGGAAGAACCGCGACTCAGAGTGGCGAGCGATTGGAGCCCGGATGGGCGATTCCTGCTCTTTTATCATCAGGGCAATTCCAAATTGGATTTCGATCTCTCGGCCCTGCCCTTGGACGGCGTCCGGAAGCCGCTGCTCGTGGCACAGATGCCCGGTGCAAATTATGACGGCGCTCGGTTTTCTCC
>JBEKBK010000663.1:0-4074 GCA_050015435.1 Bryobacteraceae bacterium
GCGAAGCGCTATCTTCGCTACTCCAACCTGTTTTACCGCAGGATTCTCAGAGTCCCCAAACGGTTGACCGCTTTCACCTTGTAGTCAACCCATCAAGATCCTGTGCATAGGGCCGGTGTAATTGTTCCCCGTTGCGTCAGGCGCAGGCGCGCTGGCGACCAGTTTGATTACGATGGAATTCGGCACCGAGGGTGTCAAAGTATTGCTGATCAGGTCGGACTTGACCGAGAGGGATTGCAACCCGTTCGGTGTCACCAGGCAGGCGCAGCAGCCGATCTCTTCTTCCTGAGGGTCGAAGACATAAGTATTCACGCAGATATTTCCGATCGTGACATTGGGAACGCTTCCGGCGGGCGCCCAAAAGCCCCCGTTCCAACCGTCATTAGTGAGATTCACATAGGAATCGCCGACGTTGAGATTTGCCGCAAAGCCCAACTGAAAAGGGCCGTCTTGAGTCGAAGCCGTTTGGCCGAAAGCGTTCGCGCAAACCGCGAGGGTCGCTACGACGATTGAAGATCGAAAACGCATGTAAGAAACCCTCCGCTGAAACGTTAGCATCGCTAATTCTTCGTTCCTCCCAACGCGCCCGTCCTGCATGAATTACATACTCCGAAGCCGCTTCCGTTCGCCTGAATGAACCCGCATACTGTGGTCAGCGCCGTGAGCTCGGGATTGTTCGAGGCCGTGTTGAGGCTTCCTTGCAGGAACGGAGCCTGAACAACTTCATACGTCCCGGGAGTTAGGTCGGGCTCCAGCGTCGAACCCCATGCGACCAGTCCTTCGGCCAGAATATTCGCATTGACCGTCGCGGGGTTACAAACCGTCAAATTGTGAGTTGAATCCTGCCCAGGGACGCTGCTCACCAACTTGATCACGATCGAAGTCGGGATGGCGGGCGTAAGAGTATCGCTGATCAGATCCTTGGTTGCCGAGAGGGAGTTCAGGCCGTTGGGCGTGACCAGACAGGAGCAGCAGCTGACCTCTTCCTCCTGAGGGTCGAAGACATAGGTGTTGGCACAAATATTCCCGACAGTCCCGTTGCCTGGGCCTCCATTGAAGCCGTCGTTAGACAGATTCACGACTGAGTCTCCAACAGTGAGATTCACGGCGTACCCAACTTGATAGAAGCCATCTTGGATAGCTGGGGAAGCCTGACCAAATGCCAGTGCTGAGGCGGCCAGAGCCGCTAAAGCGGGTAAGAGAAGATTGCGCATGGGTCAGTGAGCCCTTGTGCAACACTATCATCTGAAGGCGTTTGGATCAATTCTCCGAGTGGATTAGCCTGCCGGATGAGGCCCTACGCACTCACCGCGGCCCGCTTGTCGTGCCGTGCCACACGCGCTAGTAGATACTCTACCTCCGCCTTCGACGCCGGACTAAGGCTCGATCCCGGCTTTCGTTGAGCGTCGGAAAACAGGACGCCGCGGCGTTGTAGAACGTATTTGCGGACCGCCAGTCCGACCCCCTGCTGTTGCTCGTAGCGGATCAGGGGAAGATGCGCGTCGAACAGATCGTGGGCTTCATCGCGCCGGCCAGCCTTTGACAGACGCACCGTCTCGACCAACATATCCGGGAACGCGTAGCCAGTCATCGCTCCATCCGCGCCGCGGTCCATCTCGAAATCGAGGAACAGCGCGCCGTTGCCGGTCAGAATCGAGATCGGCCGCATCGATCCGTCTCTCTGAAACCCGCGCAGGGTGGAGATTTTGTCGAGCCCCGGCCAATCCTCATGCTTCAGCATCACGCAGGAGGGGCAGTCCGTAATGATGCGGCGAATCACCTTCGGCGTCATGATCACGGAGAGCAGGAGGGGATAGTCCTGCAACACCCAGGGCACACCAGCGCCGATGGCCTCCACTGCCTGGGAAAAGTAAGTCACGATCTGATCGTCGGTTCGTAGCGAGGGCGGCGGAGCGATCATCACCCCGGCGGCGCCCGCGTCCATCGCGGCGCAGGTGAGCGAACGCATTGCGGCAAAACCCGGGGCCGATACACCGACGACGACCGAAAGATCCTTCGCCCGGCGAATCACCCGAGTCGCAACATCCACGGCCTCCTGCTGATCGAGTTTCGGAGCCTCGCCCATAATGCCGAGCACCGTAATACCGGTGCAGCCCGCCTGCGCGTAGAAGTCCGTCATTAAGTCAATCGAGGCTTCATCGATGCGGCCATCGTTGTGAAACGGAGTCGGCGCGATCGCGAAGGTTCCTTGCGCTTCGTGAGTGAGGTTCATTTTGCTAAAACGGGAGAAGGATTATCAACCGTTGCACCCTTGGGCGTAGCTTTGACGATGATCAGCGTCACAATCGCAGCCGCGATGCCGAAGGCGGCAAGAACATAAAGTCCGGCTTTGTAGTTTCCGGTCGCATTCTTGACCCAGCCCATAATGTAGGGTCCGGCGAATCCGCCAAGATTACCGACCGAATTGATCAGTGCGATGCCGCCCGCGGCTGCGCTTCCGGTCAGGAACATGGATGGCAGAGGCCAGAAGGGCGCCTTGGCTCCGTAGATGCCGACCGCCGCAAGCGACATCCACGCCACGGCGGCGATCGAGTTGCCCAGGAAAGCAGCGCCCGCCAGCCCCAGCGCCGACACAATGAGCGCCAGACACAGGCTGATGCGCCTCTCCTTGTATTTGTCGGAGACGTAACCAAAGGCCAGTGTGCCGATCGTTCCAATGACGTAGGGAATCGCGGTCACGAATGAGCTTTGAACATTGCTGAAGCCCATGTCTTTGATCATCTGCGGGAGGAAGAAAGCGAGCCCGAGATTGGTGGTCAGGTTGGCGAAATAAATGAAGGAGAGCCCCAGCACGCGGTGATCGATGAACGTACGCCAGAAGGACATTCGATGGGTCGCTTCCACAGCCTTCTGTTCCCGGTCGAGCGTTCCCTCAAGCCACTGTTTTTGATCCTCGGTTAGCCAGCGTGCGTCCTTCGGACGATCCGGCAGGACCAGAAGCACGATGACGGCGAGAAGCAGCGTCGGTGCGCCTTCGATCAGGAATAGCCACTGCCAGCCCTTGAAACCAGCGATCCCATGCATGGCAAGAATGGCGGTGGAGATTGGCGACCCAAGCGCGAGCGACGCCGGGATTCCCACCATGAACGCAGCGATGATCCGGGCGCGGTAGGCAGTGGTAAACCAATACGTCAGGTACAGGATCACGCCCGGAAACAGCCCGGCTTCCGCGATGCCCAGCAGGAATCGCAATGCGACAAAACTCATCCAGCCAGTGATGAAAGCCGTGCCCATGGAAACCAGGCCCCAGGTCACCATGATTCGGGCGATCCAGCGGCGTGCTCCGAATCGCTCTAACGCCAGGTTGCTGGGCACTTCAAAGAAGAAGTAACCCCAGAAGAATAGTCCCGCGCCAAGCCCGTAGTGATAAGCGTCGAGGCCGAGATCGCGGTTCATCGTGATCGCGGCGAATCCGATGTTGATGCGGTCAAGATAGGCCAGCAAATAGCAGGCCAACAGCAACGGCATCAGACGCAGAAACACCGTCTTGACCGTACGGGCCTCGAACTCCTGATCGACTACCGTCTGAGCACCGTGGCCGCCCTGCATCATATAGGCTCCGTTTCCTTCGCGAAACTGATAGTCTACATGAGGATTGACCGCAGTGGTGATCGAGCGAATCGTTCCCATTGCGGCCTTCACCGAGTTCCTGACTCAGCCCGCAGTTCGTCAACCTTCGTATTCAATTCGGGACATCATTTTCAGGGGTTGGCGCGGCGGCTTTTCAAGGGGAGATCGGCGGTTTTTGGGGCGTGCCTTTTGGGACGCTCAGCGTTGGCCCCGGACAGAAGGCAACGCCGTTGATTGCCTGCATCACCTCGAACCGAGCCGTTTGTCAGCTGGGCGGAAATCTTCAGTAATAAGTTCTTAATAAGGACTTTTACAGACTTTCGAGATGAACCACGGCAGGGAGATTGCTATGTTTTCAGCCTAAAGACGAGTTCTCGCCAATTGCGCTACCTAACGGTTCACAAGAACTTTTTCATGTACCCCGAGGTCGTTTCAGACTTTTTGCGAAACTCTGATCTCGTAGGACGACTGGAACAGGGCGAC
>JBEKBK010000664.1:0-4071 GCA_050015435.1 Bryobacteraceae bacterium
ATCAGCTCCACGGCGGCTGGATCGATTCGCGCCAGCGAGGAGATATAGGCCCACTGTTCGTCGCCCGAGTACGGTTTGAGTTGCTCATCGACGAAGACGGAGTTCCCTTGCTGCCTGGGCTCGTGTTGCAGGGGTAGTGCGATCAGGTTGCCGAACCCTCCACGCGGCATCGTGTCCTGGCTCGGGAAAAGGCGATCGTAGGAGTCCATGCTCAACTGGTGGCGCCGCGACATGGTCTCGGTGATCAGGTAGCAGCCCATTTTTCGTGCGGTACTCGCAGACACCGGCGCGGAAAAAAAGAACCAGACGTGGGCGCCATTCCCTGAACGTGACCTCTCGACGGCGACGGGTAGGCCGATACGCCTGCACGTTTCCGCGAAGGCGCTCACATCTTCCGACCACGTGCTGTTGTCGAAGTCGGCGGCGAGAAACCAGCAGGTCTCGCTCACAAGGAGCGGGTAGACGCCCATAACGTGCCGCCCGGTAAGATGCCCGACCACGGCCGTATCGTCGAACGGGATAAATGCCTGGTTGGGACAGTCGCCGCACTTGATTCTCGGCAGTTCGCAGACCCCTTTGACAAACTTGTTCCGGCACGCCGGGGCGTAGCCCGGCTTTCCGCTCTTTTTGCTGATGAATCGCGTCGGGAAGACATCCTCCCGCCCACGGAAAAGAGAGCGGAACAGCTTGACCTTCGCGGCCGGCGTCTTGGGGACCGGCCACTCGGCAGCGAGCCGCGGGCGGACCCGAATCTCCTCCTCGGCACCAACAGCGGCCAACTCGGCCTGGAACGCTGCGAGTCGGCTTCTGCCTTCCGCTTGCACAGCCTCCAACTGCGCCAAACGGGCTTCCTCACGCGCGATCGCCTCGAGCAACTCCGCGCGCTGCGACGACGGCTGCGGCGCCCTCACGTTGGTCTCCACCGGCGACACGTCCGTGCCTCTCGCAGCCAGGTCAGGCTGCGCGATCCCGAAGGTAGTCGATGCTGCCCGGCAGATCGCGAATGAGCTGGAGCAGCATGTCCATCGCGGCCGTCTGAACGTTCCTGCCCGACTCCCAGCGGGACACTGTGTTCGCTCCGAGCCGCAACAGGCGCGCCAAATCCGCCTGCGTGAGACCGAACCGCTCGCGGATCGCGTGGATCTCGTCGGCGGACAGCAGCCCGTGCTTCTTTCGGTAGATCGCGATCGCGTCCTCGTGAAGCCGTTTAGAGTCCTGGAACCTGAGAACGATCTCTGCGCACTTCGGGCAGTTGAGGTGAACTGCGTACGGGACCGAGATCTCCTCGCCGTTGACTGGCAGGCGCAGCGTACCGCGCTTTTCGACCATGTTGGTCCCGCAAGTTGGGCAAGCATCATAGGGCAGGACGCGCCTGCGCCGCGTCGCTGGAGCTTTCTGGGTACTCGTCTTTTTCATGGCTACCACCCTCGTCCTCGTGAAACGAAACCACCACGCAGTCGTTCCGAAGGATCAGCTTGACGTAGAGGACAGTCCCGGCAAGCTCCGGCTTAAAGAGGTACATCCACTCGCCTGTCGCCACCGACCGCAGCCGTCCAGCCGAGTCCTCGACGGTCAGGTTCGCCAAGATGTCGCACGCGTCCTCTTCGTCCAGGCCCGCCTCCAAGCCGGCCAGCTCTCTGCGCGCCTTCAGCGTAAACTGGACCTTGCGGGCAACCGCGAGTTGTCGGATACGCGTCAGTACTTTACGGGGCCAGCGTGGCATCTCGGCAATTGGTCACCTTGTGGTCGATTATGCATATGGTTATTCAGCTAATCAAGCCTCGGCCCCTTGTAGACCGCAAGCACCTGATCGGCGCCGGCAGTGGTCGAGATTGCGGTGCGGAACGACATGCCAGCCGAACTTGAGGCGAAATGGGCCACCGCGGCCGGACGAGCCTGGTGAATCGTTCCCCATAGGCGGGGGTGGTTGCGGGGACTGGCGCGAAAGAGCCGTGGTGGGCCGCCGGTGCGGCAACGTGGGCCGAAATTGCGGACGATGTAGAGGGAACGATGGTGGCCGCCGCACATCAACTCGGCGCGTGTGTGTGGCGAATTACTGATTCGGGCAGAATTAGCAATTCGCCACACACAGGAGGACTCGGTCCCGTTTTCTGGAAGCGGCCTCTCGTTGGATTTTCCCAATTTGCTGTCGCGCTAATTCACGAGTTGCCACTGCGTGGGAATGGTGGCAAAGACCTCGCTGTTGATCACGTTGTCGCCGTTCATGAACCATACCGCGCGCTCGCCGGTCTCGGTGTCTTGCCATAGCAGGTCGGGATGACCGTCGCCGTTGAAATCTCCGACGCCAACGATCTGCCATTGCGCCGGGATGGTGGCAAAGACGTAGCCGCTGATTACGTTGACGCCGTTCATGAACCATACCGCGCGCTCACCGGTCTCAGTGTTTTGCCAGATCAGGTCGGGATAGCCGTCGCCGTTAAAGTCTCCGACGCCCGCGATTTGCCACTGCGTCGGGATGGTGGCGAACACCGCACTGCTGATCAGATTGAAAGAGCCGTCCATGAACCACACCGCGCGCTCGCCGGTCTCAGTGTTTTGCCAGATCAGGTCGGGATGGCCGTCGCCGTTGAAGTCTCCGACGCCAGCGATTTGCCATTGGGTCGGTTGGGTCGGTATAGTGGCAAAGACCTCGCTACTAATCAGGTTGAAACTGTTCATGAACCAGACTGCACGATCGCCGGTGGTCAGGTCTTGCCAGATCAGATCCGGCTGGCCGTCGCCGTTGAGGTCCGCGACAGCGGCGATCTGCCATTGCGGCGGTACTGTGGCAAACACCTCGCCGCTAACCAAGTCGATACCATCCACGAACCACGCCGCGCGCTCGCCGGTCTCGGTGTTCTGCCAGACCAGGCTTGGATTCGTCGGAGTCGGCATCAGTTTCGTGATGAAGCCTTGAGTAAAGCCATTTTCATTGTAGGTAGGTTGGAACGCGCCCGGAGTGGTCGGGAAGTCGGTAGAATCCGTATAGCCAGTCAAGTACGCAGATCCGGTGGAGTCCATCGCGATGCCATTGCCAGAGTCGGCGCCGGCGCTGCCGCCGAGATAAGTCGAATACACTAGCGCAGTGCCGTTAGCATTGAGCTCGGTAACGAACACGTTGGAGCCATAATATTCGGGAGCTTTGTTGATCGTTTGGAACGCACCCGCGGTTGTGGGAAAGTCCGGAGACCACGTCTCTCCGGTAACATACGCAGAACCGGTGCGGTCGAGCGCGATGCCAAAGCCTTCATCACCGAAGAGGTATGCGCCCTCTTCCCCGCTGCCGCCAAGATAGGTCGAATAGACCAGCGCCGTGCCTGTAACGTTCAGCTTGGTCACGAAGGCGTTACGGCCGTAATTTGCAACCGCATTGTTGATGGTTTGGAACGCACCGGGAATAGTCGGGAAATCTGAAGAGTTAGTTCCGCCAGTTACATACACAAAGCGTGCAGCATCCAACGCGATACCACTGCTGTAGTCGGCGATGCCTTCTCCCGCACCGCCGGAGGTGGTCCCACTGCCGCCAAGGTATGTCGAGTAGACCAGCGCCGTGCCAGCAGGACTCAGCTTGGTCACGAAGCCGTTGCTCCCCAGAATTCCAGCCGCATTGTTGGTGGTTTGGAACGCACCGGGAGTAGTCGGGAAATCGGAAGAGAACGTGCCGCCAGTCACATAGGCAAAGCCGGCAGGATCTACCGCGATGCCAGCGCCATAATCGCCGACAAAGGGGGAAGTCCCCAACGTTGCCCCTCGCGTTGCGCCGCTGCCGCCGAGGTAGGTCGAATAGACGAGCGCCGTGCCCGCAGGGTTTAGCTTGGTCACGAACGCGTTGGGTGCATAATTCTCAATAGCTTTGTTCGTAGTTTGAAAAGCGCCAGGGGTGGTCGGGAAGTCGGAAGAATCCGCATTTCCCGTCACGTACGCAGACCCGGTCGAATCCACCGCTATGCTATTGCCACCGTCACCGGCGTATTCATTTTCATTCCCGCTGCCGCCAAGGTATGTGGAATAGACCAGCGCCGTACCCTCAGGGTTAAGCTTGGTCACGAAGCCGTTGGCGTTGTTGTTTCC
>JBEKBK010000665.1:0-4056 GCA_050015435.1 Bryobacteraceae bacterium
TACGCTCGCGGTGATCCCGCCGATCTTCACCGCTGGCAGTGGCGACAGGGTTCCCGCCTGCAGCACCAATCATTTCGCCGTTGTTCTCGAATGCGACGGGAACATCGTCGGCAAGGACTTCGGCATTGGTTAGGGTCTTGCCTATGGTCGGTTTGCACGTTGGGGATTTGGCGATGACGGTTGCATCCCACTCCTCCCAATCGCAGTCGCCGTTCACTTGCTAAAGCTTGACGGAGGAGTTCGGGATATACGTGGGCACTGGAGATTGCGCGAACGCCGCCGGCAGTCCGGCCAGCGCGATTAGCACGGTGAGGGGCCGGGATATTTCATTCGTGAACGGTCGCGCAAACCTCCGTCAGCAACGTGGTGTCCCCCCTGGTTTTTAATTAGCTCAGTTTACTGGGATCAGGATGGCCTTGGAGTTTACGGCATACCCGAAAGCAATCCGTCGTACCCCTGGGGTACAATTTCGGCGAGGTGTAGCGATGAAGGACCTAAAACGATCGAGCCGTCGGCAACTGCTTCGTATGGGCGCGGCGCTGGGCGGAGGGCTGCTGGCAAAAGCTCAGGAGAACACGCCGGGTCAACTGGGCATTCCACTCGGCCCGTATGGGGAACGGTCGCCGTATGAGAAGGCGGTCCGGTGGAGGCGGGACAGCAAGACACCAGAGACAGGTTCCAGTTTCACACCGCTGCAGGACTCGGTCGGCACGCTAACACCCTCGTCGCTGCATTACGAGCGGCATCACAGCGGAATACCCACCATCGATCCGGCGCAGCATCGGCTCGTGATCCACGGAATGGTGAGCCGCCCGCTATCCCTAACCCTTGCGGAGATCCGGCGCTTGCCTTCGGTATCCAGAACGCTGGTCCTCGAATGCGGCGGCAACAGCGGATCGGAATGGGCGGCCAAGACGGGGCCCGACGTGCAGCGGAGCTACGGCTTGGTCAGTTGCAGCGAATGGACTGGCGTCCCATTATCGCTGCTGCTCACCGAGGTGGGAGTCCAGTCCGGGGCATCGTGGGTGATCGCCGAAGGAGCCGATGCCTGCCGGATGGAACGCAGCATCCCGATTGCGAAAGCCATGGACAACATCCTGGTTGCGTACGGGCAAAACGGCGAAGCGCTGCGCCCCGCGCAAGGATATCCCCTGCGCCTGATCATCCCCGGCTGGGAGGGGAACGCAAATGTCAAATGGCTGCATAGTCTGAAGCTCACGGATCAAGCGTACATGGCCCGGGACGAAACCTCGAAGTACACGGACCTGATGCCGGACGGTAAGGCCCGGATCTTTACATATCAGATGGAGGCGAAGTCGGTCATCACGTTTCCATCGGGCGGACAGACGTTGCCGGGTCCCAATCTTTATGAGCTGACCGGCTTGGCGTGGTCGGGGCGCGGGAAGATCGAACGCGTCGACATTACTACTGACGGAGGGCGCAGTTGGGTGAAAGCTCAGTTGCAAGAGCCACGACTTCACATAGCGTTTACCCGCTTCCGGCTCCCGTGGCGCTTTGACGGCCGCGAAGCTGTGATCGCCTCGCGCGCTGTCGACGAAAGCGGCTACGTCCAGCCCACGCGCGAAGCTCTCATTGCGGTTCGTGGGACCAATTCCGCGTATCACTTTAACGGGATCAAGTCTTGGAGAGTGCAGGCCGATGGGACGGTGACCAATGTGGAAGTTTAGTTTCGTGATGCTGACGGCTGCCGCGGCGATAGTGACCGCGGCCGTGACGCTGGCGGCGCAGTCGCCGAAGTACGGAGTAGGACAGCCGGCGACACCCGAGCAGATCCGCAACTTGGGCGCTGCGATTGCGCCGGATGGAACCGGCCTGCCTGAAGGCTCCGGGACGGTCGCCGCTGGGCGGGAGGTATTTGCCGCCCGGTGTTCCAAATGCCACGGGGAAAAGGCAGAGGGAGGGGTCGGGCCAGTGTTGGTGGGCGGACAAGGCACGCTTGCTACAGCGAAGCCCATCAAGACGGTAGGGAGCTATTGGCCCTATGCGACGACGGTATGGGATTACATCAATCGGGCGATGCCCTTCGATCAACCAGGTCTGCTAAAGCCGGCGGAGGTGTACGCGGTGGTGGCGTATATTCTAAATCTCAATCGCATTATCGGAAACGATCAGGCAATGGATGCCAAGAGTCTGCCGAAAGTGAAGATGCCGAATCGTGACGGTTTTGTGGCGGATCCCCGGCCGGATGTTGGAAAGAAGCCGTTGCGCTAAAACCCGGCGCGGACGCACGCGTCCGCCCTACCCTCAGAACGTCAGCTTTGCCGAAAGCTGCAACTGGCGCGCTCCGTAGAGTCCATTGGTGGAAGAGGACGCAGTGGGCGCCATGAATGTCGGACTCGGAACCAGGCAACCGTTCGCTCCCGCCGCGACAGCGGTAGTGCAGGCTCCCGACCCGGCCGCGGTGTAATTGAACGCCGCGGTATTCACACTGCTGATGTTGGTGGAAGAGATTGAAGGCTTCCCCCTGAACCTGAAGGTGCAGCCTCTCGTATAGCGTGAATTGCCGCCCAATACGAAGATCGATGTTGTAGAGGGGGTGTCCGAAATATACGTTCCGTCCTTCAAAGAGCGGGCAGGCCGCCGGTGGTGCCGCCTGTGTTGGTCGTCGTGCCGCCGGTGAGGCCCGAGTCTGCACCGCAATGGGAAAGCCGTTAATCGTCGCGAACAGCGGCTGAGCGCTGGCAAAGGTCATGACACTCGAGAACGCCCAACCGTCCAGAACCGCCTTCATCGCCCGGTTGCTGAGCTTGCTGAACATCAGGGGAGTGTAGACCAGGCTACCTACGAAGCGATGCCGCTGATCGAGATCCGACAACGCATTTTCCCGCCTCTGGTTCAGAGGGTCGACGGGCGGATCGGTTCCGAAGAACGTTCCATTTGCGCCCGCTACTGCGCCGTCATCAATGGATTTGCTGTAGGTGTAGTTCACCAGCAGCTCCAAGCCGTGGTTCATTGGTTTTCGGAACGTGAGGACCCCGGCGTTGTACCAGGAATTCACAACGCTCTGACCGACCAGAATGATACCGGTGGTTGGATTGATCCGGTTGGCCACCGTATAAAACGGTTCAGTATCGGTGTCAATCACGGCGCCGCTTGCATTGAGCACTTTATAAGTGTGCGTGGTGGTCGTCGGTCCCAAATTTCCGTCGACGAAAACCGGCAGATGCAGACCGCGGCTCATGAGATAACCGACCGACACGCTCATATTCCCGGGCAATTGTTGCTCGATGGTCAGTTCACCTTCACGCACCAGAGGGTTCACAAAATCCTGCGTGGCGCCGTGGGCCAACTGCGTGCCGGCAAAAGGCGTAAAGCTGGTCACCTGCGGCGTGAGCGCTCCCGGGAACGGGGCCGCGGCGTCGCTCCCGGCGCTGGGAAGATCAGGTTGGGAAAGGTAAGGGTGGGACAGGTCGAAGGAGTGCAGTTGAAAGTCTGCTGAAACATGCCGTTTTCGACACGAACCGCGTACCATGTGCTGTTGGAAGTCTTGGCGTAGAACATCCCGTAACCGGTTCGCACCACCGTCCCTTTGAAAGGTTCCCAAGCGATGCCGATGCGCGGTGCGAAGTTATTCGAATCGGTGTTGATCTTCGAGGTGTATTCAGTCGTCAGAGAAGTGGCTGTGTTCGGTATGGGCGGTTGCGGAATGGTCTGGATCTCATACCGCACGCCGAGATTCAAAGTCAGATGCGGGCGAAACTTCCAGCTATCCTCGAGGAAACCCGCGTAGTCGTTGTCATAGAAATCGTCTTTACCGACGTGGGCAATCGGATCGGTTACCTGGGCGAACGAAGAGTAGTGTTTTCCCGTGAGGCCATCGCCGGTGTTCACTCCGAAAACGTCCTCAACCCAGTCAGACACCCCCCGCGGAGCGGGTGGCTTGATGAGTTGGGCCGCCTCAAAGGCGGTCGGTGGCTTTATCTAGGCGTCGCGCGTGGCGCGCCTCCGTTCACAGTTCAGAATTGGCCGCTGGTACCATCCGCGGCTTCCTGCTCGCGGATGTACTGGCGGACCTGCTCCAGCTCGAACCCGACC
>JBEKBK010000666.1:0-4055 GCA_050015435.1 Bryobacteraceae bacterium
GGTCGTTGGACGCTTCCGCAATCACCTGCCCGAACGGATCCGCCACGAATGACGATCCCCAGAATTCAAGTTGCTTGTCCGGAGGGCCTTCGAATCCGACGCGATTCACCGCCACTACATAAACTCCGTTGGCGATGGCGTGGGCGCGCTGAATGGTTCGCCACGCGTCCAGCTGTTGCGCGCCGAATTCCGCTTTCTCCGCCGGATGCCATCCGATCGCCGTCGGATAAAACAGGACATTCGCGCCGGCGAGCGCCGAAATCCTCGCCCCCTCTGGATACCACTGGTCCCAACACACCAGCACGCCCACCCGTCCGAATGGCGTATCGAAATTCCGGAACCCCAGGTCGCCCGGAGTGAAATAGAATTTTTCGAGATAGAGAGGATCGTCGGGAATATGCATCTTGCGGTATAAACCGATGATTCCTCCGTCCGGCCCCAGCACCGCCGCCGTATTGTGATAAACACCGGCCGCGCGCCGCTCGAATAGTGACGCCACAATCGCGATACCCAGATCGCGCGACAACCGCCCCAGCGCGTCCGTGGACGGTCCAGGTATCGATTCGGCGAGTGCAAACAGCTCGGCGTTCTCCTCCCGGCAAAAGTACTGCGACCGGAATAGCTCCTGGAGACATACGATCTGCGCGCCACGCTCCGCAGCCTCCCGTATCTTTGTTTCGGCTTTCGCCAAGTTTTCCTGCGGGTCCGGGGTGCAGCTCATCTGCACCAGCCCGACCCGAAATTTTCCGTCGGATAGCATAGCTCTATTGTGCACGCTAGACCAGTTTCGGGGATAACGTAGACCGTCTCAGGAAGCGCACTCCGTTGAAAGCACTGTTACAAGCCGTACGAAACTGGTCGAAGCAAAATCAAGAAATGGTCTAGCATGGTGAGCATGGACCTCCCGTGCGATCCGAAGTAGTCAAACGTCTCGCGCGCGAGTGCGGTTTCGAATTGGCCGGCGTCGCGCCCGCCGATCCGCCCGAGGATTTTGCGCGTTACGAGTCCTGGGTGTCGGACGGCAAAGCGGGTGAAATGCGCTACCTGACGGATCGGCGAGCCGAAATGCGCCGTGACGTCCGCAATCTGCTTCCAAGCGCCCGATCGGTCATTTGTGTGGGCAAGCTCTACAACCGGCCATCTGATCCGGTTCCCGATGGGCACGGCATCGTCTCCCAGTACGCCTGTGGCCGTGATTATCATGAGATTCTGCGCGCCGGCCTCGAACGCCTGGTGCAGTGTCTGCAAGCTCTTGAAAGATTCGATTGGAAGATCTGTGTCGACACCGCGCCATTGCTCGAGCGGAGCCTCGCGCGTCGCTCCGGCCTCGGCTGGATCGGCAAGAACACGTGCCTGATTCACGAGCCGTTGGGCTCCTGGTTCTTCCTGGGCGAACTGATTACTTCGCTCGAACTCGAACCCGGCACGCCGCCGCCCGATCGATGCGGCACCTGCACCCGCTGCATTGACGCCTGCCCCACCGGAGCCATCGTACCTGAATCCGAAGGCTGGAGCCTGGATTCACGCCGTTGCATTTCTTACTTCACCATCGAGCTGCGCGGCACTATTCCCGAAGAACAGCGGTCGGCAATCGGGGCTCACGTCTTCGGATGCGATATCTGCCAGGACGTCTGTCCCTGGAACGCGCGTGCGCCCTGGACCGAGTCCTTCGATGCTCCGCCGCTCACCGCCCCGCTCGAAGAGTGGGCCTATCTCACGGAAACCCAGTTTCGAGCACAGTTCCGCTCGAGCCCGGTCGCCCGGGCCAAGTATTCCGGATTTCTGCGCAACGTGGCGGTTGCCATGGGAAACAGCGGTCACGCCCGATTCCGCGAGCCGCTCGAACATCTCGCCCGGCACGATGATCCCGCCGTCGCGGAACACGCCCGCTGGGCTTTGGAACGCCTGACCGAGGTAGAATTGACTTGGAGGAATGGGTGAGTGGTTGAAACCGGCGGTCTTGAAAACCGTTTACGCCGAAAGGTGTACGGGGGTTCGAATCCCTCTTCCTCCGCCACATTACTGGCTGTAACCACCTAAACTGCAAGCATGGAGAAGACGGTTCAAGCGGTATATGAGAACGGAGTCCTCCATCCCTTGGAACCACTGCTCCTTGAAGAACGCCAGAAGGTGATCATCACGATTTCCGACGAGACAGAGGCGTCTCTGAATCACCCGCTGCTGGTCTCCTCCGAGGAGTGGTCGGACGACGCGCAGGATGACGTCGGCCTTGATGAGGTCAGGCAAGCGCTGTCAACGATCCAGGGCTCTTTATCGGAAGCCGTACTTGAGGAGCGCCGAGAGCGCTGATTGCAAAAATATTTCTTCGACACGAGCGCCCTGGCCAAGGTCTATCGTAAAGAGATCGGCAGTGACTCGGTCGATCGGATCTTAGCAGAGCCGGGCTCCCAGCACATAATCTCTCGCCTCACAATCTTGGAAATGGAATCCGTTTTTGCAATAAAGGTGCGGACGGGAGAGATCGACCAGCAATCGCTTTTGATGGTGCGCCGGCGCCTCGCCACTGATCTGGGCCGGCGCCGACTCCTACTGGCTGCCGTCAACGACGAACACTTTCGAACCGCCAGAAAATTGCTCTTCAAACATGGAGCGGTCGAAGCGCTTCGCACGCTTGACGCGCTGCAACTCTCAGTCGCTCTATCACTCAATCGAGCGGGACTTGTAACGGTGTTCGTAGCGGCAGATCAGAAACTTTGCCGAGTTGCCACGCTGGAAGGATTCACCGTGACGAACCCTGAACAACCAACTTCAATCGTGCCTTGAGATCCCGCCAGGAGAGTACGGACTCACCCGCGGAGGATCCGCATCCGCATCCAGAATCCAAAAATCCCGTCCCGGATAATAGCGGATCAGTTCCATATTTCGTTCATCGCCCAGATCCCGCGCCCAGATCAATCGCTGGCGATCGATGTCGGCGCTGTTGTAAACCCAATCGTCCCCGGCCTCGCGTGCCGGCGCATAGCGCACAAACACGACGTGCATTCCATCGCGCGCGAGTAGATCGCGAGTAATGCGGCTCCGTGCCACCACGAACGGACCCGGATCAACCTTCTCTTCCCATGCGTTCCAGACATTGACCACCGTCGCGAGCGGGAACATCGCGCCAAGCAGGAAACCAGAGAAAACGATCCCGATTCGGCGCTGATTCCAGCGAAGCTTGCGGCTTAGCCAAAGGACCCGGAATAACAACGCGATCAACGTGACGATCACTGTGCTCATGTAATGCAGATGGACCCAGGTTTCAAGGGCCAGTGGAATTCCAGAAACCGCCAGCACCACCCAAAGCATTCTCACTGCCGGGTCAGTCCAGAACAACAGCGAAAGAATCATCACCGCTCCCAGCCCGACCGGTACGCAACCGTTCAGATGGTCGCGGGCCTCTCTGACCCAGTCCAGCGTCCCTTGGATTCCATTGCGCCGGTCTTCATAAAGCCTCACCTCCAACACAGCTTGATGCTGCACCTGGGCGTTGGTTTCCAAAGTAGGCGTCCGCAAATGCTGTACCCACAACATGGGAGCAACACTGTACTCACGAATATGCTGTACATACGGAAGTGTCAGTGCACTACCGGTGACACGCCAATCCAGATAGGCCTGGCCGGCGACCGTGAAGGCTCCGCAAACCAGCAGCACCGCCGCGAACGACCTGGCCCCGGCCAGCGCTACCCGTTGCTTCGCCAATTCCCACGCCACCAGCGCTGCACTCGCCAGGACGAAAAACGCGCCTTCAAAGGGTCTGGTGCACCATAGGAGCACCACGCCCGCCGAGAATGGCCACGCCGCCGTGAAACGCCCCGTTCGCCGGATACGCCCAACCGCGCCAAGCACCAGCGCGGACGCTCCCGCGGCGATCGCTCCTCCCCAATAAGAATCCAGCCAATAGTGACCGGTTCCAAATTCAATTGCGGTGAGCATTCCGCCGAGCAAAGCAAAGCCGGGGGGAACCCAGGCGCGCAGCATCCAGATCACGGCCGTCACAAAGAATAGGAAGCTCAGAATGCAGCCGAAGAATGGATGGCCGAAGAGCACTTGTC
>JBEKBK010000667.1:0-4045 GCA_050015435.1 Bryobacteraceae bacterium
TCGAGCGCGACCAGCGCGGTCGCGGACTCGCGGATCGCGTCCGTTTGTTCCGACAGCACTTGACGGCACGCGTCCGGAAGCCGCAGTGCCAGCCGTTGGATCGCATCGAGCTGGCGGATCAGCACAGCAGGAGTCGTCGCGGAGGCCTGACGGATCTGATCGAACGCGAGCTTGGCGAGACGCTCGATCCGCACCGGCGGCATCCATACCCGTAGCCGGCTGCCAGTGTCGTACCAGTTCCCTTCGAGCGGAGGGCGCTCGGCCAGCGTGAGCAGCGCGTCGGCGAGCCAGTCGACACACGCAACGCCGGTGAACGTATCGTTGACCGCGGGCGACAGCGCGCGGATCGCGATCTCAACAACCTGCGCGATGCCGAACTCGCTATCTTGGGTGAGCGTGCGGTGACGGCCGATGTGAATACCACGATCAATCGCGGCCTCGAGCCTGCCGACGTTGTCCGCTGGGACGATTGCTACAAGCGGCTCGCCGCGGAGCACGAACTGGCCCGGGCGGAATCTGAGCACGATCAGAGCGTCCGCCGCGCGCGCGGCCGCGACCAGCGCGCCGTGATCGACATGCTGCAGGTATCCGCTCTTCGCGCACGACACGATCGCGCCGGTCTCAGCTTGGCGCAGAATCGCGGCGTCGTCCGGCACCGCGCCGGTTCCCTCGCCAGGGCCGGACACGTGCGCGCCGCCAGCGGCGACGTACAAATCGTCGACGATCGCGCCGATCATGTCGGGGTTCTGGATCGATCTCGCAACCCGATGGCTGTAGTAGACGAGGAACCCGAAGCTGAGCACGACGAGCACCCAGCTCGTGATCAGCGAGATCTGCGGAATGAACGTCGATGCCGGATCCTGATGCGTGACGAGGAAGACGAGGCAGATGTACACGAACGTGGCCATGAACAGGCCGATCGTGACCTGGGTAACCCAGTCCTGCAGGAACCGGTAGAGCAGGCGCGGGCCAAACAGTGTCGAGACCATCGACAGTACGAGCAGCGCGACCGAGAAGATCAGCGCGAGCACGGTCGCGACCGCGCCCATCATCGCCGACAGGATCGCGCGCGCGTCATCGATGCCGCCCATCGTTAACCAGGACGGGATGTGAATGACGCGGTACTTGTCGAGGATGTCCGGAATCAGGGTGATCCCGAATAGGGCGGTTGCCGCGAGCGAGAGCTGGAGCGGGATCCGCCACAGGTTAATGTCGCGTTGCGAGCGGAGCTTGGTCGGGCGCGGGGCGAACATCCGAGGTGAACTTTCAGACACCGCGCTCCAGAGCGGTGCCGGGCGCAGGCGCTATCATCACCAAACGGCCTTCAGCGATGTGTGATTCAGACGTGGTCCGGGTCGCCGGATGCTTCGGCCGTTGATGCATGATTCGATATCGGCAGACTGTTCGGGGCGTGCCTGCTGCGGCGCCCCTCGTGGCTTTGCACACTTATCCCTCTAGATCATACCGCTTCGACAATGCACGACAGTCTCGGGTTAAATTTGGAAGTAACGCTGTATAAGACCATCAATCGGACGGAAGGTCGCCCAGACGAACCGGCCTGACGATAACCCTTGGGTGCGCAAAATCGGCGAGATATCAATCGGCTAAAAGTATGCCCGCTTATGACATTTTTATGACTTCTTTATGGCTGCTTTGAAAAGCTAGAGAGGCATGCCTTCTCTTGATGACCCATGGCTAACCCTGGCGCTGCTGCTGCTTTTTGGGGTAGCTCTGTTTCTACGAGCTAAATTTCCCCAAGCGTCCCCGCGTGCGCAGGCCATGGTGCTGATCGCGACTGCAATCTTGTTTTTCACTATCGGTAGATCTTTTGTGACTCCAACGGCGGCATCGTTCCCCCCGAGGGACGAACGCATCGAGATGCCAGTAGCGCGATAACACGACGTGGTCCAGCATATCGGTTAACTGCTATTCGACGCGGGGCGGAATTGCCGAAACATGGTTTTTGGTCCTAAGTCCCGCCAGGATCGGAGCAATTCGATTAATGCCGGCAGTCAACACCTGAGTCCCAAACCTACATAGGTGCGACTACACGGCCGCCCGCCCGACGACTTCCATGAAACCCGCAAAAAGAAACCCGCAAAAACCGATGGGGATAGCTGGGCCCCATCTTTAAACTCTGGCTAAGCGCGGCCGACTTCGTCGCTCAGTAGCGCAGAGAATCAGCGCGGCCGGTAGTGCAACGCACTTAAAAGTTAAAGCGCGTTTTAGACTGGGACAAATAGAAATGAACAAGCGTCTTCGATTGCTCCTGCGTCAAGCCACGTTCAACTTGCGGGGCGGCTTCCTGGTGCGGCCGCTGTCCATCGCCCTTGCGCTGGGTTGTACTGGCGCGATCCTTTCATGGCTTGAAGAAACCTTCCCAGCGCTTAGCGACGTCGTGCCGAGAGCACTCTTTCCGTCTCACTCCGACCCGCAGGTGGCGCAGTTTATTCTGGGCGGCATCGCCGCTTCCATCATGACGGTGGTCTCCATCGTTTTCGCGATCCTGCTGATGACGCTGACGCTGGCCTCCATGCAGTTCTCGCCGCGCATCATCGTTAGTTTTACCAAGGACCGCGTGACTCAATGGACGCTCGGCATATTCCTTGGCACCTTCTCCTACTGCATGGCGGCGCTACCAACGGCGCGTCTGCTGCCGCGACCCTTCGCGCCGGTCGCCACCGTGACGGGCGCGATGCTGCTGGCGCTTACCTGCGTAGCCTGGCTGCTGTTCTTCATTCATCACATTTCGCACGCCATTAGTGTCAGCCACATCGTGGACAGGATTGCCTCGGAAACAGAAGTCATGATTGATGAGATGATGCCATGGCCGCACCGGCTGAATGCTATGGCTGATCCGCACCTGCTGGAGCCAAGCACCTGGGAGACGCCCTTCTCGAGTCCTGAGTCAGGCTATATCCGCTTCATCGATACCGGGAGGTTGGTGGCCCTGGCGAAGTCGTATCACGTGAAGGTCCGTGTGGTTCGCCGCGTTGGACAGTTCGTTCCTGCCGGGACGACCCTCTTCATGGTTTACAGGGGAGATCGGCTTTCTGGGGACCAACGCGAGGAACTGCTTGGCGCTGTTGACCTCGGCCCATCCAGGACCTTGCAGCAGGACGTCGAGTTCGGAGTTTTGCAGATTGTTGATATCGCTTTGAAGGCGATCTCGCCCGCCGTGAACGATCCGAGTACGGGCGTAAGTTGCGTAGACCAATTGAGCAGGATCCTGATCCGTTTCGCTTCCCGGGAGGTGCCCGCTCCTTTGCTGTACGACCCGCCAAGCGTCGTTCGGGCCAGCATTTCGTGGATCGGCTTCGATGGTTTGTTGGCTTCAGCGTTTGAGCAGATACGCCTCTACTCGAAAGCTGATACCGCGGTCAGCCTACGGATGCTGAGGGCCCTGAGTGACATTGCCGGGACCGTTGAAGACCCCGCTTATCGCTCGAAACTCCATGATCTTGGAAAACGGATCGTTGCTGGCTGCGCTGAAGAAATGAGTGAAGAGGAAGTCAAACCGATGCGCGTTCGCCTAGCTACGCTGGAAGAATTTAGCGACTGCTCCAGCGCCTTAGACTCAAGCCCGACCTCATCTAAGCACGAGCCCACTGCCACTGGCTTCCCGTAACCCGTCCTTCAATGAATGAAGTCTGCGAGTGGTCGGCATACCTACAGTTATTCCGAACCATCGCTCTCAAAGGAAGCAAGACGCGGACGATAATGAAAAGCATTCTATCGGGAGTGCTCCGGCGGGAGAACGGTGTGGTGCAACGGAATGGTTGGGCCGGAGTACTTCCGATAGAATTCATTGAACGGAGCCGGAACGAGTCCCTGGGTATTGAATGGTTTTTTGCAGCTTACAGTGAGGAATACAGGGGAAGAACTGGCACGCTGGAAGGTGGGGTGGGACTTCCAAGATAGAAGCTGGGAGAGCCGAGGGGTTGATTGGGAACTCTGGGAATGTAGACGATCAACCGCAGACAGACTTCTGCTGAGGCTCCGATCGGAACGGGTGCAGACGCCGAGGACGGAGTGGGGCGCGAGG
>JBEKBK010000668.1:0-4044 GCA_050015435.1 Bryobacteraceae bacterium
ACGATGCATTCAGCATCTTTCTGGTGGACGCCGAAAGGAAAGTGCTGCGGCACCGCTTTAGCGTGCGTTACGATCAGCAGGTCAACCTGGACAGCATTCCGCTGGGCAAAGGGATCACCGGCGCGGCGGCAGAGGCACGGGAGACGGTGTTGGTTACGGACACACTCGCCGACCCGCGTTACATTGATTCCCATCATGGGATCCGTTCGGAGATGGCGGTGCCGCTCATCGTGCAAGATCGAGTAGTAGGGGTACTGGATCTCGAAAGCGAGCGGCTTGGCTACTTCACGGAAGACCACAACCGGACCTTGTCGCTGCTGGCTCCTCAAATCGCGAGCTCGGTGGAGAATGCGCGCCTCTATGAGGAGCTCGCCGTGCGGGAGCAACGCATGGAAGAGGACCTCAAGGCAGCCCGTAAACTGCAACACGTTCTGCAGCCGCGGCAGGCGCCGGACCTCCGTGGTTTGGAATCGGCGATCCGTGCGCGTCCGGCCCGCGAGATTTCCGGCGACGTGTACGACTTCTTCGACTTTGGCGACGACTATTCGGTGATCGTCTTCGGCGACGTCAGCGGAAAAGGCGCGGCGGCCGCGCTGTACGGAGCGCTGGTCAGCGGACTCCTGCGAATCCTCGCTCCGCGGCGGCGCAGCCCGGCTCTGCTCATGCAATCCCTGAACGAAACGCTGCTCGAGCGCAAAGTGGACGCCCAATACGCGACGCTGCTGGTGGTGCTGTGGGAGCCGCGGTCGCGTCTGCTGACTCTGTGCAACGCGGGCGCCGAGCCTCCGCTGATCTGCCGCCGCAGCGAGATCATAAACCCGCGGGTGGAGGGGATCCCGATTGGGTTGCTGGAAGATCGCCAGTACGAAGAGGTCTCGTTCCAGACGGAAATCGGAGACACCATCCTGTTCATGTCCGACGGTGTGGCCGATCAACTCAATGGGAGGGAAGAGGAGTTCTCGCGCGGCCGTCTCACGCGCCTGTTCAAGAGCCGTGGCGCGGCGCCGCCTAAAGATATCGCCAGCGCAATCTTTGAGGAGCTGGACCAGTTCCGCGACGGAACACCCATCACCGACGATCAATCCGTGCTGGTGATGAGGGTGTCGGGATGACAGGTCCGTTGGAATACCGCGATCGGACGCTGTATTGCGAGAACGTCGCGCTGGCGGATGTCGCAGCGAGCGCGGGAACCCCATGTTACGTTTACTCCGCCGGCGCCGTTCGCGCAAATTTCCTCGCCTACGAGGAATCTTTCGGTGACCTTCCGCATCTGGTCTGCTACGCGGTGAAGGCTAATGCCAACCTGGCGTTGCTGCGTCTTTTGGCCGAGGCTGGCGCGGGTTTCGATATCGTATCCGGCGGCGAGCTTTATCGAGTGCTCAGAGCTGGCGGCGACCCAGCGAAGGTAGTGTTCTCGGGCGTTGGAAAAACCGCCGCCGAAATCGATCAGGCGTTGGCGGCCGGGATCTACGTCTTCAATTGCGAATCGGAGCCCGAGCTCGCGTTAGTGGATGCGCTCGCGCACCGGCGAAACGTGAAAGCTCGGGTTGCGCTTCGCGTTAATCCGGATGTCGAAGCCGAGACTCACGCCCACATTTCCACCGGACGGCTGGCCCACAAGTTTGGCGTGGATATCGGCGAGGCGGAAGCGATGTATGAGCGCGCGCGTTGCCACAAGAATCTCCTGCTGGAAGGAGTAAGCTGCCACATCGGATCGCAGCTCTTGGATCCGTCTCCAGTGATGGAAGCGGTGGATCGGGTTCTCGAACTTATTTCACGCCTCCGCGCAAAGGGTTTTCACATCAGCCATGCCGACCTGGGCGGCGGGCTCGGAGTCGCGTATAAACCGGGGGACATCGCGCCCGCGATTTCTGAATTTGTTGCGGCTCTGCGGACGCGGCTCAGCGGGCGGGATCTGCGAGTGATGATCGAGCCGGGCCGTTCCATTGTCGGCGGCGCGGGCGTGCTGCTTACGCGGGTGCTCTATCGGAAGAAGACCGGCGACAAGGAATTCGTGGTGGTGGATGGGGCCATGAACGATCTGATTCGTCCCGTGCTCTACGGCGCGTATCACGAAATTCTCCCGTTGCGGCAGAATGACGGCCCGAAGAGTCCCGTGGACGTAGTTGGGCCAGTGTGCGAAACCGGCGATTTCCTGGCCCGCGATCGCGACATGCCAGGCGTTTTTCCCGGAGATCTGCTGGCGGTGTGCTCGGCCGGGGCGTACGGATTCGTGCAGGCATCGAACTACAATGCCCGTCCGCGTGCGGCGGAAGTGCTGGTGGAAGGAAGCGCGTGGCGCGTGGTGCGTCCGCGAGAGACGTATGAGGACCTCGTACGCGGTGAGACTTAACGATCGGAGATAATAGTCCCATGCAAATCAAAATCACTGCGGTGGCGTTTCTCGTGTTGGCAGCATCCGGCGTATTTATTTCCGTGCTGCATGCGCAGTCGACGCGCACGGTGTGGGACGGGGTTTACTCAGATGAGCAGGCGACGAAGGGCGAAGGTCTCTACGCCCAATATTGCGCGTCCTGCCACGGCGGGTCGCTCGAAGGCGGAGATGTGCCTCCGGCGCTTGCGGGCTCCGATTTTCTGTCGAACTGGAACGGCTTGACCGTGGGCGACTTGTTCGAGAGAATTCGCGTCACCATGCCTCTCGATAAACCCCAGACGCTCAGCCGGGACTACAACTCCGCGATTCTGGCGTATATGTTTCAAGTCAACAAATTTCCCGCCGGAAAGGTCGCGATGCCAGGTCAGACCGAGGTCCTGAAAGAGATTCAGATCCAACCCAAGAAGCAGTGACCGAATCTAATTCGCGGCCGCGATGACGTCAAAGGCCACGCTGGCATCGAGCGAAGGCAATCCCTCAAAGAGCAGTCGCGTGCTTGCCGGCGGACGCGCGTGATCGAGGAATTCGAAGCGTATGTTTCCGGTCTTGTCGGCAACCGGACGGGTCAGCGGATACAGGCTGGTCCAAAACACGTCCTTATACGTTACCTTCAGCGGTTCAAGCTGCTTCAGCAACCGTTCAAAAGCCAGGCGGATGTCGTTATCCTGATCGCGAAACGCCATTTGGGTCCCGCTGAAGACCAGGTTCGGGGCATTCACCAGTACGATCTGCGTGTAATTCGGGTTTTGGGTTAGTCCGGACGGGTTGAGGAATTGTACGGCAGAAGCCGGCGGCTTTTCCAAACGGCCGACCGCTTCGCATTCGACCAGCGGCTCCAACGCGAGTCGCTGGGGTTGAACGTAGTTCGTCGCGGCAGCCGGGAATGCGTTCGCAATCGCCGTTTGCGCCGCTTGCAGCATATCCAAAGAGCTTAAAAAGCAAGTCACGCGCAGGACGGACGCGGGTTTCACGCCGGCCGCATTCACGGCGGTCTGGAGTTGGGTGACCGATTGTGTGACGTCCTTGCCCTGCTGGCCGGCGAAGAAGGCGAGTCCGCTCGGATTGACCGTCTTCTTGTTATCGAGCTCGATACTCTCGAGAACTACCTGCGCGCCTACCAGGGGCAACCCGCCCACTTGGACCGTGGTTACTGCGGGAAGCGGGAGTTTCCGTTCGGTGAAAACTTCGCTGACGATCATTGGCACTCGCCGCATATCGCCCGATCCTGAAACGAACGCGCGAAGCTTGACCACCGATGCGCTTTTGCTATCGTGGACCAGTATCTTGAGCGCCTCGCGCACTTGGGCAGAGAGCAGCCCCTTGGCCGATAGGGGCGTGACGCGAAATACGAGACGTCCGGTCTCGGCGGTAATCGCGGCAGGCGGGTCCTTCAGCTCCGGCAGCGTCTGGGTGATCGGTTCCTCGTTCTTTTTCTTCTTCTGGGCGTGAGCCGCAGCTCCCGCCAGGAGGATGAAAGCGGCGCAGAAGAAACAGAGCTTACGAGTGATCACGGAACCTAAGCCGGATTGTATCACCGGCCCTATGCACAGGATCTTGATGGGTTGACTACAAGGTGAAAGCGGTCAACCGTTTGGGGACTCTGAGAATCCTGCGGTAAAACAGGTTGGAGTAGCGAAGATAGCGCTTCG
>JBEKBK010000669.1:0-4025 GCA_050015435.1 Bryobacteraceae bacterium
AGCCACGAAGTACACCAATTCTTTTCCCGGAACCGCAAGAAGATGATGCAGGCGGTGGAAGCGAGCCTCAAGCGGCTGCGGACCGACTACATCGATCTTTACTGGGTCCACATTTGGGATCAACTTACGCCGGTCGAAGAGGTCATGCGAGGATTGGACGATTTGGTTCGAGCAGCCAAGGTGCTCTACGTGGGCATCTCCGATGCGCCAGCCTGGTGGATCGCGCAGGCGAACACGCTGGCGCAACTGCGGGGCTGGGCGCCCTTCATCGGGTTGCAGCTTGAATACCGCCTCATCGAGCGAACCGTCGAGCGTGAACTCATTCCGATGGCGAAGGCGCTGGGCATTGGTGTAACGGCGTGGTCGCCACTGGCCAACGGGGTGCTGACCGGAAAATACCACGGCCGGGGGTCGTTCGAACCAGGCCGCTTGAATAGCGACATGATGAAAGGCTTCCTGCCGGAGCTAAAACGGACCGACCGCATCGTCGCCGCTGTTAAGAATGCGTCCGATGAAACCGGCCGCAGCATGGCGCAGGTGGCGCTGGCGACACTCTCCGCGGAGCAGTTGAAGACCCTGGACGAGGCAAGCCGGATTGAACTCGGATTCCCGTATGATTTTTATACGCGAGAGATGGTTCGCTCAATCTGCTATGGCGGTCTGCGCGATCAGATTCTAGCGTGAACGAAGAGGAGGAATCCCATGAAAGCGATCGTTATCGGAAGCGGAACCATCGGGTCCGCCGTAAAGAAAGCCTTGGAAGAGAAGGGACACGAGGTCGTCTCCGTCGGCCGCAAGTCCGGTGACTACCACGCGGATATTTCCGACCCGGCGAGCCTGAAGGCTCTCTTCAGCCGCATTGGCTCCTTCGACGCCGTGGCAAACGCGGCGGGCGAGGTGTTTTTCGGGGCTCTCGAACAGGCCACCGACGAGCAATGGGCGGACTCGATCAAGTCCAAGGGGATGGGCCAGATCAATGTCGTCCGGGCAGCTCTCCCGTTCATCGCCGGCAAGGGGTCGTTCACGTTGATATCGGGCGTTCTGGTGGATGAATACATTTACGGTGGAACCATCGCAACGGCCATCAACCATTTGGTCGAGGGATTCGTGAAGGGGGCGGCCGTCGAATTGCCCCGCGGCCTGCGGATCAATTGCATCAGCCCGACGGTCCTGACCGAGTCGGTGGCTTACCACGCCTTTTTCCCCGGCTTCATTCCGGTTCCGGCCTGGGAAGTCGGCCAAGCTTATTTGCGCGCGATGTCCACGCCGATCACCGGGCGCATCCTGAAGTTGCATAAGACGAACTACTGACGAGGCACGCGAGATAAAGACGATTACAGGAGAACATAATGACGACACAAGTAAACCTGGGCGGCAGCTTCACGCTGCCTGGCACCTCGATGACATTGAACCGCGTAGGCTATGGGGCAATGCAACTTGCCGGACCGCAGGTGTGGGGACCGCCGCGTGATGCTGACGGTGCGATCGCTGTTCTGCGAGAGGCGGTTGCAGCCGGCGTGAATCATATAGACACCAGCGACTTTTACGGTCCGCATGTGACCAATCAGATCATCAAGCGGGCGCTTCATCCTTATCCCGATGGACTGGTGATCGTCACCAAAGTGGGCGCCCGCCGGGGAGACGACAAGTCCTGGCTTCATGCTCTTTCGCGGCAAGAACTGATCGACGCCGTTCATGACAACCTCCGGAATCTTGGGCTCGACGCCCTGGACGTCGTCAATCTTCGAGTTGGAGGCATGATGGGTCCTTCAGAAGGATCCATCGAAGAACCACTTACTGTGCTGGAAGAGCTCAAGCGTCAGGGACTGATTCGTCATCTCGGTCTGAGCAACATCAGTCCCGGGCAGTTGGCGGAGGCTCAGACCATAACAGCGATAGTCTGCGTTCAGAACATGTACAACGTGGCACAGCGGAACGACGATGGTTTTATCGATGACCTCGCGGCGCAGGGCATAGCTTACGTGCCGTTCTTCCCGCTGGGAGGGTTCACTCCGTTACAGTCGACCGCGCTCGACGCGGCCGCAGCGTCACTGCAGGCAACGCCAATGCAGGTCGCCCTGGCATGGCTTCTTCACCGCTCGTCCAACATCCTGCTGATCCCGGGCACATCATCCGTCGGACACCTTCGCGAGAATCTCAACGCGGCAACGCTCCAACTTCCTTCCGAAATGATCGCTGAGCTAGACTCCATCGGCGTCGACTCGTGATTGCAAACTTATTGGCAGCACAGGCCTGACAGGTTCCTTTCTGGTTCAGCAGCTCCTCGCTGATCCGGCGATAACCAGAGTGAACTCCGTTTCGCGAAAGTCGTTGAATATCTCGAATGCAAAACTGACAGAGGTTCTGGTCTCGGACCTGGGGGTGTTACCGTCGATTGAATCGAGGATTCGCGGCGACCTTTATTTCTGTTGTCTCGGCACGACGATCAAGGCGGCCGGCAGCCAAGAGAACTTCGAAAAAATCGATCACGCCGCCATTGTCGACTTTGCGAAAATCGCGAGGGCACATGACGCAAAATCATTGACGGTTGTTTCCGCGATGGGCGCGGACGCGAGCTCGATGATCATTTACAATCGGGTCAAGGGCCGGACTGAAGACGACTTGAAAGCTCTGGGACTTCGCTCCCTGATCATCTTCAAACCCGCACTCTTGGTTGGACCGCGCCTCGAATTCCGCTTTGCGGAAAGAATCGCGACCAGGACGTTGGTTCCGCTTGCGCACCTCCTCCCGGCTCGTTCTCAGAAGAATCTTCTTACGGAAGCCGAGACTCTAGCGTCGCGTATGTTGACCGAGGGAAAGGCGGCGATTGAGGGAGTTCACGTCATACCGGCGAAAGACATCTAGCGGCGCGTCACACGAGAACGCGAGCATAACCGCTCCCTGACAGCAAGCGGTCTTGGCCGCGCTACCGGATTGGCTGCCGTAGACCATTAGAGGATTTCAACAGGAGTCCAGAGTAATCATTGCCATCGTTTTCAACAGGTCATTGTCTTTTGGATTCTTTAATTTCAACGAAGCTCTATGTCAATATCCTGTGTATAAAACAAGAAACGAAGTAGAAGTGTCTGCCGTATGATGTAGCCTCCAAAGGGACGAGGGCTGAAACGGACATGCTGACCCGAAGTCTCGCAGACCATCCGCACGACATCGTCTCTCTGTGTGCCCATTCCAAACGTCTGCGGGCCTATGAAATCGAGTTCGGCGCTGATCGGAGCCGGCTCGGCTGCAATTTCCTGTTCGATGATGGGTCGCTGCTGTTCGTTCACGAATCGCAGATCACATCCGAAATCGAAGCATTGATGGCGAGCCTTGGATCACCAACCGAAGGCTTGACGCGCGGCGGTCCTCGGGCTTGAAAAGATCCGTGGTAGGTGGTCTGCAACCGGCATGGTGCTTTTCAGCCATCGTCTCACGTGGTGATTTCTCGCACTAACAATCACTTACGAGTGGCATGAGACCTGCACAGGTAGTGGCGTGAGAGTCCTGAGCGAAGTCATTGAATTCCCGGCAGTGGGTGGAGGATCTCGATCCAAAACTCGCTCGGACTACCAGACTGGCGAAGAGGCGGCTCTCATCCGGCGGGTTCAAGCGCGCGATGAGATCGCTTTCCGGGAGATTGTTGATCGGTATCAGCCCAAGGTTTTCTCCATCATTCACGGCATCCTGCGCCGTGGTAACGACGCCGAAGACGTCGCGCAGCAGGTGTTCGCGAAGATCTATTTTTCCATCCGCAGTTTCGATTCGCGCAGCTCCTTGCTGACCTGGATCCACAGAATCACCGTCAACCAGTGCTACGACTACCTGCGGAAGCGGCGGGTCAGGAAACTGGCGTATGAAAGCGATTTTTCAGCCGAGGAGGTCCAGCGTATACAGACTTCCGCGGTTGTATTGGATCCGGTCGCGCCGGTGGACCGCCAACTGGCCCAGCACGACTTGGTGGGGAAGCTGCTTTCAAAGGTCTCCGAGCAAAACCGAAGCCTGATTCTGCTGAAGGAAGTGGAGGG
>JBEKBK010000670.1:0-4000 GCA_050015435.1 Bryobacteraceae bacterium
TAGTTGGTGGGTCGGCATCCACGACTTCACTTTCGAGGCCTGCTCAAGCTTCACTCGCGTTACGGCCTGCAAGATTGCTCGCCCGCCTAAGGCGGACTTTGTCCCGAGGCTCCAGCCCAGCCCGTTACCCGACTAAGCCGCTCGGTAGCTACCATGTCTTACCGACATCTACATGGGTGAATCCTCCCTTCACTGGTGATCTGCGCCGTTGGGGCGCACAACTAACTTCCAGATAGCCCGTCAACCAGGAGTTGAAGCATTTTCTGACCCCACGGCGGTAGACTTGTTCATACTCCTATGCCCCTGCGCGTGGGCGACAAGATCGGGCACTTCGAGGTCCTATCCTTGCTGGGGCAGGGCGGCATGGGCGAGGTTTATCGAGCGCGCGATACCAAGCTGAAGCGCGACGTCGCTCTCAAGGTCTTGCCCGAGGCTTTTGCTCGTGACCCCGAACGCATGGCTCGGTTCCAGCGCGAGGCTGAAGTGCTCGCATCACTCAATCACACTAACATCGCCACCATCCACGGGGTCGAAGACCGTGCGCTGGTTATGGAGTTGGTGGAAGGCAACTCACCAAAAGGTCCGCTGTCATTCGACGATGCCTGGAAGATCGCATCACAGATCGCCGCAGGGTTGGAATATGCTCACGAACGCGGCATCATGCATCGTGACCTGAAGCCAGCCAACATCAAAGTCACGCCAGACGGCACCGTTAAGCTGCTCGATTTCGGGCTGGCAAAGGCGTTCTCGAATCGCGGAGAGGCGCGGAGTTCCGATAGCCCGGAGAACTCGCCGACACTTACCATCGGAGCCACCGAGGCGGGCGTAATTCTTGGCACGGCCGCGTACATGCCTCCCGAGCAGGCCAAGGGTAAGGCCGTCGATAAGCGAGCGGACATATGGTCGTTCGGCGTCGTGCTGTATGAATTGCTAACAGGCGAACGGTTATTCAAGGGCGATGACGCTGCGGATACCCTGGCGCAGGTGCTCACCCAAGAACCGGACTTGAGCAAAGCGCCGCCCAGGGCGCGGAAGCTGCTTTCGCGGTGTCTGGAGAAGGACCCGAAGAAACGCCTGCGCGACATCGGTGAAGCAGTGTACATGCTCGACGCGGCGACTGTAGCGGCTCCGTCTGTGCCTCGGCATCGATCGTGGCTGCCCTGGTGTATCGCCGCATTCCTTCTGCTCGCGCTCATGCCCGCGAACATCATCCACTTGCGCGAGGCACCTCTCCCGGAGCAGCCCTTGCGGGCCTCGATCGCTTTACCAGAGAACAGCGCCTTTCACAGCTTTGCCATTTCTCCCGACGGCCGCACTCTCGCGATCGCCGCCGCGGTGAACGGGAAACAGCAGCTCTGGCTGCGTCCTATGGATGCACTGCAAGCGCCTCCGATGCCAGGCACCGAGGACGCCACGTACCCGTTCTGGTCCCCAGATAGTCGTTACATCGGATTCTTCGCGCAAGGCAAGCTGAGAAAAATCGCGGCCAGCGGCGGTCCCGCGCAGTCGCTGTGCGACGCTGCCGGCGGCCGCGGCGGAACGTGGAACCGTGACGACGTCATTGTGTTCGCTCAGATCCTAGGTGTTCCTATCCAGCGGGTCGCGGCGGGTGGCGGCGTTCCTGTTGACGTGACGAAGACCAAGGGTGATCTAAGACATCCAGTATTTCTTCCCGACGGGCACCATTTCCTGTATACCGTGCGCGGAGGGACGACCGAACAGAACGGTGTTTATGTCAGTTCGCTGGACGGCAAAGACAACCGCCGCATTTTCGCGGACGTTTCGAACGCCGTGTTCGCGCCGCCCGAACGGAGCAACCGCGCCGGCCATCTTCTGTTCGTCCGCGAAAACACCTTGATGGCCGCGCCCTTTGATGGCGCCAGCGTGCAGGTCACGGGTGATGTGTTCCCGGTGGGCGAGGGTGTTTCTTTAACAACCGATGCTAGTTATTTTCCGGTCACAGTCTCAGAGAACGGCGAGCTGCTGTACCAAGCCGGTGGCGCTACCGGGGGGGCGAACCAAATGGGCTGGTATGACCGAACGGGCAAGTCCCTTGGTCCGGTGGGCGAGGCCAGCGGTGCCTTTGATCCGGCGCTTTCCCCCGATGAGAAGTCCGTTGCGTTTCGCCGCGCCCAGAGCGGTGGGAGTGAATTGTGGATCCGCGATCTGAGCCGCGGAGCGGAGACCCGGTTCGCAAGTGGCTCAGGGTCCAACGTCTTTCCCTTTTGGTCGCCCAAGGGCGACCGTATCGTCTTCGGGTCTAATCGCAACGGAGCATACAATCTCTACCAAAAAGCCGCCAGCGGAAGCGGGAAGGACGAACTGCTGCTGCCAAACAGTTTTGTCGATTTCCCTAGTCAATGGTCGCGGGACGGCCGGTTCATCGTTTATTCCGAGATTGATCCCCAGACCAAAAGCGATCTTTGGGTTCTCCCGGTCGAGGGCGCCGCGGCAGACCGGAAGCCGATCCCATTTTTGAGGACCGAGTTCAACGAGACTTCAGGCCAACTCTCGCCGGATAGCCACTGGATGGCCTACACCTCGGACCGGTCCGGCCGGCAGGAAGTGTACGTGCGGCCGTTTCCGCCTGGTGAAGGTGAATGGGCGATTTCGATTGCAGGTGGTGAGCAGGCGCGCTGGCGAGGAGACGGTAAAGAGCTCTTCTTCAGGGCGGCAGACGGAAAGATGATGGCCGTTCCGGTAAGAGCAGTAACGGGAGCCAAATCCTCTTTTGAAGCGGGTGCTACCGTGGCGTTGTTCGATGCGCAAATGGCAAGAGAGCCCGCCCCATCGTTTGAATACGACGTCACCGCGGACGGCAGGCGTTTTCTCATCAACAAGGCGGGCGGCTCGGGCGCAACGTCACCGCCGCTGACTGTGGTGACGAATTGGCAGGCGGGGTTGAAGAAATAGAGCAGAAAGCCAGCCGGCGCGGTGGCCTGACCAGAAAGTAGTCCGGTTAGCCCGTGATACAGAACCTACTGCTTTCTGACCGGCTAGACTTACCTCTGAGACGCAGATAGCGCTCTCTCCCAGGGGGCAAGCTTGGCCCGTTTGGAGATCGTTGCTCCCCACGGCGCAGGTGGCCTCACCGGGGAATCCTGCGGCTGGGGTTGAGCGTTGGGGTTTACGCGGTGTCCCTCTGGATTTGCGGTCGAGGACTAGGTGTCAAGTAGCGTCTTTTGGCTTTTTCATCGATTCCAGATTCGATCGCAAAATTTCTTCACGCACGAGCGCAAGCCGCAATGCTCGTTCTTTGAGGTGCCCGACATAACCGAGGTCTGGCACTCGTGGACGTGTCGCTGAAGCTGATTGTAGGCTCATAAGCGAGTGCGTTCCCAATTGAGCGTCAAGAAATACAACTACCTACTTGGCGGGACCACCATCCGTGGCCGGCGAACCGGCGAAGACCTTGGTTCCATCCGGCAGAGTGACGCTGCGAGCGTTCGCATTGTTGCTGCCATCCTTGGCCGCATAACCCTCTACGGTGACCTGGTCTCCCTCTTTCAATGACGTCCGTCTCCAACCCTGGCGAATGAGAGTGTTGGGGCTACCCATCTCGAAGCTCCAGCTCACGGACTTGCCGGCTTCGTCCTTCCCGTGGACGTAAAGCCAAGCATGTGGATTGGTCCATTCCAGTTTGGTGACTGTCCCGGAGACCTTGATGCGTTTGTTTGCGTCGAACTCAGCCGCAAACGCGTGATGCGCCGATGCAGGCATCACCGGGAATAGTAATCCGAGGCAAGCCGCTCCGGCAAGCAACGTCGCTTTCATCTACTTACCCACCATATGCGGCACGTCACGGTTGTTTTCAGTGCAGACGTATTGCCCGACTTCCTCATCAGGAGGAGCGAGTTCGGTCGCCTTTTTCATGGTCCACGGCTTCTTGTAGGCGCCGGGATCATCGATAGAAATCTCCACTTCCAGGTGACCCAAGTCCTTCCGCCGGTAGCGCTCGATGATGTGCAGCTTTTCTGTCTGCGGACGGCCCTGAGCATCC
>JBEKBK010000671.1:0-3975 GCA_050015435.1 Bryobacteraceae bacterium
GCAAACTCGAAGCCGCTTACCACAAAGCGGACAACGCGATTCAAGACATCGTTGACCTGCTGGCTGCCTGACTTCAAATGTTGGAGTTGTTTTGTTTAAGATCTCTGAAGCAAGAATCTAGTAATATATCCGGACGAGCCACTCAGCGACCATCGCCGGCTTAGATTGACCCTCGACCTCGACCGTCACTCCCCAAGCGACTTCGACTCCGCCCTCGAAATCCTTAACGGAGTTCACCGCGAAATGTCCCCGGACACGGCTTCCTGCCAGCACGGCGCCCGTGAACCGTAAACGATTGAATCCATAGTTGATGCGCATCTTACCTGCGCCCTGAACATCGATCGCGTTCTCCATCATCTTACTAAGCAGCGCGACCGTCAAAAATCCGTGGGCTATGGTCGTGTGGTACGGGGATTCGCTGCGGGCCCGCTCGACATCGATGTGGATCCATTGATGATCCCCGCTGACGTCGGCGAATCGGTCGATCTGGTCCTGGCTCACCGTCTGCCAGTCGCTACAGCCAACTTCCTGGCCGACCAGGGTTTTCAATTCGGCGATCCCATTCACTACCCGCATCATTTGCCGTCGACCGAAAATGCGAGCAAGACGTTCCCTGGTTTACCGCCAAAGCTCCCATATCCCGAAGTGGTGAAGACCATTCCGTTGGCGATGGTCGGCCCGGCTCCGTCGATCGAGCCGCCCTTCGCTTCTACCTTGTTCACTGTGTCGAACGGTTGGACCGTGTCGAAGTCCCACAGGATCTTTCCGTCGGCAGTGGAATAGGCCCGAAAATGTCCGTTCAGCGCACCAGAAAAGACCGCGCCCGGGATCACCGAGACTGGAGCTGACTGTCCCGGGAGGCATCCCGCAGGTGTCGCGCACGTCACGGCTGGCGCAGGTGTGGTCCAAACCTTCTCGCCGGTCGCGAGACGAACCGCGGAAATTCCGGGCTGGCCGCCTGATTTGACAATTCGGTCCGAAATCGCGACATAGGCGTTCTGCTCATCTGCCGCGGAGCCCCACTCGACGCCGCCCAGCATGCTGCCGACCCCGAGCCGCGTTTGCCACAGTATCTTGCCCTTCTGCTCGGGATCAAGTCCCCAAACGATGCCCGATTTCTGGCTAGCGACCAGAATTTCTTTGCCGCCGATGAAGCGTAAGATGGGCGACGATCCGAAGTCGAAGTCCGGTCCTGGATTTCCGGGGCAATTTGCGGCGGATGGGCATGACACGATGAAATTGTCGTTCGCCTCCACCTGGCTCACCCAGGCAAGATGGCCCGTGTCCAGATCAAAGGCGAGGATCGCGTCAGTAGTGTCGACATCTAGGTCCGTGTACGAATCGCCGGTGGCGACGTATACAAGCTTTCGCTTCGTATCGATGGTGGGAGAAGACCAGACGGCGGCTCCCGCGGGGCCGTGCATTTGAACGCCGGTCTTGTTCTTCTTGAACGGCTTGGGCGGATCGAGCACCGTGTAGCTCTTCCAGATCTGCCGGCCGGTCTCGGCGTCCAGCGCCAGCACGCTTCCTCGGAACGTACAGCACTCATATTGCGGCAACGCGGCTGAACCTTCTTCAATCGAGGACACCGGAACATACAGGCGTCCGTTGTAGAAGGTGGGTGCCCCGGTGATTCGCCCGACCTGATGATCTTCCACCTTGATCTTCCAGATTGGCTCGCCCGTATCCGCATCCACTCCGTGGACGATTGTCTTGATGTCGCCGAAAAACGCGATCGTGCGATTCCCGCTTTTGGCTAAACTGATGGCCGTACGCACCGGCGCGCCCGCGCTGTAGGACCAGTAGGCGCAGCCGGCGCTCGCGTCCAATGAATACACGGTCCCAGCCTGGCTGCCAACAAAGACGCGGCCACCGGCCACGGTAGGCTGCGCGAAGGCCGATGTGGCGCCCTCGAATCCGAACGCCCACTTAAGCTTCAACTTCGGAATATCGGCAGCGGACAAGCCCGGCTTGGGTTGATACCGTGAGTTGGAAAGATCCACTCCCCAGCCGTTCCAGTCTGTGGCGGCGACGGTGACCTTCTTGCCCGGCGAAGTGCATCCGCCGGTAACCGATGCGGTTTCTGTGCGCGGCTCTTTGCCGGTTAAGAAGCGGGCTATGGCGCGGCCCTGGTCCATACTCAGACCGGCGGATTCAACCATCATGGCGCCTGCAAACATGGTGGCAAGAATCGACTCAGGAGTCCGTGACGCGATCTCTTCGCGCTTCGGAACTCGGGCATCGGCGCCGTTGTCGTGACACCCCGCGCACCGCGCGAGGTAGAGCGCAGCGCCGTCCGGATCGGCGCCCCAGACGGTTCCTACAGCCAGAATGTACGCAGCCAGTGAAAGTCGGAGCACAACCAACCTCCGAGCTAATGTAACACAGAGCCTATGAAATTAAGCGGGTTCCGATGGATTGGCCGTCCAGCAGGTCAGACACAATTTCAGGCCGCGCGCCCGGAGCGATAATGACCTGCTCGACGCCACGTTCCAGCGCCAGAAGCGCCGCCTCGAGCTTGGCCTGCATCCCACCAGTCGCGACGCCCTGGCGGATCAGATCCAGCGCTTCGGAGGACGTGAGCGTCTCCCTGGTTTGTCCGGAGCCGTCTCGAACGCCCTCGACGTCGGTCAAGAAGATCAGCTTCTGTGCGCCGAATCCGGCCGCGCATGCCACGGCCATTTGATCCGCGTTCACGTTGTAGATCGCGCCGTGAGCATCTCCCGCGACGCAAGCCACCACCGGAAGAAAATGTTCTCGAGTCAGAACGTCCACCAGCCGGGCGTCAGAATGGGTGGGCCGCCCGACGCTGCCCAGCTCCGGATTCAAGGGTTCCGCGTCGACCAGACCCGCGTCGATTCCGGTGAGGCCTACGGGCTGTGCGCCGGCCGCGCGAAACGCCGTAACGAGTTGCGCGTTGACGCTCCCGGCGAACACCTTCACCACCGCGTCCAGGATTTCCGGAGTGGTGACCCTGAGGCCATTCACGAACCGGCTCTCGACGCCGCGCTCCGCGAGGAACCGCGTCATCTGCTTTCCGCCGCCATGGACCACGACGACGTCGAATTGCTGCGCGGCTTTCGTGATCTCCTGGGCCAGCCGCGCGCGGGATTCATCGGCGTCGAGCAGCGTTCCACCGAGCTTAATCAGGACCTTCAAAGCAGGCCCGTGGTTTCGGGATACCCGAGCGCGAGGTTCATGTTCTGCACGGCTTGGCCGGCCGCGCCTTTTCCGAGATTGTCGATCGCCGCCACGACCACGGCGCGCCGCGTTTCCGGATCGTATTGGATGCCAATATCACAGAAATTCGTATGCGCGACGGCGTGAAGATCGGGCACTTGGCCGGGAGCGTACAGCCGCACGAACGGCTCCTCGGCATAGCGCTTTTGGTAGACGTCTAGGATTTCACCGGCGGAGATGGTTTCCTTTGTGCGGAAATAAATGGTTTCGAGAATCCCCCGCTCGATCGGGATCAGGTGAGCCGTAAAGCTGAGCTCGCCCTCTTCGACTCCGGAGGTTCGCAAAATCTCGGGTACGTGGCGATGATTGAGAATCGAGTAGGCGGAAAAGTTATCGGTCACCTCGCAGAAGCTGGTCTTGAGCGATGGCTTTCGTCCGGCGCCGCTCACGCCCGATTTCGCGTCGCAGACGATCCCCGCTTCGCGCCAGATGATCCCCGCTTCGAGCAAAGGTCGCAATGCGAGATTGGCCGCCGTCGGATAGCAACCCGGATTTGCGATCAGCCTTGCGCCGGGAATCCGGGAGCGGCAAAACTCGGGTAATCCGTAGACCGCTTCGGCCAAGAGCTCGGGTTGGGTGTGCGCTTCTTTGTACCAGCGACGATAGGTCTCGACGTTTCCGAGACGAAAAGCCGCGCTCAAGTCAATGACCTTCACTCCGGTTTCGAGCATGCCGGGGGTCAATTCCATCGCGGCATCCGCGGGTGTGGCTAGGAAAACAACCGCGAGTCCGGCG
>JBEKBK010000672.1:0-3969 GCA_050015435.1 Bryobacteraceae bacterium
CAGCCCGGCTTGCTCTTCGTTTTGCTCCTGATTGGTCCGGACAGCAGGCGCAGCGGGTGCTCCGCCCTTTCCGCGACCGCGGCCCTGGCTGCCGGGTGCCGTACCGCGTCCGTTTCCGCCGATCCAGACGTTGCCTTTGTAGTCAACCGTGATTCCGTGGTTGGAATCCGGCCAATCGTAGCCCTGGCCGGGACCACCCCAGTGTCCGATAAGATTGCCCGCCTCATCGAATTCGAGGATAGGCGGCGCAGGGGCGCAACACTGCGCGGTGGGAGGATTGGTGGTCGCGTGAATTTCGCCCGGTTCCAGCGAGCCCGCGCGGTGAATGATCCAGATGTGATCGCTGGCGTCAACCGAAACGCCGATGGTCTGCCCGAGAATCCACTTGTTCGGGAGCGGTTTCGGCCACATTGGGTCGACCTCAAATCTTGGCGCCTGGACCGCGGCAGCTTCCACAGCGGCGCGTCTCGAGAACACCATGGAACCGGCTCCCAGCCCGGCCAGTAACAACACGAAGCTCGCACCTACTCGCAAATTGCGTTTCATTTGGTTGTCCTTTCTTTTTCTGACGTGGACGATTCACCTTCCGGAGCGAACGCCAGCAACACGTTTCCGGGTATGCGGTCGAAGCGGGAATACCCGGAATTTACGAACAGCATTCCTTTCACGATCACCGGTCCGGCTCCATCGATAGCCCCGCCCTTGCCCTTGACCCCATTTACGGTTGCGTAATCGCGAATCGTATCAAAATCCCACAGGATCTTGCCGTCCTCGGCCGAGTAGGCGCGCAAGTGACCGTCGAGTGAAGCTGAAAATACGGCTCCTGGAATCGCAGTGAGAGCCGCCGATTGCGCAGGACTGCAACCCGGCGTGGTGCAGGGCTGCGGTGCGACGAACCATGCCTGGCTGCCGTCGGCGATACGCAGCGCGGTGATCCCTCCGCCCTTGGTCGGGTCAAAAGTTCGCCTCGCAGGCATGCCATCCGCCGCCGGCAGGCGCACTCCGACGGTGTCCGAAGTCGCGGCATAGACATTTTGCCCGTCGCTCGCGGTGCCCCACTGGACGCCGCCGTTCGAACCGCCCTTCCCTACGCGGACCTGCCAGACAATCTCCCCTTGCTTCTCCGGATCGAACGCGTACACGATCCCGGATTTCTGCCCGGCAACGAGCAATTCACGCCCCTGCGCGGTTTTCACGAACATCGGAGCTGATCCGAAATCGAAATCCGGGCCGCGTTCGCTGGGGGAGATATCGCCCTCGGTCACTTGTTTCGCCCATACGATTTTTCCGGTGGCGGGATCGAGAGCAACCAAAGCGTCGCTGGTGGGAGTGGCCGGCGCGGAAAAATTATCTCCGGTCGTGACATAAATCAGATGGCGCTTCAGGTCGAGCAGCGGCGTAGACCAGATGCTGGCGCCGGAAGGTCCCACGCCCGCAATTCCGTTGCGGTTCTTGCCGTTCGGTCCAGGCTCGGGGACCATATAACTTTTCCAGACGAGCTTCCCGTCGCGAATCTTCAGCGCAACCAGACTGCCGCGGAAAGAGCAGCACTGATAGTCCGGATTCGAGGAGCGCGTTTCCTCCCAGGATGCGACCGGGACGTAAACCGTGCCGTCATGCGCCACCGGTGAGCCGGTTAAGCGGGCCGTATCGTGATCCTCAACCTTTTTCTTCCACAGCAGATGTCCGGTCTCTGCTTCCACTGAATAAAACCAGCCGGTCTGATCGCCGAACAGCAACGAGTGCCGCTTGCCCATCGGCACTACCAGGATCGCGGAGCGCACCGGCCCACTGGCCTGAAACACCCATTGGAGGCAACCGGTCTCTGCGCGCAAGGCGTGGATCATGCCTCCCGCGCTTCCCACAAAAATCTGACCGTCGAAAAAAGTGGGTGGCGCGAATGCGGTGACATCTCCCTCGAAACCGAAAGCCCACTTGAGCTTAAGCTTTTGCAACTGGCCGATGGTGAGACCCGCAACGTCCGCGGGCTGGAAGCGAGTGTTGTCGGGCGAATGACTCCATCCGTTCCAAACAAATTTCGATCGATCCGGTACCGTCACTTTCCGGTCGCTGCAAAATGCTTCGGGCGGCGGAGGTGTATCGCCACCCGGCGTTCCGAGATAGGTTGCAACCGCCTCACGCTCCGGCCGGCTCATCGGATACGCGACGCCCATCATCGCGCCAAAATCGAGGGAACGAAGAATGCGCACGGCGGGCATTTTCTTCAAGGTCTCGCGTTGCGGAATGCGCGGATTGATCTGCTCATGGCAGACGGCGCAGCGCTTCCCGTAGACCTCTTCTCCGGAAACCGTGGGCGCGGCGTCGATCCGATTTGAACCCGCCCAAATGCACAGGACCCCAGCGAGAGCCCATCCAAACCGAAAAGAGCACATGGTCGGCACTTTATCACAATTGCGTGGGCCCCAGTAGGAGTCGCGCACAATGCAGCGGTGCGCGGGCACAGCCCTCCAACTTAGCGAGCGCGTCCCGCGCTGTGCGCTTCGGGAGGGTGATATCTTGATACAGCTATGGACCTGAACACTGAATTCGTCACTCTCTCCGTTAACGACGGGACTTCGATGCGTGCCTACGTCGCGCGCCCGACTGGCCAAACGCCTCGCGCTGGAATGCTCGTTTTTCAAGAGGCTTTCGGCGTGAACGCTCATATTCGCGATATCACTGAGCGCTTCGCCCGTGAGGGCTATCTGTGTGTCGCCCCGGAGTTGTTTCACCGGACCGGACCGGGCTTCGAGGGAAGCTACACCGATTTCGGAGCCATCATGCCTCACTTCCAAGGGCTCACCGACGCTGGACTCGAGGCAGACATTCGCGCGTCGTTCGATTGGATGCAGGCTACTGCGAAAGGCGTCCCGATCGGATCGGTCGGCTACTGCATGGGCGGACGAGTCTCCTACCTGGCTTCATGCATCGTCCCGCTGGCCTGCGGCGTTTCGTATTACGGCGGGGGCATCGCGCCCAGCCAGTATTTCCCGAGCCTGCTGCACCGCGTCAAGGAAGTGCAAGCTCCGCTGTTGTTCTTCTGGGGTGGTCTGGATCAGCACATCACTCCGGACCAAACGCAGGCGGTTGCCAGCGCGCTTCGCGAGGCGCAAAAATCATTCATCAACGTTGAAATCTCGTACGCCGATCACGGCTTCTTCTGCGACGCGCGGCCTCAGTACAATGCCGATGCGGCCGCGCAATCCTGGGCCTTGACGCTGGCGTTTCTGGAGACGAACTTCGCCGGACAGAATGCCGCGGCGGGGGCCTGAGTCTCGAGTGCGCCACCCATCGAAACGGCTCGCCTCCGTGGTGTTTGGGATTGTGATGGCGGGGGCTGGTTGTTGGTCGCAGACGATCCGAGCAGACTCGTCGTCCTTCTCCCCTGCATACTGGCAGCAAAGCAGCGCCGAACTCAGGCTGTTCACTCTCGACGGCCAGGATCTGGCAGCCGCACTGCCACGGGAAGCAAGAGGCCTCAATGTCGTCTGGTTTAGTCCGGACGGCAAGGCGATTTACGGCCAAGCTTTCCATCGATCCACTGGCATAACGAAGATTGAGCGAAAGCCAACTCGGCAAAGCATCGTTCGTGGATCGGAAGGATTGGAGGCTATGCACCTGACCGTGTCGCCGTCAGCCGACAAGATCTTCGTCACCGGCTGGGCAGTGAAGCAGGACGAGCGGGAATGCGGTTACTTCGCGATTGATCCGAGTGCCGGGACAGTTCAGGCCTTGAGGATTGCGCCGTATCTTGACTGTCGCCTGGCAGGGCCCGTATCTCCGACGGCAAACACGCGGTAGGTGCCAGCGGCAAGCAGTTGGGCCTGCTTGATCTTGAAACCGGTGCGGTTCAAATCATCATTAACGGATTAGTTTACCCCAGTTCGTGCATTTGGTCCCAGGACAGTAAATTGCTCGCCTGTGATCGTGACGGCAGGATTGCTGTACTGGATGTCAGTACGTTACGGG
>JBEKBK010000673.1:0-3966 GCA_050015435.1 Bryobacteraceae bacterium
GTCGCCACCTGGAACCTCGAGTACAGGCGCGCTGGCAATCCTGGCGGCGGATGGCCCGGCAGCTTTCTCGATTTAGCCGCAGGCGTTGACTTCCTGCGAACCATCGCGCGGGTCAATCAGTTGGACCTAAACCGCATAGTAGTGGTCGGACATTCCGCAGGTGGACAACTAGCACACTGGATCGCGGCGCGACCGAAACTGTCTCAGTCGAGCCCTCTTTACTCGAAGAACCCTTTGCGGGTGAACGCCGTCGTGAATATCGACGGCCCTCCGGATCTAACTACCGCTCAGCCGATGGAAAGGAAGTTTTGTCCGGTTCCTGGCATTACGCAGTTCATGGGCGGTACCGCCGCCGAACAGCCCGAACGCTACCGCGAGGCCTCAGCCACGCATCTGCTGCCGATTGGAGTTCCGCAAACAATCGTTGCGGGCGGGCTGCTGCTAGGCGTTTATGATCTAGTCAGCAGTTATGAAGCCTCCGCAACGGCTAAGGGAGATTCCGTAACCGTCCTAAAGCTCGAAGGGGCCGGACATTTCGACATGCTGGCGCCTGGAAGCCAGTACGGGAAGCCGGTTATCGAAGCGATTTTGGCTTTGCTGAAATGAGGTGCGCTTTCGCGTCTGCGACCACACATGCCACCCCTGGTATCCCCGTGCGGGTGAGCTATCGTCTTTAGAGTAGTGCGATGAGCGTGATGGGTGAATCCTCCCTTCTCTGGTGATCTGCGCCGTTGGGGCGCACGAGTAGTGGACGGTTAGCCCGTGACTCCGCTTCCGAATCGAATAAACTGAGCTAGATCGAGCATATGACGCTCTCGGCCGGCACAAAGCTCGGGCCGTATGAAATCGTCGCGCCTATCGGTGCGGGTGGCATGGGTGAGGTGTACAAAGCTCGCGATCCCCGTCTTAACCGGATCGTTGCAATCAAAGTTTCCAACGAGCAGTTCACAGAACGCTTTGATCACGAAGCACGCGCCATCGGTGCGCTGAATCATCCGAATATTTGCCAGATCTACGATGTCGGCCCGAATTACCTAGTAATGGAGTTTGTCGAGGGAACTCCGCTGAAGGGTCCTCTACCGTTAGAAAAGACAGTCGAATATGCGGGTCAGATTTTGGAAGCTCTCGACGCGGCGCATCAGAAAGGTATTACTCATCGCGACCTGAAGCCGGCGAACATTCTCGTTACCAAGCAGGGGATTAAGCTGCTCGATTTTGGGTTGGCGAAGCAGGCGGTTCGGCTGGGTGAGAACGATTCCACCAAGGCGCTCACGGACCAGGGGCAGATCGTGGGCACGTTGCAGTACATGTCTCCGGAGCAGTTGCAGGGCAAGGAAATCGATGCGCGCAGCGATCTGTTCAGCTTCGGTTGCGTGCTGTATGAACTGCTCACGGGTAAGAGAGCCTTTGACGGAACCAGCGCGGCTAGCGTGATTGCGGCGATTCTGGAGCGGGAGCCGGCACCTCTGGAAGTCGCTCGACCGCTCGATCGGGTCGTGAGACGATCCCTCGCGAAAGATCCCGACCAGCGATTTCAGACCGCGCGCGATCTCAAGGCGGCGCTTTCGTGGGCGATGGAGCATCAGCCACTGATCGCGACTGCTCCGTCACAGTCGCGGCTCGGTTGGGTTGCGGCAGGCGTGCTCGCAGTTGCTATCGTTGTGCTCGGGGCGCTTTACTGGCGTGCTACGCGGCCGGTGGATCATCCGCTCACGCGGGTGAGTATGGACCTGGGGCCGGACGCGATGACAGGCCTCGATCTTACCGTTGCCATCTCTCCCGATGGCCGGCGTGTGGTCTTTCCAGCGCGCGGTCCCAATGGCAAACAGCAACTAGCCACCCGGCTGCTGGACCAAGCGCAAGCCACCCTGCTGCCCGGCACGGAAAATGGCAGGGATCCGTTTTTCTCTCCAGACAACCAATGGGTCGGATTCTTTGCGGATGGCAAGCTCAAAAAGATCTCGGTCCAAGGCGGAGCGCCGGTGATTCTATGCGATGCCCCTTATGATTATGGCGCCAGTTGGGGCGAGGATGGCAACATATTCGCCGCCCTGAATTACGTGGCTCCCTTGAACAGCGTGCCCGCCGCCGGCGGGACGCCGCACCGCCTTACGACGTTCGTCTCTGGCGAGATCAGCCATCGCTGGCCCCAGGTCTTGCCCGGCGGTACAGGTGTGCTCTTTACTGCCTCATCGTCGACTGTTAGACAGGAGAACGCCAACATCGAAGCGTTGTCGTTGAAAACCGGAAAGGTCACAATTTTGCAGCGCGGTGGATATTACGGCCGATACCTGCCGAGCGGTCACCTGGTGTACGTGCATCAGGGCGTACTGCTCGGAGTTGAGTTCGATCCCGCCAAGCTGGAAGTGCACGGCGCACCCACACCGTTGGTGGAGAATGTTGCGGCAAACCGAACAACCGGCGGAGGCGAGTTCGATGTCTCCGGGGCGGCATCCGGGCCAGGAACTCTGGTCTACCTGTCGGGCAAAGGATCGGCCCAAACCTGGCAGGTGGCTTGGCTCGAGAGTTCTGGGAGGATGCAGCCCCTGATTACCGCACCAGGAGCATTTTCTCAGCTACAACTTTCGCCGGATGGTCGGAAATTGGTATTTGGTAACGGGTCGGACATTTACACTTACGACCTGGACCGACACACGCCGACCCGGCTTACATTCACGGGTAATGCGTCGATACCGGTCTGGACACAGGACGGAAAGCACATTGCATACCGGACGGTTTCGACGAGTTCCACGATTTCCTGGGTACGCAGCGATGGAGGCGGAGAGCCGCAACGTTTACTGGATAGCCAAACGAATGTGGCCCCGTGGTCTTTTTCCCCGGACGGTCGGCGGTTGGCGTATTTCGAGGCAAATCCTGAGACGGGACAAGATCTCTTTACGTTGCCCCTGGACACGAGCGATCCCGACCACCCCAAGGCGGGCAAGCCGGAAGTGTTCCTGCGCACGCCGGCTGATGAGCGCACTCCGAGATTCTCACCCGATGGGCGCTGGATCGCCTACCTGTCGAATGAATCCGGAAGCTACGAAATCTACGTGCGACCATTTCCTGCTGGGAGCGGAGGAAAATGGCAGATTTCGACTGGTGGTGCGCTTTATCCGCTCTGGGCGAAGAATAGCCGCGAGTTGTTCTATGAAACGGCAGACTCCCGCATCATGGTGGTGGACTATGCGGTAAGCGGCGATTCGTTCATGCCCGGAGTCCCCCGTCCATGGTCAGAAAAACAACTCTTCTATGCGGGCGCATCGAACCTGGACTTGGCGCCAGACGGCAAGCGGTTTGCGGTTCTCACGGCACCAGAATCGACGAATACCGAGAACGGTTCGGTTCACGTCATGATGCTCGAAAACTTCTTCGACGAGCTTCGGCGCAAAGTGCCGGCCGGGAAATAGCATCAAACGCCGCTAATGGCGAAACGACAGCTGGATTTTTCAGTGCGTCTGCTGTACGCCCAAACCGCGAACATGAGAGAGTAGGGGACGGATAGCCCGTCAACCAGATGGAATGAGAAGGCCGGTCTCCGAGCGGGATGCGATACGCTCCCAATGAAGAGGCGCCTGAGGCGCGAAAAAGGAGACCGGCTGTGAAAAAGATTAGCATTGCGAAAACGAAGAGCCAAGCGGCGAGCAAGAAGGTAACGATCGGGATGGATCTGGGAGATCGGTCGAGCCGATACTGCATGCTGGATGAAGAAGGAGTGGTGATCGGAGAAGGAAGCACTCCCACCACGACAGCGGGAATGGCGAAAGTGTTTGGCGCTATGGCGCGATGCCGGATAGCGTTGGAGACGGGGTGTCACTCGCCGTGGGTAAGCCGGCAGTTGCAGGGCTTCGGTCACGAAGTGATCGTCGCCAACCCGCGGAATGTGCGTCTGATCGGAGAGAGCACGCGCAAGGATGACCGGCTGGACGCGCGGACCCTGGCTCGCTTGGCCCGCATCGATCCGAA
>JBEKBK010000674.1:0-3957 GCA_050015435.1 Bryobacteraceae bacterium
CCCGTCGCCGCGACCGAGACCGCATCGACGCCGTCGGCCACCGTCACCGGCTCGCCTGCCAGCGCGACCTTATCCACATCCAGCCGCTGGGCTACCAACGTTCCCGCCCGCACCCACAACAGCCAGCCCGAGGGCAGATACACCCCGGCGCCGTCAGCGGGTGTCAGTCGTTTCGGGGCGCGCCCGTCGAGTGCGCCCAGGTAGATCCCGGCCACGTCCGGCCGGCCGTTCACGGAGAACAGGAACTGGTGCCCGTCGGGCAGAAAGAACGGCGCGAAGTGGCCCTGCTGCTGCGCGCCGAGGGTCGTCACGTCGGCCGTCGAACCCCCGGTGGCGGACAGGCGCTGAAGGCCCCCAATCGTCCCGCTTAAGCCAAGCACGATGACGCCATCTGCGTCCCAGGTCCCGCCTGCGGCGGGAGCCGTGGGAGCCGCAGCCAGGACTTGCGGGGTGCCGCCACCCAGGTCGAGCCGCTTCAGGGCATTCCCAGCGAAAAAGCCGATCGAGCGGCTGTCAGGCGCCCAGAACGGCACCCGAGCATCCTCGGTGCCGGCCAACGGTTGTGCTGTCGTGCTCGCCAGCGATCGCAGCCATAAACGAGATGCTCCGTCACTCGTTGCCACAAACACGATTTGACGTCCATCCGGCGAGAGCGCAAAGGACCGCGGCTCGTCGGTAGCGGGCGTGACAAGCTCGGTGCGTGTTTCGGGCGGCGGTGTTTCTCGCCGATACCGCACTGCTGGAATGGCGATCGCGACCGCCACGACGATCGCGACCGCTGCGACAATCCGGGGCAATCTGCTCAGCCGCGACTCGGTAGGAGCCGTCAAAGGCGCAATATCGAGCAGGTACGCCGCTTCACCGATGTCACGCAGGCGTTTCTTCGGGTCTTTCTCTAGGCATCGCCCTAGCAGCTTCCGCGCTTTAGGAGGCACTTTGCCAAGATCCGGTTCCTTGGTCAGCACCTGCGCCAGCGTATCGGAGGTGTCTTCGCCCTTGAATAACCGTTCGCCTGTCAGCAACTCATACAGCACGACTCCGAACGACCATATGTCAGCTCGCTTATCGACGGCTTTACCCTTGGCCTGCTCGGGAGGCATGTACGCGGCTGTGCCGAGAATTACGCCCACCTCAGTGGCTCCGATTGTGAGTGTCGGCGAGTTCTCCGGGCTATCGGATGCTGAAGTCCGCGCCTCGCTGCGATTCGAGAACGCTTTGGCCAGCCCGAAGTCGAGCAGCTTGACGGTGCCGTCCGGCGTGACTTTGATATTGGCCGGCTTGAGATCCCGGTGAATGATTCCCTTGTCGTGCGCATACTCCAACGCGGCAGCGATCTGCGACGCGATCTTCCAGGCCTCATCGAACGGCATCGGCCCCTTGGGCGCTTCGCCCTCGACCAGTTCCATGGCCAGCGCGCGCTCTTCCACGCCGTAGATCTGCGCGATGTTGGAGTGGTTGAGCGAAGCCAGTACCTCGGCCTCTCGTTGGAACCGAGCCATGCGCTCGGGGTCGCGCGCAAAAGCCTCGGGCAAAACCTTGAGAGCGACGTCGCGCTTCAGCTTGGTGTCGCGTGCCCGATAGACCTCCCCCATCCCGCCTCGGCCGAGCAAAGATAGGACCTCGAAGTGACCAATTCTGTCGCCCACGGACAACGGCATACGAGTATGAACAAGTCTATCGCGATGGGTCAGAAAATGGATCTACTCCTGGATGACGGCCAAACCGTCCATTAGTTTTTCTTCGGGGTAGCGCCGAACGATCAAAACGTTTATGGAAGGCCTGCCGACCATCCGGCCAAGGTCGTAAGCGCTACGGCGTTAGGGAGCAGAGATTGCTTTCAGCGGAGTAGTCGAGGCCTAGCGCTCCCGCCGGGGAAGGAGAAGGACCAGAACGGCGGACAAGATAAGCGCCGCGCCGGCGACAGCAAGGCCTCCGTAGATTCCCGTGCTCCCCTTAGCGATGGCTCCGATGACTGATGGGCCGAAAAAACCACCGAGATTCCCGACCGAGTTGATCAAAGCGATGCCGGCCGCGGCTGAGAATCCCGCGAGGAACTTGCTTGGTATCGAGAAAAACGGGCCGAAGAAGCTGTAGATTCCCATGGCAACAAATGACCAAAGCACGATGGACAGTGCTTGGGAATTCGTCTCTCCCAGCAAGACCAGGGAAATTCCGGCGACGGTGATCGGGATAGCGCTGTGGTATCTCCGTTCCAATCTTCGGTCGGAACTGCGGGATACGAGAACCATCGCCGCCAACCCGGCCAGGTGAGGAACCATAACGAGAACGCCCACCACCGTGTTAGAGAAGCCGTTCGAAAGCGCTTTGACAACTTGCGGCATGTAAAAACTCATGGCATACAGCCCGATATCGAACCCAAAAAGCACCGCTGCCAGATGCCACACACGGGGATGAGCCAGCGCGCGCAACGCTGAGATGGAGTGCCCGGTAGTCTTCGCATGCTCTTCGCGAGCCAATTCGGCGATGAGCCAGCTCTTCTCTTCTTTCGCCAGAAATCGCGCTTCCGCCGGCCCGCTGGGAAGCAGGAAGCAGGTGAGCACGCCACAGACGATGGCCGGGAGTGCTTCCAGAATTAGAAGCCATCGCCAACTGCTCATGCCGGCCCAATGCGCGTGATCGAGTATGAAGCCTGAAACCGGGGCGCCCAGGATACTGGCCACCGGCAGCGCGGTAACGAACAGAGAAATGACGCGGGCCTGGTCGCGCTGGCGGAACCAATAAGTCAGATACAGGATGATACCGGGGAAGAAGCCGGCTTCGGCAACGCCAAGCAGAAATCGCGCAACATAAAACTGTTGTACGTTTTGCACGGCTCCAGCGGCCATTGCCACGATGCCCCAAGTGACCAGAATGCGGCCGATCCACATGCGCGCGCCGACGCGGTGAAGCAGGAGATTGCTGGGCACTTCAAAGATGAAATACCCCCAAAAGAAGATTCCTGCGAGCAATCCGAACTGGGCGCTGGTGATACCCAGCGCGGCATTCATTGTCAGCGCCGCAAAACCGATATTGATCCGGTCGACGTAGGCGACAACATACAAAAGCACGAGCAGGGGGATTATCCGCCGCCGCAGTTTACCGATGGTTCTTACTTCGACATCACCGACTGCGACCGTGGCTTCAGCCGGCATTAGCGGCCGCCGACTCCAACTCGTCGAACAGCGTCCGCCGCCGCCTGGTTGCTGGTGACGATCGGCATCCCCAGTTTCCTCTGCAACGGTTCGATAGCCTCGACGGATCGCCAGTTGGTGCAGGAGAGAAAAACGCAATCCGGGGAACATCCTTTCAGTTGGGATTCCACAAAGCGGATGACGTCCGATGGCGGAACTCTTCCGATATCGAGGTTCCTCCGAATACCCATCCCCACGGCCTTCAGCGGCGGATACCCTGCTTCCCCGAGAGAGGATGCGATGTTGTTCGTCAAATCTTCTGTGTAAGGCGTGATACCGCAATCTTCCGCGGGTCAATCGCGCGCACCTTCCACAGTACCGCCTCGAGAACGGTGACGGCTGGGGCTCCTGCTCCCTTCCGGATTCTCTCGCCGATTTCGCGATCATGGGCCAATGTACCGAGCGCTCCTGCTGAGGTGCAGCCAAATATCACGACATCCGGGGCCGTGGTGCGAATGAGTTCGGTGGCCTTTTGCAGGTCGTTGTCCAACATCCGCAATTCCTCCTCCCGAGTTACTTCCTCCAGGAAAATGCGCGTTGTGCTGATGATCGCAGTCCGTCCAATTTGCTGATGAAAATCCGACTCCATCACCGTGTTGGACGACGGAACGATCAGGCCAATGCGCAGCCGTCGATCCTTTAGGTCGGTTAACTCAAACGGCGTCATGTCGCTCAATTGTACGAGTTTGGCGCCGTGCCCGCAGGCCATGCTGCGGCAACCCGGCCGAACTTGGCGAATCGAACGAATTCGAGTTATCGGAACTGG
>JBEKBK010000675.1:0-3940 GCA_050015435.1 Bryobacteraceae bacterium
GTGGAGGAAACCGGGTCAGATACAGAAAGAATCAAAACGAGACATCGATCGCGCTCGCCGCACGCTCAGATCATACGAACCACGCGCTTCGAGGATCGTTCTGCGCATAATTCAGGTAACACTAACGCCATCCAATTGGGTGGGCATCTGATCGTTCACAAAATCTGATTCCTGCCAGGTGCGAGAATCCCCTGCTGGCGCAAGGTTCACGCCCGTGATTGCCACCCAAGTATTAGGCGCGATGGTGTCTAATGCGGTGGCGAATGCATTCGTAGCCCTGTAAACCTGGGTCTGGGTGGAAGCGACAATCGTGAACGGTACCGGGTTGGATATGGCCCCGTCTGGATTGATCACCGTGACGCTATGGCTCCCCGGGCCTCCGCCCCCGCACTGGCAGACCAACTCTGTTGTTGGGCTATCACTCACATTCGTGTCTCCAAACGGAAGTCCATCCCATTGGATCGAGGTCGGCGGGACAAATCCCGATCCGGTCACGACGAGCCGGCTGGAACCGCCTACGACGCTCGAGTTCGGGCTCAAGCTTAAAATCCTGGGCGCTGGAGCGCTGCTGGTTGTAAAAGCCGCCGTATCGGAGACCGACCCGTCCGGGTTAGCTACAGTCACGGTCGCATTGCCCACACTGGCAACCAAATTAGCCGGCACTGAGGCGGTCAGGGTTCCATTTATGTAGCTGGTCGAAAGTGGCGATCCGTTCCACTCCACTGTCGACCCGGCAACAAATCCGGAGCCGTTGACCGTCATGGTAAAACCCGCGGCTCCCACCTGTGAGGAGTTCGGATTCAGATTGAATATCGTAATGGAGCCAAGCGTGAACGCACCGCTTACTTTTGCGATGTCTCCGGGCCCCCCAGATTCCGTGAACCAAAGATTGCCGTCTGGGCCAATGGTTACGTCCATCGGTCCGACGTAGGTAGGAGTAGAAAGAGGAAACTCGACGATAGCAGCGGAAGGTGTGATCCTTCCGATCTTGTTTGCATCCGTCTCAGTGAACCACACATTGCCGTCCGGTCCGGCGGTAATTCCCTGTGGCGAGCTACCCGAAGTCGGAAGCGCGAACACAGTACTCACGCCGGAAGTTGTGATTCTCCCGATGCTACCGCTCGTTTCCGTGAACCAGAGGTTCCCATCCGGCCCCGCGACAATCGAGTCCGGGGCGCCCGTGATCGGAAATTCAGTAATGACTCCGGCGGTAGTGATCCGTCCGATTTTATCCTTGAGGAATTCTGTAAACCACAGATTGCCGTCCGGGCCGACAGTAATGCCGGATGGCTCGGCGGGCGTGCTGGGAATAGGGAACTCGGTGATCGAACCCGCAGTCGTGATCCTTCCTACATTGTTCGCATTCTCGACGAACCAGAGATTGCCGTCCGGGCCGGCCGTGATCGCGGTAGGAGCGCCGTTCGGGGTAGGCACCACGAACTCGGTAACTACTCCAGCCGGCGTGACCTTCGCGATTTTGTTCGTACCGCCTTCCGGGAGCCACAGGTTCCCGTCCGGTCCGGCGGTAATGTCAAAGGCCTGACTGCTTTCTGCCAAGGTAGAAACGATCGTAATCACTCCGGAAGTGGTGATTTTCCCGACGTTCCCTCCGTTAGTGAACCATAAGTTCCCGTCCGGTCCAGAAGTGATAGCGTATGCGGAGGCGGGATACTGCGTCAGAATTGGGAACTGCGCCATGCACACCAGCGGTCCGAAGAGGAAGATGGCGATGCGGAATATCTGATTTTTGCAGCCAATGAACCGCCTACTCGCAGCGCTCGCGTCGAAAGGCATTGCTCCCAAGTATATCGGTTGCAAGCGCTGCGAGTCGGCGCTCGTCCCGATCACTTACCCGCAGACTTCTCCGCCAACGCAACCGGATTCACCTTCGCCCCCTCGCGGGCGTTGTCGCTTGGATTCACGATGACGGAATCGCCCTCCGCGAGGCCGCTGGTGATCTCCAGGCGATCGCCGTAGTCGCGCCCGATCTGCACGTGCTGGAAGTGAACGATGTTATCGGCTCCCACCACCGCTACCTGCGGACCGTCCGACCGCACGACCAAAGCCGCGCTCGACAACAAGAGCGGACGATTCAAGCGCGCGCTGTCCAAATCGACCGTGGCGTACGTTCCCGGCAGCAGCGCGCCGTTCGCGTTCGATACCTGCACCTCGGTCAAAAGGGTCCTGGATGCGGGGTCGAGTGCATTCGCGGTCCGGGTCACTTTTCCGGTAAATTGGCGGGAATCGTTAATTTTCACCTGCGCCGACTGACCCACGCGAACAGCCCCGGAGCTCTCCTGCGGGACATTGACATAGATGCGAAGCGGGTCCGTCTGCGCAATGCGGAACATTAGAGTATTACCGGTATTCACCAGCGCGCCTGTGTCGACATTGCGGACGGTGATCACCCCACTGAAAGGCGCCCGCACCATTTTGAAATTCTGCATGCTCACGTATCGGGCGAGCGTGGCTTCGGCCAGCGCGACGTTGCTGCGGGCCGCGCCGATGGCCTTCTCGAGGGCCTGAAGATTCGCGGTTTGTGCCTGGAATTGAGCCTGGTAAGTATCGTTGTCCTGCTTCGATACGATCCCTTCCTTTTGCAGGCTTTGCCACCGGTCCGCCGTGACTCTGGCCAGCTCAGTATTGGCTTTACCCTGCACATAGCTGGCTGAAACTTGCTGGAGGGTCGCCTGCGCCGCATCGAGGCTCGCACGGCCTTGCTCTACTTGCTGATCCAAGTCCGGCGTATCGATCTCCGCAAGCACCTGGCCTTCCGTGACCCGGTCTCCGATGTCCACCAACCGCTTCTTGATATAGCCGTCCACCCGCGCGAGAACCGGCGATTCGGTCACGGCTTGAACATTGCCGGGCAGCACAAGCTGGCTCTCGGCCCCCGTACGGACCGCGGTCACCACGCTAACCACGGGAATAGCCTGCTCCTGTTGGCGCGCCTCCGCGCCGATCACCGCCTCGCGTCGCGTGCGGGGAATGTAACCGCCCACGAAGGCGGCTGCAACTACAGCGACGATCAAGATTCCAAGCAACCAGAGCCCTAGGCGGGAGGGATGAGGGGGCTTCGCCGCGGCATGCGCTCCGTTCGCGGAGACAACTTTAACCTCCAGCGCGCGCCGCTGTTCTTCCAACTGGCGCTTCAGGTCCTCGATTTCGCTGCGCAACTGCGTTTCCGTGCTGCCGAGTTCAGGTTCGGGTTCGGTGGAATATCGCATATATGAATCTAGATATGGGCGTCAAGCTCGGGCAGGCCTTCCCGTTCTTCAATTTCGATCTCACGCTCATGATCGGTGGGCGGAGTCTTTCGCAGCAAGCTATACATGATGGGAACCACGAACAGCGTGGTGACGGTGGCGACAAGCAGTCCGCCGATCACGGCGCGGCCGAGCGGGGCATTCTGTTCGCCGCCTTCCCCGAGCCCGAGAGACATGGGCAGCATCCCGAGAATCATCGCGGCGGCAGTCATCAGTACCGGCCGGACGCGCGTATAGCCCGCTGACAGCGCGGCCTCGCGGGCATTCTTGCCCTCCAATCTCTCGTCATTCGCGAACACTACCATCAGGATACTATTCGCGGTAGCGACGCCAATGCACATAATCGCGCCCATGAGAGAGGGGACACTCAAGTTGGTTTGCGTCACGAACAGCATCCATAGGATTCCGGCGATCGCACCGGGAAGCGCCATCAGAATGATGAACGGATCCAGCCAGGATTGAAAGTTGACCGCCATCAGGAGATAAACCAGGATCACGGCCGCGATCATACCCAGGCCCAGCCGGAAGAAGGAGCTCTGCATGGTGTCAAACTGCCCGCGCAGAGTCAGCGTGGTCGCGCGCGGCAATTTCTTGGATTCGTCCTTCATGATGTTCTGAACGGCGGCGCCCACCGTGCCCAGATCGGTGCGGTCCACGTTCGCGTAAATGTCAAA
>JBEKBK010000676.1:0-3926 GCA_050015435.1 Bryobacteraceae bacterium
AGGAAGGTCGAACAGGGATCGCCAGATGGAGGTGGAACTCAGTGGCGGGAAGCGCAGCAGCCGATCAATCGCACCGCATCAAGTCCGGCGCTCGGCATTCAGTCCGTGCATAATTCAGGTAACATCAGTGTGGTGCTGCGTCAGTCCTTGGTGCAGATGGAAACGCCGGATTGGCTAAAGGGCCGCGTGCTTGCGGTGCAGAGCATCTTCATCAGTTGCTCGAATCAATTGGGAGCGGTTGAGTCCGGATGGACGGCCGCCTGGTTCGGCGCGGTGTTCAGCGTGGTTGGCGGAGGAATCGTGACCATCCTGGTAGTGGCCACGTTCGCGACCGGCTCCGCGGCTCTACGCCGCTGGCGGCAGTAATCTAATTGGCAGCTTTTACCGTCGGATACTTGATTCCAAGCTGCTCGAGATAAGAACCGTACTTTGAAGGATTGTAATAGTAAGCTTTCATCTTCTCCCGATATTGCGCCATGGTCTTCTCGTTGAGCCAGATGGCAGGCTTGTCGTCCGGCCGCAGGAAACTCTGATACTTCGTACCTTTGTTCTGGACGTTATTGAAATAGTCCCAAGCGTTGGTGACCAGTTCTGGATGCAGCAATATGTCGAGCACGGTCATGGCTTGCACCTTCGCGCCCGCAACCACGCCCTTATGCGCGATGGGCGTGGCCATCGAGATTCCATTGGCCCAGTTGTGGCCCGGACCGCCGGGAATGTTCGACGGATAGGATAACGTGACGGTCGGCACCACCCACGAAACGTCACCAATGTCGTCCGATCCGCCACCGGTGGGACCGACGCCGAACCCTTCTTCGTCGCCACCACCTCCCGCAGCTGCGCGCGGCGCCCTCAACGGTTGGATCTTTTCCGCGAGCCCCCTGACAGGAACCTTGAGCTCGCGTTGCAAAGCGCGCGCGAGCGTTTGATCCTCTTCGGACCATGTCGGTAACCCGACTTTTGTGATGTTGTTATACATGTCTTCGGCGATCGGCTTATTGAAATATCCAGGCCAGGCGCTGCCGAGCAGGCGCGACGTATAGGTCGTATCCGTCATGAGCGTAGCGCCTTGCGCCATGTTGTCGCCGATATGCCACAAATTCATGATGTGGTCATAATCAGCCTCTCGGAAATAAAACCAGATGGCAGCATTCGGCGGCACAACGTTCGGCTGATCGCCGCCGTTGGTGATCACGTAATGCACCCGGGTCGCCAGCCGTAAATGCTCGCGGCGGAATTCGTACCCGGTGCTCATCAACTCCACGGCGTCGAGCGCGCTTTTTCCGCGCCACGGTGCACCGGCCGCATGGGCGCTCTCCCCCTTGAACATATATTCGACGGACACCAACCCGTTGCTGGAAGTCGGCCCGTAGCTGACACCCAGGTTCGCGCCGACGTGGGCGAACAGCACGATATCGACATCTTTGAAAACGCCTGCGCGAACATAATAGGCCTTCGTGCCGAGCAACTCTTCGGCGACACCTGGCCATAGTTTGATGGTGCCTTTCAAGTGCTCACGCTCCATCACTTTCTTGACCGCCAGCGCGGCCATAATATTCAACGGGACGCCGGAATTGTGCCCTTCGCCGTGTCCCGGCGCGCCTTCGATGATCGGCTCGTGCCACGCAACGCCGGGCTTTTGGGAAGCCTGCGGAATGTCGTCGATGTCGGAGCCCAGCGCGATGACTGGCTTTCCTTCACCCCAGCTCGCCATGAAGGCCGTGGGAATGCCCGCGATCCCTCGTTCGACTTTGAAGCCTTCTTTTTCAAGAATGCCGCTGAGATACTTCGACGTCTCGAATTCCTGGAAGCCCAGTTCACCGAAACTGAAGACGCTGTCCACCATCACTTGCGCCTGCTTCTTCATGCTGTCGATTTGACCGGCCAGGTCGGCCTTCATGCCGGCTTCCTTCTCCGGCGTGACCTTATTCTGCGCGAACAGAAGGGTAGAAAATAATATGGTGGCGAACGCGGATCTCAACATAGGAGTCTCCCTTTATCGAAGGATTGAAGCTCCAATTATAACGCCGGCTTTACTTTAGGGAGATTTTCAGTTTTGTCAGAAGGCTCAGAGCATCCACTCCGATCCCGATCCGGTAGTAATCGCGCATCGACGGAGATGTCACCACCATCACGTCCGGATCGTAGGCGTTCGGGCCGGTGGGCAGCGGCTGCGCGGGATCGAGGAACGGCGCCGGCGTCTGAGCACTCCGCGTCTGCAAGTGCGTGCTGACGGTGCCAAAGAGGTAAAAAAACTTGAAGCTGGCGCCGCCGAACGAAATCGGATAGAACACATCGAACCGGCCCACCAGCCCGCGATATCGCCCCCCGGTCACAAGTTGATCCTGACCCACGGTGAACGAATACGTCGCTGGAGCGTTGGAGGAATTCGCGAGATCGAAGGTTGTCACTCGGAATCCAGCGCCATATTGTTTGTAAAAGCTGCTCTGATCCGGAAGCACGAATTCAACATAGTTAGTGCCCGGTGGAGGAGTTCCATAGAGACGCTGAAAAGTGGCGAACTGGGATGAGCTGGCTGAGGGTAGATTGAAAATCTGGAGGCTATCCTTAGGCGTGAGCGGACCACTCTCGCCGTATTGAGCGATGAACCCGATTTCGCGCTGCACGGTCTGGCTGCGCAGACGCCAGAGCCGGAGTTCCACGCCATTCAGAAATTCGGCGCTCTGAACCAACCGGTTCGTATTGACCGACTGAAGCGCCGAGCCCGAGCTTGGCGACAACAGCGACAGAGCCGAGCTCATTTGTTGAGGAACACTGGCCAGGCGGATATTTCCCCACAAAAGAAATCTGGCATCCACGGCCGATAGCTGGCTCAAGCCTCGCTCGATGAAGAAATCGAAAAAGAACGATTGCCGCGAATCGGCCGAGCTCGCAGCCGTCTGTTGAAACCCCAGTACCGACCGTGCCTCCCACGCGCTCTCCGGGGATTGGGCGAAAAGTCGGAGGGCCATGAACATGAAAAGCAACCGAGAAGGCATGCTGTTCGATACCATGACCTCTCCGCCCATGCTCAGGCTGCGGCAAGACTATGTGGTGAAACCGAAGAACTAACCTTCGCGTGCAAAGTCGAGATAGCCAAGCTGCGGATTGGTGCTCACCAGCTTGACCCGGAGCTGGTCGCCGACGTCTACGTTCTCTTGCCCGTGAATCAGAAGACCTTCCACCGGCGGGTTGAGCACCCGCACGAAGACACCTTTCGGCGTCACGCCGGTAACCACTGCGGCGAAGGATTGACCAATGCGATGCACCAGCGCCACCGCCGCGATGCGTTTGGTCATGACGCGCTCCACCTTGTTCTCAGCGTCTTCCTTTAGCGTGCAGTTGCGGGCGATCGAGTCCAGTTGCGGATCCGAATACGGCGCCGGCCGCTCGCCGAACACGGCCTTGATCAGACGCTGCGTCACCAGATCCGCAAAGCGCCGATTCGGCGCGGTCGAGTGCGTATAGTCCTGGGCCGCGAGAGCAAAATGACCCTGGTCCGCATCGCCGACGCGGCTCAGTACATACTCGCCCTTCCCCATTAACTTGATGACCGCCAGCGAGACATCCGCGTAATGGACTTCATCGCTCTTGCGCATCTGCATCAGAAATTCATTGAGCGCGCCGGAATCCGGATCCGGCGGCAGCTTCCCGCCGTAACGCGCGGCTAGTGAGATGATGCGCGGCCACCGCTCGGGCGTTTTGACGATTCTCCGGATGGAAGAACGTCCAGCGTTGGTGAGCGTTTGAGCCATCACCCCATTAGCCGCGACCATGAAATCCTCAATCAACCGGCTGGCTCGATTCCGGCGGCGAGTCGCGATGGATTGGACTTGCCCGTCGGAAACGATGGCTTCCGCTTCCACCCGATCGAAATCCAGAGCGCCTAGACGGTGCCTCCGCTCGCAGAGGATCTGGGCAGCCTC
>JBEKBK010000677.1:0-3892 GCA_050015435.1 Bryobacteraceae bacterium
GATGGAAGGAAGGTCGAACAGGGATCGCCAGAAGGAGGTGGAACTCAGTGGCGGGAAGCGCAGCAGCCGATCAATCGCACCGCATCAAGTCCGGCGCTCGGCATTCAGTCCGTGCATAATTCGGGTGCCATAGCCGCGCAGATACGGGACAATTACCCTGTAGCCCACCGATGCCAAGATCGGTGCAACATCGACGTAGCTGTGAATGTCGTAGGGCCAGCCGTGCAACAGAACAACCGCGGGACCGTCGGCGGGGCCGGCTTCAGCATACCCAACGTTGAGGAGGCCAGCATCGATCTGCTTCAATGAGCCGAACGACGTTTTAGCCTCGCAGGATTGGGCGTCCGCGGAGCCAATTGTGGCGAGCTCACCGGCAGCGAGAGCCATGGCCGCATTGCGCAAAAAGCTGCGGCGATTGTGGTTGATATCTTCCGATAGTTTGATCGTACTCATTGGAGAATCTCCTGTGTTTCGATTGATTGGTTGTCCCAGCCGCCAGTGGTGACTACTTTAGCGGTATACAGAACTTTTTAGAGGTCGGTCATGGCGAGTTCTTTTGAATGCCGCCCGTATCTTTCGGCGGAACCGAAAAAGCACCCGGCTGGCCATTCCAAAATTATTGAGGAGAAGCTGTTTTGCAGCCGGAGTCACGCCACGTTTCAGCAAGCTGACGAACTCTCGACAGAGCTTCTGTGGAACCTAAGAGCGACCTGACACGACTGGCCGTGAATGCTCCGCGAACTGCGATCGACTCGAACCCGCGCTAATCCTGCTCGCCGAGCGTTTGGGCGTACGTCTTGCCGTAAGGGTAGAACAGTTCCTTGCGGCCTCGCTGCCACGCCGCTTTGAGTTCGGGCGTGGTGATGTCCCAGTCCGGCCGGCATTTCTTGGTAACCGCACGCAGGTCCTGCCGGAGATCTTCCAAAGTGGGCCGGCCGAAGAACCAGTAGCCGTTGTAGATCTTATAAATGACTAGACCGGGTTCGAGCACAATCACGTGGGGGATCATGGGATTGTGGACAGGATCAGTGTACTCGGCGATATCGAGATCCTTTTGGACGGTACGCCCGGGGTCGGAGAGGAAAGGCCAGTGAGCGTCGACTCCGCTGCGATATTCATTCGTCTGAGTGATATTGTCGGTGCTGATCGTGACCAGCCGGCAATAGCCAACCTCGAGCTCAGGATGGAGTTCAACCAGCCCCTCAGCCTGCCGGCGGTCCTTGGGGCAGAAACCTCCGCGGCTGAGGACCAAAACCATCGGATGTGGTCCTTGCAGTTCGGAGAGCTTCCGGTGTTTCGCGGTGTGGTCGGAAAGCTCGTAGTCGGGAAAAATGGCCCCTGGAACAATGTCGGATCGCATATAAAATTTCAATTCTCCATGAACAGGTTCTGTAGAAATACCTTGTCTTCTGTAACAGCGTGGTACACGGGACGCTGTGTAGCCGCATCGAATGCGGTCCGGAAATCCGCGGCGCCCATGGTTTTCGCCTTGCCCAGTTCCTCCAGCGCCGCAGCTTTGTCGCCCGCCAGATAATTCAACAAGCCTAGAGTCATGTGCGGCCCAGGGCTCCGCGGATTGTACTGGACCACTTTCCGCGCGGCCTCGCGCGCCCCACGCGTGTCGTTGGAAGTTAACATTCTTCCGACCTTCTCCTGATAGAGCAGACCAAGATTGATATCCAACAGACGCCTCAGTTCCGGAAGCGGCTGCGGATTGTCGTCGACGTTGATATAAATGTAGCGATCGTTATTCAGGTTCCGGCCGCCTCCCTTGCGCACCACCAGCATGGACGCCGACTGCCTCCCGCGCTTGTCGCCGCCGGCATCGTCACCGGCCTTGAGCGCTGCCCACAGCTTCTCCGCAAGTTCGCCGCGGGTGGCCTCGAAAGCCCGGCCCATCGACTCGGGCACCTGCGGGCCCACCAGGATGTTGCCCTGCGCGGACCAGGTCTCGCCCTGGCGATCGCCGGCCCAGTCAGGCGCACTTGGTCCGGTGAAGGTGGCGATGTTGCCTTTCGAGTCGACGATCGCTACCTGCCGGCCGTCCTTACCTTCGAAGGTGTCTTCGGCGAGCAATTTGTCGAGCACCTGCCTGGCGGTAAGACCATCCTTCAGAAGCTGAATCGCTTTCGGCCCATATCCGACGTTGACATTAGCCTGCGTTGCCACGGCTCCAACCCCGGCTTCGGCCCACGGCACCACCGAGCCGACGGAGAAGTAGCGCGAAGCAACCGCGACGCCCCAGTCGCCGTTGGCTGCATCATAGGCAACGATGGAAAACGTGGAAACGTTCTCGGCAGCGCAAGCGCATGCACCCATCCCCAAGAGAAGAGCCAGGATCGATTTCATTTGAGAAGAATAACACCGGCACACGAATCCCCGAGCCCCACCGCTTCTTCGGTTAAACTTAACCATCAGCCACTAACACTCCAAATGGACCGAGGGAAAATAAGGTGACTCATGACTTTTCGTGATTCGCTGATTTATTTCACGCTGCTTTTTCTAAGCGCGGCCAACTCGCCCGCACAACAGACCAAACCTCCAGCGGAGAGCGCACCCGTCGTGCAGCCGGGCGCGCCGGGGCAGAGCAGCAGGATTCTGACATCGGCTGCAGCCGCGGTGCCGGTGCGCGCCCCCTCGGCCGCCGACGTCAATTTCATGCAGGGCATGATCATGCATCACTCGCAGGCCGTCGAGATGACGGACCTGATGAAAACCCGAGGGCAAAACAAACGCCTGCTCGCTCTGGGCGAACGAATCAGTATTTCACAGACCGACGAGATTCAGTACATGAAGCAGTGGCTTGAGGACCGGAGCGCACCGGTTTCCATGGGCCACAGCATGGCGGCCATGAATCATGCTATGACTCACGGGGATCAGGCCGATCGCATGAACCATATGGACGTGGGGTCCATGCCGGACGCGATGCCCTTGATGCCCGGAATGCTAACCCCTCAGCAGATGAAAGCCCTAGCCGAAGCGACCGGCCCGGCGTTCGATCACTTGTTCTTGACTGGAATGATTCAGCACCACACGGGCGCGCTGACCATGGTGCAGGATCTCTTCGATACTCCAGGAGCCGGCCAGGACGCCGTGCTGTTCGATTTCGCAACGGACATTGACAACACCCAGCGTGCCGAAATTGAAATCATGCAGGCTATGCTCCGGGAGGAAAAATGATCGTCACGCGAACTTCGCTGCGTTCACGGAACGCCGCGGCGATTTCACTCGCGCTCGCATTCGCGGCGCTCAGCACCGGGCAAAACAGCGGACCCGGTTCGGCTGCAGCTCCAGCGACGGGTACGGTGCCGTCCACGGTTTACGTCAATCCGCGGGCGTCAGCCGACGATCCTCGGATCGGACTCAAGGCTGGCTTGTACGACGCCGGGGAAGCAACATTCGGCTTGGAGAAGCTGGCGTCCCTGCCGAAGCCGCCAGGTTTCGCGCCGGGTAATTTCATTCCGACGGCAAATACGCCCCCGCCCGAGCCTCCGGACGAGAAGCCAGGGGAACCCAAGCGTCCGCCCCAACCTCCCACGGTTCAGTACGGCTCGACGAACTCGGATCTGGCGTTCAGCGCCAATCACCTGTTTGTAGGGAACTACAACGGCATCAACTTTTTTGACATCGACAGCCCGGCGGAGACCAAGCTGCGGGCTTCCTTGCTCTGCCCCGGTGGCCAGGGAGATGTCTCGGTATACGGTCATCTGCTGTTCATGTCGGCAGAAGCAATAAACGGACGGACCGATTGCGGCACGCAGGGAATCCCGCTGCCGGCCGGTTACGTTCCGCCTCCCACCCCGCCGACTCCGCCCGCCAAGCCCGGGGAGGAGGCGGTGCGTCCGCCGCGGCCGCGTCCGCCCGCGAGTCCGGACCGCTTCCGCGGCGTGCG
>JBEKBK010000678.1:0-3885 GCA_050015435.1 Bryobacteraceae bacterium
TCTGCCGCTGATACATGCAGAATGCCGCAGGATCGGCCTGAATGCCAAGTTCCTCCCCGGACGGGACCGCCACGCGGTTCCTTTGCTTTTGAGGAACTCGCGCAAAACGGAGTGCGGCGCGATCGGTTCTCCCCTAGTTTGGCGGTGCGCGCCGCACCCTTTGCGCTTCTGAGGAACTCGCGCAAAACGGAGTGCGGCGCGATCGGTTCTCCCCTAGTTTGGCGGTGCGCGCCGCACCCTTTGCGCTTTTGAACGAAGGCGCCATTTTTTCGCTTGTTGCGCCATTTTGTCGCCCGTTAAGCTGGACTCGCCCTTAGCTTTCCAATGGCATAGCTTGCCTTGAGATACTGGCATCTTGCGTGCCAGTAACCGAATCATGAAGCATCGCGCCGATAGCACAGCTCGCTGTCAGGCAGTGCGCACGATTTTAGCTTTTGCGGAGGAACTGGCCGTTCCACCCAAGCTCCGGAAGGCCCTGGAAATCGACCGCGAATTCAAGCTGCTGTGTATCTCCAGCCGCCGGATCGAAGTCGTAAGACGCGCTGCGGAATCCCAACCGGATTTGATGCTCTTCTGGTTCCGGACGAGCGCGGATCTCTCCATTCTCAAGGAACTTCGACGAGCAGCGCCGGATTCGGCCGTTGTACTTTGCGTGGAGCAGGACCTGCCTCCAGAGACAGAGCGGGAGGCAGTCGCCTTGGGAGTGCGCGCCCTTCTCAGCACCACGGCTGGATTCGAGACCTTCAAGGAGTGCCTGCGCTTGTCCATCATGGAAAAGAAAGCAGCGCCGGCCGATCCTTCCGCTCCTCCGCCCCGATCCTTCGTAGTTTCCTGCTCCTCCAAAGCTCGCTAGCAATTGTTTTATCAGCGTTCATTCACGTTAATGTTTGCTCAAGACGCGCTTCGCACTACGGTAAAGGGCACGCTCTAGCCAACTTGTCCCGTTCCGGGACAAGTTGTCCCTAAGTGCCCTCATGTTTTGAAAACCACACCGCTAATTCAAGCAGTTACGAACTGGAATAGAAACTGCAATCAATCGTTCGGCAGTATGTCCAGACGAACCAAAGCTTTCGTCTCAATCCCAGCCGCTCTGGGGGTGCTCTACCTCGCTTCCATTCTGGTGCACTGGCAGGGTTCGGAGCCCAAACGCTTTTTTATTTACCTCACCATGGCCGTGGCCTGCAGTGTTTTTCAACTCAAGCGGCCCGGATTCGGCACGGCGTTCTCGGTCAGTCTGCCATTTGTATTGATCAGCATCGTTGAACTGAGCTTGCCGGAGGCGGTTGCGGTGGGATGTGCGGCCGCACTGACGCAATGCCTGTGGGCTCGGGCGAAGGTTGCGGACACTCTTTTAGCGGTGGGGATGCTGGCAACGGTCATCGCGACGGCTGATTTCGGGTACAGCGCCTTGCTGCCCGAATTCGTCCAGAACGCCACGATCCGGTTGTTTGTCGCGGCCGCCGCCCTGTTCGTCGCCAATACCTTCCCTGCGGCCATTGCCGCGCGGCTCAGCGAACAGAAACGGCTCGGTCAGTTGTGGAGGGAATCGTATTTTTGGTCGTTCCCTTACTACCTGATCGGCGCCGCGGTGGCAGGCGCAATGCACTTGGCCACCACCTCCACCTCCTGGGAACCCGCTCTGTTAGGTCTGCCGGTGATCTACGTGGCGTATCGCTACTATCGCGTGCAGAAGTCGCAGCTCGAAGAGAAGCAGAAGCACGCCGGCGATATGGCCGCGCTCCACTTGCGGGCGATCGAGGGTCTGGCGTTGGCCGTCGAAGCCAAAGATACCCTCACCACTCGCGGACATTTGCGGCGAGTACAGGTTTACGCGCTCGGAGTCGGCAAGGCGATGGGGCTGGACCCGACCGAGCTCGAGGCGTTGCACGCCGCCGCACTGCTGCACGACATAGGCAAACTGGCCATTCCGGAGCATATTCTGACCAAGCCCGGTAAGCTCTCGGCGGAAGAGTTCGCCAAAATGAAAGTTCATCCGCTGGTGGGCGCTGAAATCGTCGAACAGGTTCAGTTCCCCTACGCCGTCGCTCCCATCGTGCGCGCGCACCATGAAAAATGGGATGGATCCGGCTACCCTCTGGGACTGAAGGGAACCGAGATCCCGCTCGGAGCCCGTATTCTGACCGCGGTGGATTGCCTCGATGCCCTCACCTCCGATCGTGAGTACCGCAAGGCGATGCCTCTCGATGAGGCCATGGATCGAATCGCCTCTGAGGCCAACACTGCTTTCGACCCCGACGTGATTAAAGCCCTGAAAGCGCACTATCGTGAACTCGAAGCCGAAGGAAAGCAACAAACCGATCATCAATTGAGTGTTTTGTCAACCAATTCGGTCGTCGAAAAAGGTCGCGCTCCGGGCGCGGGGCTGGACCTGTGCTCGGTTTCCAGCCTAGCTCCCAGCGGGTATTCGCATGATTTCATCTCCAGCATTAACGCCGCCCGGCGGGAAGAAAAAATGCTGCTCGATATGGCGACCGGGGTTGGGAATTCGCTCGATCTGGACGAAACGCTGGTTCGCGTGGAAGGCACTCTGCAGGGGATGATTCCGTCGGACGCCTTGGCGGTGTTCGTGCAGCGCGCCAATTTGCTCGCGGTGCAATACGCGGCCGGAGACAACCAGACCATGCTCCGGTGTCTTGAAGTTCCGGTTGGGCACGGTTTGACAGGGTGGGTCGCTCAGAACCTTCAGCCGGTGGTGAACGGGAATCCCGACGTGGACCCCGGATTCTTTTGCTCTCCGGACCGAAAGCTCCTGTCAGCCCTCGCCGTACCGCTCGAAGGCTCTCGCGGTTTGATCGGCGTTATGACGCTGTATCGCCGTGGCAAGGACGCATTCACGCGCGATGAACTGCGGATCTTGACCTCGGTCACACCCAAGATCGCGGCGGCGATGGAAAATGCTCTGAAATACAAGGAATCGGAAGTTCGCGCCAATATGGACGACCTTACCGATCTTCCGAATGCTCACTTGATCGAGAAATCGCTCGAAACCGAGCTCGCCCGGGCCCAGCGATTCAAGCATGATTTGGCGGTGGTCTTCTGCCGGCTCGTCGGCTACAAGCAGACCGTCCATGATTTGAGCGAGTCCGCCGGCGAACAACTCTTGAAGACAGTTGCCAAATCCCTGCGCGGCACCTTCCGGGAATACGATTGCGTTGGACGGACTGGCGAGGATACCTTTGCGCTGGTGCTGCCGGGGATGAAATCTGAAGCTCTGCAGTCCAAGCTCGCTAGATTGGACGAAGTCATCAAGCAGTCCGCCGAACGAATCACGCCGGGGATCGTCCATCTCACCGCCGGTCAGGCCTTCTATCCGAACGACAGTGACAGCCCTCGCCAGCTCATGTCGCTCGCGGAGCGGCGCTTGGAGATTAATTTGCAAAGGCGGACCGCGGATTTGGCCGCGCTTCAAGCGGTGATTGGAACCGTTCCAGCGCCCGCGGACTCCGACGCCTTCCCGGATCGCGTGCCCACGCCGGTAGGACGAACTCGCGACCGCTCCTAGCCGCCCGTCCCAGTCACGGTGGGGCCGCCGTCCATGTCGGCGAGCCCGCTTTCATGCCGGCTTGTCTTGGTTTAGCGCTCGGTGCGGCGGGCTAAGGCACCGCGTCTCCTGCTACTCTAAGTGGCGGGCACGCTGTGCAACAGCCCTCCATCTCTCTTATCCGTCTCCTCGCGGCTGGTGCCTTGCTCACCGTCACGCTTCGAGGCGCCGATCTCGTCTTGACCGGACGGGTCGTCGATGAGAACGACGTCCCCATTGCCAACGCGCAAATTACGGCTCGACCAGTAACATCCCCCGCAGCTGTTCTTCCAGCTCAGACCGATCCAACCGGGGCCTTCACGATCACGGTTCCGGAGCCCGGG
>JBEKBK010000679.1:0-3874 GCA_050015435.1 Bryobacteraceae bacterium
CTGGGCGACGACGATCCCACCACGCGTACCATGATGGAGAAGATCATGAGCAACGAGGAAGAGCACGCCGAAGAGATGAAAACCCTGCTCGAATCGCTCGGCAAAGACGAGCAACGCTCCTTAGGTGCTTAAACCGCACCCACGAAAGCATGCCGATGAAGCAAGATCTTAAAGTTGGAGATCATGTGGGGTGGAACTCGGAAGCTGGCCACGTCAGGGGAACGATCAAGAAAAGAATTACCGCCCCCATCACGTTCAAAGGCTACACGGTCCACGCCTCGAAGGAGGAGCCGCAGTACTTGATCCAGAGCGACACGACCGCCCATCTGGCCATGCACAAGGGATCGGCACTCAAGAAGCTCGGGAGCCCACCGTGAGCGCGCTGAGAATGACACAACCGATTGCCTGGGGAAAAGCATGCCAGAGGAAAAGCCGCCACCGCTGGCAATGACGATTGGGCATTCCACGCACACGATCGAGGAATTCATAGGCCTGCTCCAAGCGCACGGGGCAACCTTCGTAGTTGATGTACGCACGGTGCCGCGTTCCCGGCACAATGCGCAGTTCAACAAGGAATCCTTGCCCCAATCGCCGAGGAAAGCCGGCTTGGAATATGTTCACGCGTCGGGACTCGGCGGTTTGCGTCACGCCAATCGCGATTCGGCCAACGGGGGCTGGCGAAATGCCTCTTTTCGGGGCTACGCCGATTACATGCAAACACCCGAGTTCATGCAGAGCATGGAAGAATTGATCCTGGCGGCGCCGCTTCGCACTTGTCGGGTTTGTCGGGGTCCGAGGGTCTATTCCCATCTTCGTCCTATTCTACTGATCCACAAGGTGTTATTGAGACTCTTTTTTGCACTTGTAGCCCGGAAAACGGGGATTATGATCCGCTGCTTTTCCATTAGATCTAATTATGGACGGTTAGCCGACCATCCTGGCGCTATCCGGCCAACACATTTCTAATGACTTGCCTACGAGAGAGTTCCCTCATTCGCAGCGTGTGACGCTATTTCCCGACCGGCACTTTGCGTCGGAGCTCGTCGAAGAAGTTCAGCAGGAACACGACGTGGTTCTGAGCCTCTTGCGCTCCCTTGGCCTCGGTGGCGGGCATCAGCGCCACGATGCGCTTGCCGTCGGGCGCGAGATCGACGTTCTTCACGAGGTTGACATCCCCTCCGAGCGTCTGCCCGGACCAAGGCCGAGGCTTTTCCGCCACGAAGGAATCGCCTTTCACGGTATACGCCGCCGCCATGATATGGTTATCCAGAGTCTCGAAAAACAGCTCTTTTCCTGTGCGCGACCACATCGGGTATGCGCCGCTGCTGTTTGAGATTTGCCACTTGCCGCCTTTGTCGGGGAATTCTCGCACATAGATCTGAAACGTCCCCGACTCATTCGACGTGTAGGCAAGCCATCGCCCGTCGGGTGAAAAGGAAGGATTCCGCTCGTCCGCTGAGGTCTGCCGAAAAAGCTGTGGCTTTCCGGCCCGCAGCCCTGCGCCGTCGCTCTCGATCGGCACGGTCCACAAATCAGATGAGATCCCCGAATGCCGCTCGTTGAAGCCCAGCGTCTTTCCGTCGGGCGTGAAGAAATACGGATATTGCGGGTTCTTGGTCTGGGTCAAGGGCTGGGGCTTGCCGGCTCCGTCGGAACGGGTCACGGACGTCCCTGCTCCCGACGTTTGGAACACAATGTACCGTCCGTCCGGACTCCAAATGGGAAACCCGGACCTTCCGTCGAAGGTCAAGCGCGTCATGGTGTCCCGCTGCGGGTCGTACACCCAAATATCCTGATTCCCTCCCTCGGTGACCGCCAGTGCCAGCCGCTGGCCGTCCGGCGACACGCTGGGATATCCATAGACGCCCGGTTTCGCCAGCAGCGGCTGCGTCTTCCCCGCGCCGTCGAGCCACGCAACGGTGAGCAATCCAGCGTCCTCGCCGCTCCTTCGGTACACCAAAGTTCCTGTGCGCGAGATAGAAAGTTGTGCGGTGCCCAACCCCGAGTTGGATGCGACGTCATCCAGGATGGGCAAGGCCGTTCCGCGCGTTTCCAGCTTGTCCGGATCGAACGGGATCGCGAACAGGGTTGCCTTGTTTATATAGACTAGGTAGCCTGCCCCGTTTGATGTGGCCAAATACCGGGGGGATGTACCGCCTCGGGATATCGTCTTCCGATGGTGATCCGCCAGTGTCATCACCTCAATGCTGGATGCATCCGGGCTCCGCACCGTGTAAGCCGAAAACAGGACCGCTTTGCCTCCCGGCAGAATCTGCGGGAACAAGAGGTCGGCTTCTCCGTCGCCCAGCGGCGCGATGGTCTCGGGCGCTCCTCCGCCCTCGCGAATCCGTACCAGGCCCTTCCCCGTGACGCCCACGTAGATGTTGCCGTCCTCGCTCCAGCTCCCCCCGTAGAAGGGGCCGCCCGGGTCAGCCACCGGAACCACCGCGCCGCCTTCCACGGAGATCTTGTTCAGCTTGAAGCCCGAGGTTTCGAATCCGATCCACTGACTGTCGGCCGAGAAGAACGGTGCGTAACCCCCTGCCCCCGGAAGCTCCGTGGCCTTCGATTGATCGAGACGACGGGTGAATAGCTTGTACGACGTGCCCGATACGTATACCAGTCGCGTCCCATCGGAAGAGATGGCCACGCTGCTCCCAGCTCTGGTCAAGATGTTGGTGAGAGAAAGCAAGGAAACATCCGCACCCAGATCGACGTCCAGCCGCACCAGCGGGCGCTCCGGCGTCGTCTCGCGCAAGTGGACGAAGGCGAGCGCGGCGAGCGCTAGTGCGAGCGCCCCCGCCGCAGCCATCCAGGGCCAGAGCGCTGCTTTCGACGGCCTGACGGCAGCGGATTCCTGCGGCGGCGCCTGAAGCTCGATCACTACGTCGCGCATGCTCTGATAGCGATCATCGGGGTCTTTTTGCAGACACCGCCTCACGAGGCGTTCGAGCCACGCCGGGGTGAACGGCTTCACCGACATCGGTGGAGGATCGGCGGAGAGAATCGCGCCGAGGAGGCTCGAATAACTCTTCCCCTGAAACGCCTTCTGGCCCGTCACCATCTCGTACAGCACTGCGCCGAAGGCCCAGATGTCGCTGCGCGCGTCCGCCTCTTTCCCCTCGAACTGCTCCGGCGCCATATACTGCGGCGTGCCCATCATCGTGCCTTCCGTCGTCAGCACCTTGGTCAGCGTCTCCTCGGTGGGTCCGGGCTTCGACGACGACTTCGCCAACCCAAAGTCGAGCACTTTCACACCGTCCCGCGTCAGCATGATGTTCTGCGGCTTCACGTCGCGATGTGTAACTCCGGCACGGTGCGCACGGTCCAGCGCATCGGCGATCTGAGTGGCGAACTTGAGAGCCTGATCGAGCGGGAGCGCGCCCTTCTCGATGCGGGCCGACAGCGTCTCGCCCTCCATGAACTCCATCACCATGAAGGAGCCGACGCCATCGTGATTGCCGATGTCGTGGAGCACGCAGATATTCGGGTGTTTCAGCGAAGCAACCGCCAGCGCCTCCCGTTCGAAGCGGGCGCGCAGATCTTCACGCTTGGCGATATGTTCTGGCAGGACCTTGACGGCGACGGTGCGGTCCAGGCGCGTGTCGCGCGCCTTGTAGACCTCTCCCATGCCACCGACCCCGAGCAACGAGATGACCTGGTAGTGCCCGAGTTTGTCGCCTGATTGGAGCGCCATCAGTAATGAACAAGTCTACCGCCGTGGGTCAGAAAATGGGCCCAGCTCCTGAATTACGGCCATAACTGGCCAATCCTGATGCCCGCTTGGCTTTAACTCCATTAGAAACAAGCGGTTGTGGGCGCGTTCACAGATTGGACCAGTTATGGCCAAATTAACCGGCCAATCGACTTGTCT
>JBEKBK010000680.1:0-7465 GCA_050015435.1 Bryobacteraceae bacterium
TTGTCTGGTCCGTGGCGCCGTTGAAGCCCGATTTGGAGTGTACTTATGAATGCCCGCGACAAAGGAACAGTGCGCCGCTTGCGCGATGGAATCGCTCAACTGAGACGAGAGAAATCCCAGCTGCTGCAGTTGATCGCTGCCGCACCCGTCGGCTTCGCACTTCTCGATCACAACTTACGATTTGTCCGCGTCAACGCAGCCCTGAAGGTCATTGACGGCCATCTGGCAGACGAGCATATCGGCCACACACTCCGAGAAGTGATTCCTGAGCAGGCTTCTACCCTCGAACCGTTATGCCGCGAAGTCCTTCGGAACCAAGTGCCAATTCTCAACGTCCAGGTCAGCGGTCTTCCGATGAACGGACGCACCAAAGGACGAGTTTGTTTGGCAAGTCTTTACGCCGTTCGTCCCGACGGTAAGACGTTGAACCTCGGGCTCATGATCAGGGACGTCAGCTCGTACAAGTTGGAGACGATCGGCCACTATAGTTCCTTGATGGCCGAGGACTTCAACACAGTTTTGTCCGCCATTACGGGGAGCTTCAACGTGACGCTTGACAATCTGCCAGAGACTCACCCTGCGTTCACCGGGCTCAAGCAGGCACTGCAATCCAACGAGAAGGGCGCACAGTTGATCCGGCACCTGCTGGCCCTCGCCGGCAAAGGTGGGCCTCTCCTGACCGGCCGTGAACAACAGATCTTGCAGCTGATTGCAGACGGCAAGAGTTCCCAACAGATTGCAAAAGCTCTCAGAATAAGCTTCAAGACCGTGGCCGCACATCGCGCCGCGATTATGAAGAAACTTAACGCTCATGAGGTCGCCAGCCTGATACGGCACGCCATCCGGCAACCGACAAATGACCTAGGCGCGCCTACGCCAACGCACGCCATTTCTCGGTTCGCATGCGTCCCCAAAGCCTTGTGCTAGATGCACATCCGCGTAGTCTAGTCGTTCGGATAACTCTTTGGCACCAATGCCCTTTGCCCTGGGCAACCGACTGATAGCGCGCTCGCCGTAGGCATGCTATAAAAAAGCGGATACTTGTGTGCGACGAATGCCGCCAACTTTTTGCCGATGCTCTGCGGAGAAAAAGCGCACGAATCTCCTTCGATTCAACAGAGCGCTTCGGAAGCACGAGAGGGTCGCCGGATTCGGCCCCACCCTTTACGCACTTCTGCGGGGCAGGACCGTCCAGGTCTTCCTAGAACGACAAATGGCGGCGATCCACGAAAGACGTGCTCGACAGAAAAACGAGGTCCACGAGTACTCCTTGTTCACGACGCCATGACGGTATCGAAAAACTGATCAATAAGACGGGCCGCCATATTCCGGATGGACGACTCCGATCGGGTTCGCGATGAAGCATTTTCATTCTTGGTGGTTCCGAATTCAGGAAGGAAGTTATGCACTCCGAGTCCTCCGAGCCAGATAGCGGCCAGTGGCTTCTAGACGTCGGCTTGAAACAGCTTGAACTGCTGTTTCGGGCGATTGTCTACCAGCCTGCTGAACCCATCCTCATTGCGGACGACGACCGCACTTTTCGGGACGCCAGTTGCGGTGCGGCCAGGCTGTTCGGGCTTCCAAGAAACAAAATTATTGGCCGTAGACTTGACGACTTTGCAGAACCCGGCTTCAGGCCTCAGATTGAGCAGCTCTGGCGGGCCTTTTTGCGACGAGGCGAACAACGGGGCACGTTCCGGCTCCTAGGTTCCGACGGTGGCGTGCGAGAGGTTGAGTACACGGCGAAGGGAAACGCCCTGCCCGAACGTCACGTACTGGCGCTGCGTGACAAATCGCCGCGTGATAAATCCGTGAAATTCCACGGCGCTGCCGGGGCTGGTGAAGATCCAGCGTGGATGCAGGACTATGGACTTTTCTTGTTCGACGCTGACGGACGGGTTGTCGGCTGGTATTCCGGCGCGGAGCGCATTTATGGGTATCAGAGCCAGGAGATCGTCGGTCAGTCTGTATCTTGCCTTTATCCAGACGAAGATGCTCTTGGCGCCAAGCTAAAGGAGGAGTTGAAAAGGGCGGCTGCTCAAGGGCATTTCGGGAGCGAAGACTGGCACATAAGGAAGGACGGGTCGCGATTTTGGGCGAACGTGTTTACGATGGCGCTCCGAGACGAAAGCGGGGAACTGCGGGGCTTTGGGAGAGTGGTGCGCGACTTTAGCAAGCGTCACTTGGCGGAAGAGAAGTTGCGGCCCGGCGGCGTGCTCCGGCTCCTAAGTAGAGAACGCGCGAAGGAATCGACCATTGCCGGCGTCGTTTCAGGCGAGTTTGACCATATTACAGACGCCAATGACGCGTTCCTTCAAATAGTCGGTTATAGCCGCGAAGACCTGGTTGCAGACCGGCTATACTGGCCGGATCTCACTCCCACAGAATACTTGCCTCTGGATGAAGAGGCCCATGAAGAAGGCATGTGGTACGGGGCCTGCACGCCCTTCGAGAAAGAATACATTCGCAAAGACGGAACTCGGGTGAGCGTTCTGGTGGCGGTCGCAGTAATGAACCTTTCTCCGTTTCGCTGGACTACCATTGTGCAGATCCTCACGGGAGGCGAGGAGGCGGAGAAACTCGACAACGACGCCGGGATCGACAATTTTGAGGAGATTGTTGGCAGAAGTGCGGCTCTGAAGCGGGTTTTGGGGCAGGTCGAAACGGTTGCTCCCACCGATGCGACGGTGATGATCCTGGGGGAGACCGGTACGGGAAAGGAGTTGGTCGCGCGCGCCATTCACAGAATGAGTCGCCGCAAGAATCGCTCTTTTATCACCTTGAACTGTGCCGCCATACCGACAGGGTTACTCGAAAGCGAGCTGTTCGGTTACGAGCGAGGAGCCTTCACGGGCGCCTTAGGGCAAAAGATCGGTCGGTTTGAAATGGCGCACCGTGGGACTCTGTTCCTGGACGAGGTGGGCGACATTCCGTTGGAGCTGCAACCCAAATTGCTGCGGGCGTTGCAGGAGAAGACGTTTGAGAGGCTGGGCGGAACCAGAACGATTCCCATCGACGTGCGGCTGGTGGCGGCAACGAACCGGAATCTGACCCAGATGATGGAGGACAAACTTTTTCGCAGCGATCTTTACTACCGGTTGAAAGTGTTCCCGATCACGATACCTCCGTTACGGGACCATCCCGAGGACATACCGGCTCTCGCCGAATACTTCACTCGTAAATACGCCATGGAAATGAGCAAACAAGTGGAGACGATTCCGTCGGACACGATGCGAGCTTTGATGAGTTGGCCCTGGCCCGGGAATGTACGGGAGCTCGAGAACTTCATTGAAAGGTCAGTCATCCTTTCGCGGGGCCCGGCGCTCCGTGCTCCCCTGGCGGAACTACGCGCCGATGCAGTAGAAACTGCCGGCGGCACTCTCGCAGACGTGGAACGTGAATATATCATCCGCATTCTCCGGGAGACCGGTGGTGTGATCAGCGCCGCGGCCGCCCGTCTCGGGATGCCACGTACGACCTTGAACGCCATGATGCGGAAGCTGGGGATCTTCCGCCAGGATCTTTGAGGATGCGGAACAGCATTAGTGAAAGCGCAATCATCCTGATCGCGGCTTCATCCGCCCTCTTTGCTCAAAATAATGATTTTCGGGTCAAGCCCCAGAACTATCCCAACTTACTGGACGTCCACCAACTGGTAGAGTCATCGATCGCGGCGACACAGCGGCACTGGCAGGCGCGGCTCCACTACAGCTATGTGGAGCGTGACGAGAGCCGGCGCCTGGACCTGGCCGGGCGCGTCAAGTCGGAGGAACGATTCTGGTCAATCGTATTCCGTTCGAGCAACTTCTGGAACGCAACGGGTAGCGTCCCTCTGCCGAGGAGGAACTAAAACAGAAAGAGAGGCTCGAAAAGTTGACGCGGGAAACTCCAGAGCAGCGGATCGAGCGATTACGCAGGCACGAGGAGGAGAACGCATCAATCGTCCTGGAAGTTCCCAAGGCCTTCGACTTCCAACTCGTGGGCGACGAGGAAATCAACGGCAGACCGGCTTATGTGCTTCAAGCGAGGCCATGCCCCGGCTATCAAGCACAGGGGAAGTACGGGAAGATGTTTTCCAAGGGAGAGGGCAAGCTTTGGGTCGACAAGCAGGACCTCGGGTGGATCAAGGTCGACGGTCAGGTGATCCAGCCGTTTTCTTTGGGATTATTCCTGGCGCGCGTGCTGCGCGGCTCGCACATTACGATGGAGCAGACCCGCATCGACGACGGGATCTGGGCGCGCCTGAACACGTCGAGGTACGAGCGGTCGCTAAAATCCTTTTTGTGAAGAGTCTAGCGATCGATCAAATCCTGACTTACTCGGAATACCGGCTTCCGTCAGCCGGTGTGAACGCACAGGAGATCCGATGATCCTGTGAACACGAATCCCTGGGCTTGCAGCAGTCGGCGTCGCACGGCGACACAGCCAAGAAAGCGGCTGGCGGCCCTTGCTCACTCCCGAAACTTACCGATACTTCGAAAAGCTTGAACGGTTGGTCACCGGGCACCCGCGAATCCTCTACGCTCGCCACATCGAACGGGACGGCTGCGCGCTGTTCAAGCTGGTCTGAGAACGGGATCTCGAAGGCATCATTGCCAAACGGCGCGATGGCGCCTACGGGCAGGATTGGTTCACGATCCGCAATCCGAACTACTCTCAATACGAGGGCCGGCAAGAGCTGTTTGAGAAACGGGTGGGGCGCAAGCCAATCGTGAAACGGGATAGCGTCGATCAGGCTGTGGATTTCCATGCTCGCCGCAGAGTTGTAAGCCCGTCGTTCACGGATTGAGTGATTCGCTCTGTTAGTATCGCGGAAGATGTTTCGATCGATCGTACTCGCGGTTGTCTGGGTGCCGCTGGCCTTGGCTCAGACTGGACCAGCTTCCGCCAGTCAACCGACTGCGGTGACCACCGAAGACCAGGACCTCATCGAGAAAGTGATGGGGATGGCGGGCCCAGGGGGACCTAGTCAAATGACCGAGAAAAAACGCTTTCACCTCTATCTGCTCAGCGTGGCGGGGCCTGTCCCAGTGCTGGCTGAGACTGCGGGAGCGGGCATTGGCCAATGGGAGAACAGCCCCAAAGCATGGGGGCAAAGTTGGGGTGCATTCGGAGAGCGCGCCGAGAGTAATCTTGCGTACAACGGCCTGCGCCAAACCATCACCTACGGAGCCTCGGTCCTGTTTCATGAAGACAACCGATATTACTCTTCGCATAAACACGGTTTCTGGGGACGGACGGGCTACGCAGTTCTTTGCACCGTAACAGCTCGGCATCCCGATGGGAGAGAGGCTTTTTCCGTTTCCAGCGTCGCGGGCGTCCTAGGAGCGGGTGCACTCTCCAGTATTTGGGGGCCGCGAAGTTGGGAAGGCGTGCACGGAATTGCACGTAACGCTGGCATCTCTTTTGGTGTTACCGGTGGTTTCAATGTCGTCCGGGAATTTCTGCCGGATCTTTTGCACCGCCCTCAAAAATAATTTAAAGGTCCCGGGAGGCCGGACCTGCTCCGGAGGCAAGCTCGATTTCCCCAGATGGCGAATCGGATTCTCTCCGGAATAGTGCAAGAACTTCAGGGTTGTGTGGACACAATCTGGCACAGAACTATCGCGGTCCACCGCGTCAGCCGGTCATGGAGCAATTCCATTAGTCTGCCTGGTCGAAGCGCCTACCGATAACACCACTTAACGTTGCGACGATTCGAAACAAGCGACAACTGGAGGCCATCCAGTCGAAGTGCAGTTGATACTGCGAGAGAGCTGCCGGTTTGCTCTGCGAACGCGACGTCACCGGAATAGATGGGAATCAAGGAGGCGAAATATTCATCAGTATTTCTGCTTGGCCAAGAACGCCAACAACAGGCGATTGAACTCCGCCGGCTTTTCGAGCATGAGGAAATGACCCGTCCCCGGAATCGAATTGTATTCGACGGACGGAAAAGCCGCGTGTACCGCCGCCTCGCTGGCGATGCCTGAGGGGCCCGCGTAAAGCCCCAGGATCGGGACCATCGGGATTTCTGTTGTCTGGCCCGCAGGCTCGCGCGTGGCGTTCATCGCGCCCACCGCCGTCGCTTCTGGAGCCCTCAACATCATATTCAGCACCTTGGCCTGTACGTCCGGCGTGGTTCCGGCAACAAAGAATCTACGAATCATCGCCTCCCGCGCAGCGCGGCCGTTAGGCCCACCCATTGTCGTACCCTGGTTCGCCCTCGCGGCGGCTTGTGTTAGCGGCAACGGCATGAGTCCGTCCACAAACACCAGCGCCGAGACATGCTCCGGATATAGATGTGCGTAACGCAGCACCACCGGAGTACCCATGCTGTGCCCCACCACGACCACTCGCTCCGCCTTCACTTCGACCCGCACCGCTTCAATGGCCCGCGCGAACAGGTCCATGGACAATTTTCCGTCCTTGGGTGTGTCGCTCTTGCCGTGACCGGGCAAATCGAGTGTCACCACGCGATACTGCGTGGCAAGCGCGGGCACCTGCTCCGTCCAGGTGGTCTCGTCGCAGGTGTAGCCGTGCACCAGGATCACGGTTTTCGATTCCGTCCCCGCTACGGAAAAGTGAATGCTGACACCGTCCACGCTCGCGGCACAAAGCGGCGGCGTCAGAACCAGCACAAACGCTCCAAGAACCGTTAGACCGAGGGCGCCAACTCTCATGAGGTCATGATAACGCCTGACCCGAAACAAGGTCGTTATTGCGCGACATCAGGTGCTTGTACGTTTGCCACACGGAGCCTGCTGAGCGGGTTCGATGCAATCACGGCCCAAAGCATTGTAGGGGTCTGCAGCCATGCATTATTCGTGGCGTAGGGCGATCATCGGATCCACTCGCGCGGCCCTGCTGGCCGGGAGGTAGCCGGCTAAAATCGCCACGCCGATTAACAGAATTGTGGCCAGAAGCATCACCACGGGATCGGTTCCGCCGAGTCCGAACAGCATACCCTGAATGAGGCGGGTAGCCGCGAGTGCCAGCGGAATGCCGATTGCGATGCCTAGCGAGACCATCAGCAAGGTATCGCGCAGCACGAGTCGAAAGATTTCATTCGGCCGCGCGCCCAGCGCCATGCGGACGCCGATTTCACGAGTGCGGCGGGCCATCGTCCAAGTCATGACACCGTAGAGCCCGATACTAGCCAGTAGCATTGCTAGCAGACCGAAAGCGGCTGACAGGCGCGCTACCAAGCGGTCCTTCCCGAGATAATTGTCCACCAGTTCGGCTACTGAGTGGATGTCGATAGGAGGGAGAGCGGGGGCGGCTTGGTTGACCGCCCGGCGCAGCGCTAACACTAAGCTCACGGGATCACCGAAGGTACGCACTTCGTAGTGAGCGGAGTCCTCCTGCCAGAGCGGGTGGAAGAAAGGCGCGTACAGCCGCGGGGCAATTTTTTCGCGCTGGGTGTTGGAACGGGCGTCTGCGGCGACGCCTACGATGGTCAGGTCTGTTGGATTGCTCGGGTAGG
>JBEKBK010000681.1:0-3818 GCA_050015435.1 Bryobacteraceae bacterium
GTCGCCATCTTGAACAGTGCGGCGGCGACCTGAGCGTTGGCTTTGTCTGCGCCGCAGTCCAACTCCTGCCGGAAATGCTTCCGCAGCGTCTTCGCATCGATTGCCACCATGCGCGCGATTGACTCCTGCGGCAGACCGCAGCCTGCTAAGGATTCAACCATACGCCGCTGTGCTTCGGTCGGTTCAAAACTCTTGCGTCCGGCGGACATCTCGCCTCCTTTCCCTGGTTCCCGAGGTAATTTAATTCCCTAGACGCTCCGCTTTGATCCCGGCGAAGGTTCGGCCATCACCCTCCAGAACCGCGACCTTGCCAGTGAGTTGCTCCCATCGCGTGACAATCACATCCACGTACTTGGGATCAATCTCGATGCCGCAGCACACCCGTTCGGTCAGCTCCGCCGCCGCGATGGTGGTGCCCGAGCCGAGGAAGGGATCGTACACCAACTCGCCTTTTCGGAGGTGGTTCAGAATCGGTTTGCGAATCAGCTCGACCGGCTTCTGCGTCGGATGATCGAACTTCTGTTCGTCCGAGCCGCCCATGATGAACTTCGGCGACGGCGAATCCCACACGGTCGAGTTCTCGCCGGGAATGCCGAACCACGTGGCGTTCTTCTTGCGCACGTACCAGCAGGGCTCATGCTGATACCAGTAGTGGGTGCGCGTCAACACCGTGCGCCCTTTGTTCCAGATGATCTGCTGCGGATACGAGAAACCAGTTCGCGTCAGCCCATCGAGAACTTCGTTGGCGTGCACGCTTGCGTGCCAGACATAGGCAGCCTCGATGCTGGGAACCAGCGTGTAAGCCTCGGACCAGTCCGCGCGCGTGTCGCCACTGATGGTGGTCGCGGTGTGGCCCGGACTGCGTTGCCGCATATACGCGGGTTCGGCAGGCCCGTGGCCATTGAGGCCGGCGCGGTCACGCCAAGTTCCATCCAGGGAGATTCCGAAGGGCGGATCTGTCACCATCAGCTTCGGCCGCCGGTCCACCAGCAACTTCCGTGCGGCGTCGGCCGAGGTAGAGTCGCCGCATAATACGCGGTGTGAGCCCAGCATCCAGAGGTCGCCGGTGCGGCTCACGGCAACCTCCGGGAGCGACGGGGCCTGGTTGGCAGTCTCCTCATCGACCGGTTTGAGCAACAACTGGTCTAATTCCGTGGGGTCAAAGCCGGTCAGAGAAAGATCGAAGTCGAGCGACCCGATCTCGGTGAGTTCGGGGACCAGCAGCCTGAGGTCCCAATCCGTCTCCTCGTGGCTACGGTTGTCCATCAGCCGGTATGCCCGGATCTGCTCTGGTGTCAGGTTGTCGGCGACGTGGACCGGAAAATCCCGCCATCGCAGCTTGAGCGCAGCAAGCCGCCGTACATGCCCGACTACAATGACGCCTTGGCTATCTACAACGATCGGCTGGCGGGGACCATACTCTCGGAGTGACGCCGCCACTTTATCGATAGCGCTCTTCGGGATCTTGCGTGCATTTTTATCATAGGGGAGAATGCGTTCCAGGGGCCAGATTTGAATGTTCACGAAACCAACCTCCTCGTCGATTCGGAGGGTGGATCGTAAATCCCCCCCCGTGATTTTATTTTGGCCAGGGGAGGTAAAAAGGTTTATTAAAACTTTCCTGTACGCTTGCGAGTGCGGCGAAACCCCACTAGGTCGGCGATTTTCTTTATGCCGATCCAAACGGCAGCCAGGTCCTCCGGATCGTTCACATCGCCGACGCCGACTGCCCGTCTCTTCATCTGTCGTTGACGAATTTCCTTCAGTCGAAGACCCAGGAAGGTATACTGGGCGAACCAGTTAAAGTAGTGTGACGAGATTTCACGCGGCATTCGCTTTAACCCGCGTTTTTTTCCAAGCACGGCGTACTCCCGTTCCGCAATACGCTGTTGGCGAGCGGACAATCGCTTATGTTCTTGGCCTTTAGCCGGCGAGATGCGCATGAAGTCGGAACCGGCGTCGAAGTGCCGCTCAAGGCCTAACATACTGAAATCTTCCACGGTTTCTAAACTCCGGTAGGCGCGCAGCTCGAAGTTCTCCCATTGCAAGACCTTCGGCAATCCGCCCCGAAGTTTCCAAAATACTAGCGTCTGAACTGCGGCTGAAGCAATCCAGTCGAGCGGTTTCTTCTCGTTATCGAGGAGATTCCACGCTCTTTCTGGTCCGCCCTCGGCCCATCTGGTGAGTTCATCCCGAAGGGGCTTGAGATTCCTCAAGTAAGCTTGCTCTGAGCCCGTCAAAACATCTCCCGCCCTGCGGATGTGCCCCCATGACAGGTGCTCGCACGAGCCGGAAGCCCAGTCACCCTCGTTTGAACCCGGCGGCTCCAAAAGTTCGTCCTTGAAGCACATATCCGCGAGCGATTTGAGTATTCGCGGTTCAAGCCGATCGAGCATTCCAATGAGTCGATCCCGCGCTTCTCCCTGGCTGGGATCATCGGGCAGCGTCGGATCGTAGTATTCCTTGACCACCTTATGCGGTTTTCCGCGAAAAGGGGTCATTTTTCCGACCAGGCCCGACGCTGATCCGGCGCAACAGGGACGATCGAGAGTCCACGTGTTCTTCCATCGGTCCACTGCGCAGATACGGTAAGCGCCGAGCACAAAGCCGTTTCCGCCTCGGATCGCCAGCGCTCCATACTGATCAGTTTCCGAGACTGCGTAACCCTGAACCTTAACGACCTGGGATGATTCGGCTGTGGCGGTAACGCCAGCCCCGTCGAAGATAATTTCGCCTGGCTTCCTACGGGATTTTTCAGCGCGAGAGATGCGCATTTCGGGGCGGCGGATAGGCAGAGCCTCTATAGAACTATTATGTCGAGCCCTTCGTATTTCCGCCATACCGGGAATCCAGGTAGCCGGTCTCGCCAATTTAGCCTTAGGCGCCCCAAATTCCGCAGATTCCGCTTGATGTTTTTCCCCGGCGGAGCGATCCATGGTGACGCCCGCGAAGCACTCGCGGCCAATAAGGAGAAGCACTATGACGTTCACCATCGACACCGACAACAACATCGCGGCGCACGCAGGAGCTCCCGCCAGCACCGAAAACGTGCAATCGTTCGCGAGCTACCAGGAACTGGCCAAGCTCGCCGCCGACTGGTCGGCCGCCCGGCTGGTAGAAACCTGGAACAGCTTCGCCGGAGTCGCCCCGTTCGACGACCTGAGGCCGGTGAAGAAGTTCACCAGCCGGAAAGTCGCAGTCGCACGCATCTGGGCGGCGGTCCAGCGCCTTTCCTCTGACGATGCGCCGCCGGCGCGCGACGTTGCGCCCGCGGCCAGGCTCGCGAAGAAGTCCGCAACGAAGGCCCCGCAGCGAGCCCGGGCGCAGAAGGGCACGAATGAGTCTCGCGGCAACAAGAAAGCCGATGTCCTCGCGTTGATGAAGCGGCCCAAGGGAGCAACACTGGCCGAGATCATGAAGCTGACGGGCTGGCAGAGGCACACCGTGCGGGGATTTGTGAGCCTGTTGCGGAGCAAGGGGGGTGAGAAGATCGAATCCCTGAGGAACACCGCCGGCCAACGGACCTACCGGGTGGCAAAATAGCTCGCCTACCCTACGTCGAACCGAACGCCGCTTCCGGTTTGCCGCCGGGTGCGGCGTTTGCTTTTGACCTCGGAATTAGGCCTGTAAGGCGAGATCGGCCTTGCCTGGGTCCGCTCGACCCGAGGTAACCTGTGACCCATAATGAGGACTGCCGGGTATGTTCGTGTTTCGACCGACCGCCAGGCCGATCTGGGCGTTTCGCTCGAAGCCCAGGAAGCCAAGATCCGGGCCATGGCCACGGTGCGCGGCGTCGCATTAGAAGAAGTCATCGTCGA
>JBEKBK010000682.1:0-3816 GCA_050015435.1 Bryobacteraceae bacterium
CCGAAACGCGAGGAACCAGGCGAGCGGAATCTGCCACGCCCAATAGCAGCACAAATTGATAATCGTGGGAGTAACGGTATCGCCCGCTCCGTTGAACGCCTGCACGATCACCATCCCCCAGGCGTAAAACACATATCCGTAGCTGATGAAGCGCAACGCGCTGACGGCCACGGGACCGACGCCGGGATCCTGTGTGAAGATCGAGACCAGCGGCACCGCGAACGCAATGAACGTCGCGGCGACGATGCCCAGGAATACCATGTTGTAGAATCCGGCACGCCACACAGATTGCTCCGCCCGGTCAGGTTTTTGAGCGCCAAGGTTCTGCCCCACCAGAGTGGCGGCGGCATTGGCCATACCCCAGCTCGGCAAAATCGCAAAGACGATCAGGCGAATCGCGAGCGTATAGCCGGCCACAGCCACGCTGCCGAACATCGCAGCCATGCGTACGAGCCCGATCCAACTCGCCACCGCCACGAAGTATTGAAAAATCCCTCCGAGCGATAACCGGACCAACCGCATCATCAGCTCCGGTTGGAGGCGAAACTGACGCGCGCGTACGACCACGCGGCTCTTGCCTCGGGACAGCATCCAGAGCTGAATCAGCACGCCCGTACCTCGGCCGATCGTGGTTCCGATGCCTGAGCCGGTAACGCCCAGCCTGGGAAATGGTCCAAGGCCGAAGATCAGCAGCGGATTCAGAACGATGTTGATGGCGTTCGCAATCCACAACGCCCGCATAGCCAGCGCGGCATCACCGGCGCCGCGAAATACGGCATTGATCAGGAACAGCAGCATGATGGTGGCGCTTCCGCCGTAAATGGCACGCGCATATCCAGTGCCGGAAGCGATGATCGCCTCCGACGCGCCCATTGCCCGCAACAATTGACTGGCAAACAAGCCGCCTGTAATTCCTATGACCGCGGCAATGATCAGCCCGAGCAGAATCGACTGCGTCGCTGCTTCAGCCGCCGACGTGGGATCCTTCTCTCCGATGCGCCGCGCCACCATGGCCGTGGTCGCGACGCTCAATCCCATGGCGATCGCAAACAGCAACGTCAGAACAGATTCCGTGAGTCCGACGGTCGCGAGCGCATCTGAGCCGAGATGGGCGACCCAGAACATATCGACCACCGCGAACAACGACTCCATCATCATCTCGAGCACCATCGGAATCGCCAGCAGAGTGATGGCTCGGCCGATGCGCTCATTCGTAAAGTCGCGCTGCGAGTCGCCGCGAATGGCGTCACGTATGGATGCGAAGAAGCCAGTATCTTGAGAAATGCTTTGGGACACAAATTCTCCAATTCTCTTTGAGGGAGGGAACTACGGCAAAGCGAGAATTAGAGAAGAATACGCATGGGCGACTCGAATCCAGAATACCTGGAATCGAATCGCCCGTCAACACGCTGGAGGATCAGTTGTGGAACCACTATTTGAGAATCACGCCGCCATTCCCGCTGGCTGCGGATTGGCTACCGGAGGCGCGAAGAGCTGGAGTCTCAAAGACCGCTATAGGAGAATGGAGCGGATGCCGAAAAATCCAAAGATTCAGGTGGCTCTGCCTTTAATATTGGCCGTTTTCCTCTTTTTCGAGGGTGTATCGATGATCCGAGATCGCCACCTATTCGGTCCAACAACCGACCCTCGCGCCGGAATCGTAATCGGTATTCCGGTGTTGGTCGGAGCCCCTTGTTTCCTTTTCTTGGCGTGGCAAGCCTACCGAAAGCTCAGCCGTGGCGACAAAGTAGGCCAATGCCGGAGAATTAGAACGCCTGGCTTGAAGTGATTCCGTTGGACTGCAGAACAACGGCCATTTTCTCGAGCGCCGATTTGTGGATCTGGGAGACCCGGCTCTCGTTAATGCCGAGCACGCCCCCGATTTCCTTCATCGTCATTTCATTGGTGTAATACAGCACCACGACTTTCTGATAACGTTCCGGCAGCTTCTTCATTGCATCGCCGAGCACGCTACGAAGCTGCTCACGGGCGCAGATCGAATCCGGCTGGCTCTCGGGCTTGCCCGGAAAATCCGGAGCGGGAAGTTCTTCGTGCTCATTCGAACGCGTGGAGGCCGAGATCAGCCCGACATTCCGCAAGTCGAGCATCATGGTGCGCCAGCGGTCCACATCCATGCCGAGCTTTTCAGCCACTTCCGCTTCGGTAGGTGTGCGTTGCAGCGTGGAGGCCAGGTCACGCGTGGCCGCCTCTACTTGCTTGTGGCGGCGGCGCATATCGCGCGAAGCCCAGTCGAGTTGTCGCAGGCTATCGAGAATCGCACCCTTGATGCGATGTTTGGCGTAGCTTGAGAAGACCACTTGTTTGTCGGGGTTGTATTTGCTTGCTGCGTCAAACAGACCGAGAATTCCGGCGTGCACCAGATCATCCAGATCCACATGGACGGGAAGGTTCTCGTGTACCCGCACCGCGATGGCCTTTACTAAAGGAAGATGCTCCAGCACTACCCGGTCGCGACGGGCATGCCGGGACGCTTGCTGCGCCGCGACGCTCCTTCCATGTAAAGGCGAATGCAGCGTTCCGCTGACCCCCATCGGCTTCACCGGTGGCGTCTTGCGCATCCGATCTGGCGCAGCCACGCTCGTAGTAACAGCGCGCATGGGACCCGGTGCAGCAGCGGCAATCTTCATTTTCATCATTACGACTCTCTCCCTCACTCCGTCAAACTCCTTCGGTCATCCCGCACCCTCTTGGTGCACGCTCTGGACCACTCGTTTTTGCTAGAGCAGCCAAGGCATTCCACCGTCCCGGAAGGTCGTCGGCGGAAGATAGTATTGCGCTTTAAAATCAGCGGGAAACATTAGGACCAGTGAAGCGGGCACGGAGCCATTTTTAGAAGCGGCTTGCGAACCTTCTAAAGTTCGCGTGCCGATTCGGAACCGTGCTACCACCTAGCCCTCCCAAATTGAAACTTCGACTCTATTTCTGGAAATTAACTGAGCCTCAAATTTCGGACTCGGCTTACAGTCAAGGGTATAGGTAGTAGGTAGAGTTCGTATCTCGATGGATCACCTTAAGAGGGCTCTCGAAATGATCCGATTGCAAGTGAGGTGCGGGCTTAGTCCTCGCGGCGTTTCAGAACCACTATCCACGTTCTAAACGCAAAATACCCTAAGATGACCCACGTGCCGAGGCGGATATTGCCGTCTAGAGTGAATCCAGCCATAATGGCGAGCACTGCGTACGCCGACATGGCCGCTACAAACCGCACATTCATAAAGTCTTCGCGGACGTTCCCAGTTTACCGCTGCGGCATGTTGTAGGAGAACGTGAGTTGGAGGCGAATCTGGTCACCTTTATAATCGGCGGGAAGCGGAGGAAAAGGATCGGATGCGCTGATGCCTGCGACGGCCGCGCGGTCGAACGCCTCGGTTCCAGAGGGGTCGGCGATTACCAACTTAGGGACCCCTCCCTTACGATCGACGATGAATTGAATGAGCACCCGTCCCCTTCTCCCCATACGGGCGCTTTGCGGGTAAATCGCCAACCAGTTACGGCGAACTGCGGCCAAGATCTGAATCAGATAAGGTTTGAAATCGACCCCCTTGGCGTCGCTCAGAAGCTGAAGGTTGCTGCCCACTCGTCCCGGTGCATCAGGCTGGCTCAAATTGGGTAGGATGCTAAGGTCGTCACCCGTATCGCCTACGATGATTCCACCGTCACCGGGCTGTGCCGCGCCTCGGACTGCCTCCTGGACGGAAGTCTTAGGCAAAGGAATTTGGGAGTTTGGATTAGGCGCCGTGCGCGGGGCGGAGCCGACGCTCTCAAAGGCCAGCTTGGGCTTTTCCTTTTCCTTTT
>JBEKBK010000683.1:0-3815 GCA_050015435.1 Bryobacteraceae bacterium
CCACGGTTACGGGAACGTCAACCGCACTCGCAATTCCGGTGAACAACAGAAGGACGGCGCTAAATTTCATGTATAGATTATAGCGGACGAGTAATGTTGCGGGCGCTCCGCCCAGCTTCGTATGATGAAACGGAGGTTTTCTGGTTTTATGATTCGTGTCGCCTTCGTTGTAATCATGTTGTCGAGCGCCATTCCGGTATTTGCGCAGGGCAGGGGGCAGGGGATGGACTACACTCCGCCCCCAGCGCCAACGGATGTCGTGCCGGGCAGCATCACGAACGAGGATGTTCCGTATCCATATCCCGTCCACTACCTGCCGCTGACCCTCTACGGCCAGGATGTGCGCATGGCGTTCATGGACGTGCCTCCCGCCGGCCAGCCCAACGGCCGTACCGTGCTCCTGTTCCATGGGATGAATTTTGGCGGCTTCTACTTTGCCGGACCAATCGAAGCGCTGCGGAAGGAAGGTTTTCGCGTGGTGGTGACGGACCAGATCGGGTTCGGCCGCTCCTCCAAGCCGATCATTCCTTACAACTTCAACGACATGGCGTCGAATTCGCGGAAAGTCCTTGAATCGCTGGGCATCACGAATGCAGCGGTGGTCGGACACTCCATGGGCGGAATGCTAGCCACGCGTTTCGCTGCTTTGTATCCGGACATTACGGAACGTGTGGTGATTTATAATCCGATCGGACTCACCGATACCCGCTACAACGGCCGCCGCCAACCCAGTGTGGACGAGATGTATAAAGCCACGATGGCGCAGACCCATGACCAGGCTTATCAGGCGGCCTACGCGGTCATCCGCCACTACTTCGCCTCCGACTGGAAGGAGTCGTACGCCAGTTTTGCGCGGATCATGTACGCGCCGACCTTGAGCGCCGACGCGCCGCGGCTCGCTATGGTTCGAACCCTTCTCGGTCAGATGGTGGGTAGTGATCCAGTGGTCTATGACTGGCCCCACATCAAGGTGAAGGCGCTGGTCCTCGGCGGCGACAAGGACGGTCCTGATTTTCCCGCGCAGGCGAAACATATCGCCGACTCGATTCCCGGCGCGCAGCTGGTTCTGATTCCGGGCGCGGGACACGTCCCGCACATTCAGGTGCCCGAGATCTTCAATCGCGAGTTGCTGAAGTTTCTGAAGTCAGATAGCGGGACGTCGTCCGCAACGAGCGCGGCGCGCTAATTGTCGGCAGGCTAGTTCGGTGAAGGCCTTTCCGCGTGCTCAATGACGAGAACCTGAACAGGTCCCTTCCGAGGCTCGAGTTTGAAACCAACGTCTTCCACCGCGGAAAAAATCGACGAAGGGTCCTCCAGCATCGCGTCGTGCGGCCGATTTCAAAGTGACATCGTAAACTCCCGCCATGCCGGTTTTGTCGAGTACCGGCCGGTCGATTCCCGCGAGGTCGGTGAGCCGGGCTGCAAATTCGGACATGGTCACGTTCTCGAATACAAAACTATCATCGACGACGCGCAGGCTTCCTTCCTTATTCGGGTCCTCGGATCGCGGCAGCTTAGCCGCGTTCTTTCGGACGATGAGTTCGTAAACGGGGATGGTCTTGGTCTCGCGGCGAATCCTCAATTGGAACCGCTCAGCGAGCAAGGCCTGCAACATTATCCGGAGTTGTTGTTTGTCCGCGGGCTGATCGGACTTCGCGATAATGTCGTAGCGCTCCTGAATCGTCCAGTCCGGTCCGGAAATCTGATCGAACCTGACGTCGTATGCCCCGCTGAATGCAGTCGTTCAAATCGACATTTGCCAAAATCACGCTGGTTGGGGAAACAGTGACGTGCGCGCGCCGGCTGCCCTCGCCGCCGGCTCGTGCGATCTGGCTCGGTTTGATGGACGCGACGTCGAATGCCGGTTGAGCAGAGGCCGCCATCGCGCACAGCGCGAAGAGGTAACCTCTCTGTGCCGAAAGGGCCATTCAACCGTTACTGTATCGCATTATCATATAGAGGTGAAAAAAGCAGCCGTCCCAATTTCGATTCTGCTTGTCTGTTCCGTAGCCGCGTTCGGTCAAGAGAGAGGAAAAGGCGGCGCGCCTGCCGCGAAAGACGTGGGTCATGGCCACATTCCCGCCCACGGACCGGCTCCGGCGAAGCCTCAATCGGCCCCACAGCAGCGTGCGCCGGAAAAAAGCAGCTTTGCCGATAAGACCGGTCACCCGGAGGCACCCCACGTCCACACGAACGATCAGTGGGTGGGCCATGATAGCGGACCCAGCGATCCTCGTTATCATCTCGATCAACCCTGGGCACATGGCCACTTCACCGGCGGATTCGGCAAAGGGCACGTGTGGCGGCTCGCGGGCGGCGGTCCGGATCGATTCTGGTTCAACGGATTCTATTTCAGCGTTGCTGCCGCGGATATAGCTTTGTGCGCCGACTGGCTGTGGACTTCGGATCAATGCGTCATTTATGAAGATCCGGATCACGTCGGCTTCTATCTGGCTTACAATCCCAGGCTCGGAACCTACGTGCATGTCACGTATCTGGGAAACAGCTAATTCAAGCTACTTTACAGGCGCACGCTGCTTCACATCCTCGAACCAGTTGAGCACCACTTGGATTTGCGCGGCCGTCTGTCCCGTCTGGGTCCCGGCGGGAACCACACCGATGAAGTGTTTGCCATCCGGAAGGATGTCATAGGTCCTCACAAAAGGAGGTGCTTGCATATAGAAGGCCACCCGTGGCGCACGAACCGGCGTACCGAAGCTCACGCTCGGCTGTGTGCGGACGCTCACACTTCCGAATAAGCCGGGTCCGGCTGAGTAAAACAGTTCCTTCCCATCCGGCGACCAAAGTGGATGGTGATCGTCCTGGTCTTGCGGAAGTTGATATTTGGTGGCCGTAGGGGGATACGTCTGTACGAAGTTGCGCGTCAGTTGCCTACTATCGGAAACTTGATACGCCAGCCATCGGCCATCGGGTGAAAACACTGACCGGCCCACGGACGATCCAGGAACTTCGGCAAAGGGAGTTGCTTTCTGATCGCGAAGCGAATAGATCCACACAGAGGACGTATTGTCTTTCACCACGGTAAATGAAAACCTCTGGCCATCCGGAGACCAGGAATCGGGAATATGGGAGACTCCCTTTTCCGGCTTGGTAAGACGCTCGGCGGCTCCATTGCCGTCGGCGCGCTGCCAGAAGATGCCGAGGCCACCTTCGCGATCCGACTGGAAGGCGATCCGCTCGCCATCGGACGACCAAATGGGGTAGCGATTCGCTCCCGTTCCCGGAAGGGTCAGACGGCGCGGGGCAGCCGTGCCTGACAACTCGTAAATCCAAATGCTCGCTTCCTTGCCGTCATCGATTTGATAAACGATTCGTTTGCCATCCCCGGACACGCGCGGGAAGCCGTATGCAGCCGGTGGAACCTTCAGCGGCTCGACTCCACCTTTACGATCAATCAACGCAAGAACGAATGTACCCAATCCCGCGCTGGAAACAGGCCCGGGAGCGTAAATCAATGATCCGGTGCTCGAAAAGGCAAACTGCGCTGCGCCCGTAACACCCCGTGCGATCCCTTCCACAATCGGCACCGGTCCACCGGTTGTTTCCAGGCGTCGCAAATCGAAAGGTACCGCGAACAGGACACCGTTCAACCCATAAACCAGGTGACCCGTCGGCAGATAGCGTGCGTCGCTCCCGCCTTCCAGCACGATCTTTCGAACGCTGGATTTCAACGTCTGCACGACAATTTGCGCCTTGTCCCATGCGGCGGATTCGACGGTATCGCCTGTCGCCAACGTAAAGAGGACGGCTCTGCTGCCGGGCAGCATCTGCGGTCCTTCTACCTGCTCGTTGTC
>JBEKBK010000684.1:0-3809 GCA_050015435.1 Bryobacteraceae bacterium
GGTGGTGGCACAGAATGCCTGGGCCCGCCCGCCAGCACCGTCGAGGGACATGACGGGGCTCTTTCTGGTGCTAGAGAATCACAGCGCGCAAAAGAGGGCAGTGGTTGGTGGTTCTTCTGACGCGGCTGACAAGGTTGAGCTCCACGAGATGAAGAACGAGGGGGGCATGATGCGCATGTCACCTGTCTCGCAGATTGATGTTCCAGCCAACGGCAAAACCGAATTAAAGCCAGGCGGACTCCATGTCATGCTGTTTGGCCTGAAGGGCAAGCCCGTGGAAGGTGACACATTCGTCGTGACGCTGAAGCTTGACATTTAATGCAGCGGCCTCGCCGCCGATACTGTGCTGACGGATTGGGAAGCGGGTCTGAAGAAGTAAAGCAGAGAGCCGACCGGACAATTGATCCAAGATTCGGAGACGACACTCCGTCTGAAATTCCGTTTTTCATCACTTGAGGCAGTAAGGCAATGCTTTTGACGGGGATGCCCGGATAGCGCCCGAGTGGTCGGCTAGACTAATGGAAGAGCGGTCCGCCATTTACAGAGAACAACCATCGCTCGAAGGAGCGGATCGCTTCGTGTGCCAGTCGGAAAAACACAATTTGCGGGGCACTTTTGCGATTCTGTCCGCGCCCGTCCACGCGAAATGCTTTTGCAGATCGTCCGCTATGCGAACCCTATTCGCAACGCCGCTCGAAGTCTACGCCACGCGTCGCTCTTGTCTCCCTGCATCCTGTTTGATTAGCAATTGGTCTGAGTTGGGCTGAAAGGCTGGATCAGCGATAGGATTAAGTAATGGCGCTCGAATTACCAAAAATTCGAATCGTTAGACTTTTCTGGGTGACCCGCCATTGGGAAGTGGAGTTCGATCCCATTCAGGACTGGGCCCGTCAAACCATCACTGGTCTGAGCAAGGATGCGAACCCGACTGAGCGCCAGGTTGCGGTGTTGAAGCATTTTAATGCGGAATACGATTTCAGTGAATCGGATTGGATAACCGTGGTCGCTCCCCCGGAATCTGTTGGCACTTGATTTCGGGGTATGCGGTTGCTCAGGGTCTGCTTTCGAGCATAACGCTGAGAACTGACGTTTGGCGCAACAGAACGCGCTTCATCGTAGCTTCTTCCTCCACATGGCTGGTATTCGGCTACGCGCGGAAGTGACCCAGCCTATCGGATCGAAGACGCGCCGCGCCCTGCAGTTTCAAGCCGATAATGAAATAAGGGGCCCACATCTTGCCCCCGCGGGTGTTTATAGTTTGCCGCCTTCACTGGCTAACGTGCACACTTCAGCGGAGCCATTGACGAGGCCGAGTACACCAGAGCAGCCACCAGATGAGCAGCAGTTGCAAGGGCAAAGATATACTTGACTAATACATGATTCCGGGCTACTATAGAAGTATGGAAGCCAACGGACCACAAACCCTTAAAGAAGCAATCGTTTACTTCACCGATCCGGCAAACTGTCTTAACTATCTCGTAGCCCGTCGTCCAGAATGGAAAGATGGCGTCACCTGCCCAGTCTGTGGCAGCAAGACTGTCGGCTTCCTCAAGAATCAAATGCGGTGGCAATGCAGCGTGCGGCATCCGAGACGGCAATTCTCCGTTAAGGTAGGCACCATATTCGAGGATTCTCCTCTGGGCCTTGATAAGTGGCTTCCGTGCGTTTGGCTCATTACCAATTGCAAGAATGGAATTAGTAGCTATGAAATTGGACGCGACCTCGGAGTGACTCAGAAGACTGCGTGGTTCATGCTGCATCGCGTTCGCCTTGCCCACCAGGGGAAGCAAGGTGGAAAACTTGGCGGCAATAACGGCGTCGAAATTGACGAAACTATGATCGGCGGAAAGTCCCGCAATATGCACAAGTCGAAGCGTGAGCGCGTTATTACCGGGACTGGCGGTAAAGACAAGACCATCGTTATGGGGATGCTGGAACGCGGCGGAAACGTGCGAGCGATGGTTGTAGAGACCCGCAGGAAACCGGAGCTTCAGAAGCAGGTGCGGGAGCACGTCGAAGCCGGATCGGCAATCTTCACTGACGATCTCAGATCCTACGATGGATTGTCTGAGGACTATAAGCACGCAGTTGTTAATCATGCCGTAGAGTACGTTCATGAGAACGTCCATACCAATGGCATGGAGAATTTCTGGAGTCTGCTCAAACGCGGCCTGCACGGCACCTATATCAGCGTGGAACCCTTCCATCTGTTCCGTTACGTCGATGAGCAGGCGTTTCGCTTCAATAACCGAAAGTTGACCGATGCCGAGCGTTTTGATATTGCCGTCCGTGAGATTGTCGGCAAGCGCTTGACCTATGCGGAACTCACCGGAAAGAGCGAAGAAACGGAAACGATCAACTAAACCATGGCGCGGTAAGCGCGGGCCTAAACTGAAGGCTTGACCTTTGGCTTTGGTCCGGTCCGCTTTGGGTTCTGTAGCGATTTCTTTTTGTATATGCGTTCGCGCCGCACAAGTGTGGAATGGGGAACTGAGAGTAGGAACGTTATCTCGTCGTCGAAGCGCTTGACTGCCTCTGGTCCTTCGATGCACTCTGGCAGTTGCGTCGCTGGATCGCTTTTCATAGTTTCTCGCTTTCATCATGGCATGTTTGACTTGATTCTGAAACTGACTCTGTACGATAGCTTTGGGAGTTGCCCATAAGCAATAGAGATCGCCTGAATATGGCCACGAAGGGCGTCTTCTATGCGCTGGAGACATACAGGACACTGGGAAATGTCCGACTTATTACTGAGATCGACGGTGATCTCTGTATGACATTGCCCACACTCCACCGATAGATAACGAAGATCAGAAAACGGAACGCACATCTCTTGTTGCATGACCATAAAGTATATCTTAGTCTCAGATCTCCTTAGGGGTCGGCTTATACGCCACCATCAATGTATTGAGATGTCCAGACGACACGCGCCAAGTCATCGTTACGACTTGCCGTTCTATTTTCCACATCCTTTCACATGAAAAGGCCTTCCCCTGATTGTAGACGATCATCGCAGCGGTTAGATTGCAATCGCCCCTTTCGGTGGTTGGCCGTCCATATTGTTCCGGTAGACTCTCATTCAGCGAACGAATGACGGCCAACGTTGAGCCAGTCGCTTCAGGATCGCTGGTTTGTGCGAATGGGTCTTTAGCTACAACATATATTGCGCTGAGTTTATCGTTCTTATCGAACAAGAACGACACCACTTCAGAAACCTCCAGATCTCTAGTGCCGCGTGGCTTCCAGCGCATGTTTATGTCAAGCAGCATCGGAGCACCTGTCAGCGACGGCTCACCGATGCCATCTGGTACAGTGCTCACCTGAAGTGCATCTTGCGCTGGATGCAAGCCGCTGTACATCTTTTGCACGTCGGATTGAGTCATTCCGAAGTGGAAGCCATTCCAGGTTTCTTGACCACTGAGAGCAGCCGATGAGATCGCGAGAGTTAGTATCAGGGTCCGCATGATTGCAAGCATACTACGTCTTGTCTGGAATCGCTCGAATGGGTACCATGCTCCATTTTCAGCAACCCCAATTACCGCCGATCCAATAATGCATCGACCGCATCATATCCAAGCCATAGAGACTCGAATCTAGTCCCACGGAATGCACCAATTCCAGGCCCGATTGTCGATCTCCAGTCCAGTGTGTCCGTTTAGGTTGCTTTCTCTTTATGAATTCTACCCAGTTTAACCGGCCCTATGCACAGGATCTTGATGGGTTGACTACAAGGTGAAAGCGGTCAACCGTTTGGGGACTCTGAGAATCCTGCGGTAAAACAGGTTGGAGTAGCGAAGATAGCGCTTCGC
>JBEKBK010000685.1:0-3809 GCA_050015435.1 Bryobacteraceae bacterium
CCGAAATCCTTGTAGTCCGTAAACGCTGTTTCATACGGAATGTCGCCAAGCACGTTGTTGTCGATCTTGGTCGAAACCCTCTCGACCATGTTCTGCTCGTTGAGATATCCCATGACGGGAGCTTTGTTTCCTCCCGTAAACGTGACCACTGTATACTTCTTCCCGCCCATGCTTTGCGCCCTGACGGTGGCGTCGCCGGAGGCCGCGGCTGCCCTTAGGAAACCGTACGGCAGGGACATCGTCAGATCGTCGGTTAGCCCCGCGGCCAGAGGTGAACCGGGCACGATGATCTGATTCTGCTGCTGTTCGCCGATGATAGGCTGCAGCCCGCCGCCGCGCGGAGGGTTCTCGAACTGGGTGCGGATTCTCGACATGCGCGACGCCGGAGTCTCGAAGTTGATCACCCGCATATAGGTCTTGTCGTTAAACTTGGGCCACGCTGCGCCGGGAGCCGGAGCTTGCCCGATCGCGAAATCGTAGCCGGAGCCGGAGTATTCGATGGTTTTCAGATTTTCGCAGCCCAGCGCCTTCATGGAGCTGTTGAGGACCGCCTTGGCATCCGGCCCATTGGCTGCCCATAAGAACGTCGCACAGTAAACCAACACCAGGAGTGCCAAGCCAACCAGCCATTTTCTTGTCATACTTACCTCCAGCGGACAATCAGTATACAGAAGGTACACAAGGATTCAAAGGGCTGGGAAGTTGTATTATTTGGGAGGTCTACATGCCCATCAAACGTCTCGTCAGGCCGATTTCGATTTTGCTCGCGGCTGTTCTGGCAAGCGTACCTCTTCTCGCTACAGACCCGGGCTGTGAGGTTCCGACCCTGGTCTCCACCGGTGGGCCGGCTCCGCAGAACCCACATACCCTCGCGATTCGATGGACTGGATATTCCAATTTCGAGTTGGTCTACAACGGCCAGATCATCCTATTGGACGCCTTCTTCGACCGCGGAAGCACTTATCCTCCCTTGGGATTTAAGGCCGCCGACGTGAAGAAGGCCGACGTCATCCTGATCGGTCATGGTCACTTCGATCACATGTCGGATGCAGCGTCGGTTGGCGCCAGAACCGGTGCGGTAGTCGTCGGTGCACCGATCACCACTGACAAGCTGCGAAGTCAGAATCTGGACGCCAAGCAGATCCGGACCGTCACTGGACATGGTGATGAACTGCTGAAGTTTAGCAAGTTTGAAGTGGAGCCCATCTTAGCCCGTCATGGTGAACCGCCCGCGAGCGTAACCCGCGCCTTCAACCAGACTCTCAGGTCGGTGACCACACCGTACACGACCGAGGAAACAGCGTCCGCGGCCGCAGTCCACGCCAATGGTTCCTCCGATCCGCGCATCACGGCGGAAGGAACAATTGCATACTTGATCACCCTGGATGACGGGTATCGGATCATGTACCGCGATAGTGGCGGCCAAATCACGGATTACGAGAGAGCTGCGATGCAGCGCGTGGGACGAGTGGATCTCGCGCTGGCCGCCGTAGCGGCCGACGTTCTCGATTCCCTCACCTCCAAACGGGCACTCGATTATATGCGGACCTACAAACCCGACGTCTATATTCCCGCCCACCATGATGCGGATCGTAACGGTATGTGGCGGCCGACAGAACCGATTTTCCAAGCTCTCAAGAACGAGAATCCGAGCCTGATTACGATTTCGAAACAGTACCGCGAGCCGACTTGCCTCGATACGGAAGACAACATCCAGCGCCGGGAGAAAAAATCGGCGCGTTGAGGCTGTTACGCAAACCCGATATTATGGATACCACTTAGCGAAAGCGAGGTGCTTATGGCGAGTCGGCGGAATTTCCTAAAAAGGACCGCGGGCGGAGCGGCGGCGTTGGTGGCGGCTTCACGGCCCGCGCCAGCGCAACAGGCCGAGCCGGTGCGGTCGGCGTCGGCGGCGGTGAAGACGGAGGAAAAGGATCCCTCGCCCAGCGTCGAGGTGCTCACTTCGGACCATCCCGGCTCCGATTTCATGGTGGACGTCCTCAAGGCCCTGGGATTCGATTACATCTTCGCCAATCCCGGATCCAGCTTCCGCGGCCTGCATGAATCGGTGGTCAATTATGGCGGCAATCAGAACCCTGAGTTCATCACGTGTTGCCATGAGGAATCCTCCGTGGCAATGGCGCACGGATATTCCAAGATCGAAGGCAAGCCGGTGTGCGTGCTGGCCCACGGAACGGTCGGGCTGCAACATGCTTCGATGGCGATTTACAACGCGTATGTCGACCGCGCGCCGGTCTTCATGGTGATTGGCAATTCCGCTGACGCGGCGGCTCGCCGGCCTGGCGTCGAGTGGGCTCATAGCGTTCAGGATGCCGCGGTGCTGGTCCGCGATTTCACCAAGTGGGACGACGCGCCGGTTTCGCTACAACACTTCGCGGAATCCGCGGTGCGCGCGTATAAGATCGCCACTACGCCGCCGACCATGCCAGTGCTGCTGGTGGCGGATGGCGACTTGCAGGAATCGGCAATGCGTCCCGGCGAACGGCCGCATATTCCGAAAATCACTCTGGCGAGCCCGCCCCAAGGAGACTCGGGAGCAGTGGCCGAGGCGGCGCGTCTTCTTGTAGCGGCCCAGAACCCGGTGATCGTGGCGGACCGTTGCGCCCGCACACCCGGCGGGTTGAAGCTGCTGGTCGAGCTTGCTGAAACGCTGCAAGCCCCGGTGGTCAATCAGTATGGCCGGATGAACTTCCCCTCCGCGCATCGGCTCAACCAGACGGAGCGTAGTCGCGCGCTGATTGCCAACGCAGACGTGATCCTGGGTTTGGAGGTATGGGATTTCTGGGGCACGGTCAATAGTTTCCGCGATCAGGTGCAACGCACCTCGCGGCCGATCACTAAGCCCGGCGTAAAACTCATAAGCATCTCCGCGACGGACCTCAACACGAAGAGCAACTATCAGGACTTCCAGCGCTTCCCCGACCTGGATCTTTCGATGGCCGCCGACTCCGAGGCAACCCTGCCGGCGCTCATCGAAGCCTGCAAGCGCCTGCTGACCGGCGACCGCAAGAGTGCGTTCGAAGAGCGCGCTAAGAAGCTAGCGGAGGCTCAGCAGGCGGCGCACGAGCGTCTGCGCACGGAGGCGAGCTACGCCTGGGACGCCAGCCCCATCAGCACGGCGCGCATGGCGATGGAGATTTGGGCGCAGATCAAAGATAAGGATTGGTCGCTCGTGTCGAACAATGCCTGGCCGCAGCGGCTATGGACCTTCGACAAGCATTATCAGTACATCGGCGGAGCGGGTGGCGCGGGCGTCGGCTACGGCGCGCCGGCTGCGCTGGGCGCCGCGGTTGCCAATAAGAAATACGGGCGCTTGTCCGTCAACATCCAGAATGACGGCGACCTGATGTACGCACCAGGAGTGCTATGGACCAGTGCGCACCACCGCATCCCGTTGCTGAGCGTCATGCACAATAATCGGGCGTATCACCAGGAAATGATGCACCTGCAGCGCATGGCCAACCGTCATCAGCGGGGCATCACGACCGCTGAGATCGGCACGACCATCAAGAATCCGAATATCGACTACGCGGCGCTGGCCCGCAGCATGGGCGTCCACGGCGAGGGACCGATAACGGATCCCCAGGACTTGGGACCCGCATTGAAGCGAGCGCTCGACGTCGTTGCACACGGCGAACCAGCTTTAGTCGATGTAGTGACCCAGCCCCGTTAGATTCTTAGGTCAGAGATTGTAAACAAGAATGCTTCAACATTCTGGCAGCTAACATCACGCCGCAGCAAGCAGGGCAACGATATTCTGGATAGCCTTGTCGGCCTTGTGATACGCG
>JBEKBK010000686.1:0-3803 GCA_050015435.1 Bryobacteraceae bacterium
TGCTGCATTTCGGTCAGGGACGCATGGACCACTATGCTCGTGCGGACGGCCTCTCGGGGGATCTCGTGCTCAATCTTTTCGAGGACCGGGAGGGTGATATTTGGGTCGCCACGGAGGGCGGATTGGATCGTTTTCGCGACCTCCCCGTAGCGACCCTGTCCGCGGCTGAGGGCTTGTCTCCGGGAACCGTCGGATCAGTGTACGCCTCGAACAAGGGCGGTGTCTGGGTTGGCACGGGGCGCGGATTGAATCGGATAAACGGGAAGAGCATCGACGTGATTGGGAAGGCGGATGGGCTGCCCTCCGCGATCGTGAAGGCGATCGTCGAGGATCGCACGGGCACGTTGTGGGTGGATACCGACGCCGGCTTGGCGTATTCGCAACTGGGCCGCTTCCAACCATTCAGCATGTCCGGGACGCGCCGGATTCGCTCGATCGTGGCCGCCGCGGAAGACCGCGACGGCTGCTTGTGGCTGAGCGATCTTGAACAGGGATTGATCCAGGTTCGCAATCGAAGTGCGGCGCAGGTTATCCCGTGGTCCCGGTTCGACAACCGGCAAGCCTGGGCACTCGCGCCCGATTCCGGCGGGGGAGGCATCTGGATAGGATTCGGGCAGGGAGGATTGGTGCACTTCACGCCAAAAGGTGTGACGGATTCTTATACAACCGCGAACGGTCTCGGCGGAGGGCGCGTTACGGACCTTCACCTTAGTCAGGACGGCACGTTGTGGATTGCAACGGAACAAGGGTTGAGCGCCCTGCGCGGCGGGCGCCTGGCGACGCTGACCACTGCTGCCGGTTTGCCCTGTGACCGGATTCACGCGATGGTTGAGGATGACGATGGGGCTCTCTGGCTGAATACAGCCTGTGGGCTGGTGCGCATCGCCGCATCGGAGCTGACGGGATGGACGGCGCATCCGAACGTCAAGCTCAAGAGCAAAACGTTCGGAGCAAGCGATGGGATGCAAAGCCGTTTGACGGTAAACAGTTACTTCGGCCGCGCGGCGAAATCGAAAGACGGCCGCCTGTGGTTCCCGGTTTTGGATGGAGTGGCCGTGGTAGACCCACGGCATCTGCCTGAGAACCGGGTGCCTCCTCCGGTGCAGATCGAACAGATTCTGGCGGACCACAAACTCTATCCCATGGGCTCCGGTATGAAACTTCCCGCGCTAACGAAGGACGTGCAAATCGATTACACCGCCTTCAGTTTCGTTGCGCCGGAACGGGTCCGGTTCCGCTATAGGCTCGAAGGTTATGACCGGGAGTGGAATGAAGTGGAAGGCCGTCGCCAGGCGGTATACACGAATTTGCCCCCCAGGCAATATCGATTTCAGGTAATCGCGTCGAACAACGATGGGGTGTGGAACGAGGCCGGAGCGGCGCTCCTGTTTTCGATTCAGCCCGCCTTTTATCAAACCAATTGGTTTCGGCTCCTGTGTGTTGCCGCGTTCGCGTTTCTGCTGTGGGCGTTGTATCGCCTGCGCGCCCGTCAAATCGCCGCGCAATTGGGCCTGCGATTCGAAGACCGGCTGGCGGAACGGACCAGAATTGCCCGCGAACTCCATGACACCCTGCTGCAAAACATCGCCGGTTTTGCGCTGCAGCTCGGAGGGCTGTCGAAAACTGTGACCGAGCCGGCTTCAGCGAAAGACCGGCTTCGCGATCTTCGCCAGCAAGCCGAGGAATGGCTCCGCGAGGCCCGCGAGTCGGTTTGGGATCTGCGCTCTCCGGTATCGGTGGGAGAAGACCTGGAGGCTGCGCTACGTAAGACCGGACAACAAGTCACGCGGGGAAACTCCACCCGGTTTCACCTGACCGTATCGGGCGCCCACCGCGCGGCGCCCCCGAGATTGCAAGAGCACCTCCTACGAATTACTCAGGAAGCCGCCCGCAACGCGATTCACCACGGCGGCGCGAAAGAGATCAAAATGCACCTGGCGTACCTGGGCGAGGACTGGATCCGGGTTCTCATCCATGACAATGGCTGCGGATTCGATTTGGAAGAAGCGTCCCTGAAGAGCGGGCATTGGGGCTTGGAGACCATGCGCGAGCGCGCGGCGAAAATGGGAGCGGTTCTAACGATCAAGACCGCGCCGGGGCAGGGTGTGGAAATCGAGATCGTGAGTCCTCTTCACACCGCCACCAAACAGTCGATGGAATCATGATGCCCAATCGTATTCGAATTCTTCTAGTGGACGATCACCGGATGGTTCTCAAGGGACTTGCCGCGACCCTCGAGCCGGAGCCCGACATGGAGATCGTCGCTTCTGCCAGAACCGGGAAAGAGGCCGTGGACTTGTTCCGGAGCACCAGGCCGGACGTCACGATCATGGATCTTTCGCTGACGCCCGAGATGGATGGCATCGAGGCTACACGCGCCATCCGGCTCGAGTTCGAAGACGCGCGTATTATCGTTCTGTCGGCCCACCAAGGAGACGAAGACATCTACCGGGCCGTGCAGGCCGGCGCGGTTACCTATCTGCTCAAGGAAACTTTGGGCGACGATCTGGTTCAAATCGTCCGGGATGTACATGCGGGCGGCGGCCCTATTCCGCCCCAGGTCGCCCGAAAGCTGGCCGACCGGCTGGCGCATCCTTCGCTGACTTTGCGCGAGGTGGAGGTGCTGCGACTGGTGGCTGAGGGATTGCGAAACAAAGAGATCGCTACACGCTTGGGCGTAAGCGAGCTGACCGCTCAAGGACACGTTAAGAATATTCTGTCGAAGCTCAAGGCGAGCGATCGGACCGGCGCGGTGACGGTCGCGTTACGGCGTGGAATCATTCATCTCGATTGACCCAGGGGCTGTGTGGTGCCTCAAAAAGGGTAAGAATATACTTGACTCATCTGGAGAACCGTGCGATGATGAGGAATCCGCACATCTCCATGAGGGCAAAGGGCTACGGCCTGTACTCCGAAGTGGGTGTGCAGTATGCTAGTCCTTCCCCTGGAGGTCAGGCAGATGGCTAAACGCGTCGATTTAGATGCAATGATTCCGCGCGAGGATTTCGCAATCGTCGAACAACCTCATGCGCTCGACTTGATGAAGGATTTTCCGATTAGCCATTTAGTGAAGGACTCTCCAATTCGAAAACTGTTGCGAAAGCCTGATTTTCAGCGAGAGACAAACCACTGGAGTCCTGATCAGATCGCAACCTTCATCGCTAGTTTCGTAGATGGAGAGGTGATCCCTTCATTGATCTTGTGGAAGGCCCCGAGATACATCTTTGTGATCGACGGCGGTCATCGCTTAAGCGCTCTTCGTGCTTGGATAGAGGATGATTACGGGGACAAGGTCATCTCTCAGGAATTCTACAAGCCAGATATCCCCACGGTGCAAAAGGAAATGGCCGCCAAGACGCGCAAATTGGTAGAACAGCGCGTGGGCAGGTATTCTACCCTAATCGATCTCGTGGACTCCCAAGTGGCACAGGACCAGACCAGGAGGCGCGCCCAAACTCTCGTAATGCGAGCGTTAACGCTACAGTGGATCACCGGTGATGCAAAGATCGCAGAAACATCATTCTTCAAAATCAATTCGCAGGGGACGCCGCTCGATGACACCGAGAAACTACTAATTACTAACCGCCTTAAACCGATTGCGATCAGCGCCCGAGCTATTTTACGAGCCGGAACGGGACACAAATATTGGTCTGGCTTCGCGGAGGAATACGTTTCTAAAATAGGCTCTCCGCAGGAATTCGTGAAAACATTCAAATATCGATGATTCAGTGAGATGGCGTTTTTGGGTACACTCGGCAGTTGACGCACAAGGAATGGACGGCGATTCTGGCGTGGCCGGGGTA
>JBEKBK010000687.1:0-3793 GCA_050015435.1 Bryobacteraceae bacterium
GTCGGTTTCTCGCTGGGTGGCGGCGAAGTGGTGCGCTATTTGGGGAAGTACGGATCGAATTATAGAAGGCGGCTTGCACCCAGCTTCAGCGGTATCGAGCCAAAGGTGAGATCAGCAGGCCGAACGGGAACGCCAGAAATCAGAGTACGACAAACTCGCCAACGAGAAGGTGCTGTTCCGTGGCATCGAACGGAGGCGTGGCGACTTCTGCTGCTCGGCAAACGAACCCCTCGGTGATAACCCTGAATTATGGTGGGGAGGATTTACCGAGGCCGAACAAGAACGTGCTGGCGAACTCACTAAGCCGTTTAACGACAGGTTCCACAACAGCGAGAATAGCGACAACTCGATAACGATGCATACGAATGGGATGGACAAAGATGGATTCATCTTCGCCGTTGCCGATGACTTCACCGACGACACCGTCGAGATTGTTCACGAGAAGGACTTGGAGTCGTTCCTGGTCAGATGGTTTCGTCCTAGAAAGGTACGCAAGTAGTCGAGTCGGGCGGCATCGCGTAAATGGAGGAGAACACGCCTCCTCGATCTTTGTTCAACGCCGACGATCTTGCCAGAGTCGCTCGGGACTTAGCGAAAGAATAGGAGGTGAATGATGAATAGACAGAAGGTCACACCACTCGTGCAATCACTGATGGATGCGGCACAAGCCGCGCTCGACAAAGGATGGTTCGTATTCCCTTGCCGACCGTCGTCGAAGGAACCTTACAAGAATCCGCCCGGCATCGAATCAGGTAAAGGCGGTTCACTACTCGCCACACAAGACTCTTCCGTGCTCGACATCTGGCGCCGGAACGAACCCGCCAATCCATGCGTCAGGCTCGACTTCTCTGGGCTCACAGTATTGGACGCAGACCACGGGCTTTCCTCGTGGGAAGACGCCGAGGCGTGGGCTAAGCGCAACGGAATCCCCGAGACGTACACCGTTTCGACCGGACGCTCTGGTGGTGGATACCACTTCTATTTTCGGGGCGTGCGAACGTTGCCCGATGTCACCCGCAACGTTTCCGTTGGTCGAGTAGGCTTCCAACTCGATGGCGTATCGGGCGACATCAAGCATCACGGCCACGTCGTTCTTGAAGGCGGGCTCCATAAGAGTGGGGTTACTTACATCGGCAACGGAAAGCCGATTGCAGAGTTGCCTACATTCATCCGAGATTATCGCGACCCGAAAGTAATCAAGCAGGCCGAGCGCATCCGGAAGATTGCAACAAGCCGTGCAGAAAGAATGCTCGACAACATCGTACTGGTCGCAGAAAAAGAACGTCACGACCATCTACTCAAAGACGCCGGTCGGCTGCGCTATCTCGGTTTGGAGGAGCAGGCCATCTTTCTCGGCCTCCAGGACATCTGCCGGAGATTCTTTGAGGATGGAGAAGCGTACGCTCTCCGGCCTGATGTCGCCCGCATGGCGAAGGATATAGCGGCAATGAGTTGCGACCGGCGCATCAAGTCCAGCAAGTCAGGCATCATCATTCCCGTGTCGCCACCGAGCAAAACGACACTCTACGAAGGATTTCTGTGTTCGGAATTTGCTGTCGGAGAAGTCGTATCGATTCAAACCATCGTGGGTCGAATCGTCGCTAAGTTCGGGTCTTGCGCGCAAACTTCGCTCCAGCGGGCCATGCGGGCGGCGAACTTCAAGAAGGTAGGGAAACAGCCAGAAGATAAGCGGGTTGTACTTTGGATTCGACTTGGTGAACAGATTCCAAAGGAGTTATACAACTTCGGAAGACGATTCAACCCACATTCTTCCGGATGAAGGCTCTATATACACCTATAACAGCATTACAGATGTGGTTTGGTTTGAACTTTGGAGGCAATCATGACCGTTAACGAGACGTACCGACCGACCCTTATGGACTGCATCCAGGAAATCCGCGGGGTAGCCGAAGGGGGGCATGAGGAACGAATGGGTTAGCGATTTTTACGTGTTCAAGTGCACAGACCGGGCTTATCGGCCTGAGCGGGTCCGCTCGTAGGCTCGTGTGGCGATGTTACGGAATACCAGCAAGGAATCAGTTGCAGAAATTTCTGAACGAGGCTCGCAAGGCACTCGGGCCAGTCGACCTGTACCAGATCCAAGTGCTCAGGCTCAACGCCACGCCTAAACGCGATGATTGCTCTGGCCGACTTTGGATTCGACCGAAAGGATTCGGTTGTGGTCGATGGCGAGGTTCTCGTGATTTTCGAACGTAACCTACTCGTGAAGCGTCACAGACCGAACCCAGTTCCTGAGCCAGAGCGGGAGCCCAAGCCAGAGCCCAAGCTAGAGCCTAGGCCTGAGCCCAAGGTTGATCTTCGATTCACAATGACCGTGGATGAGTACCGGGCTATGCTGGATAAGCGGGCTGCTCTACTCGCAGAGATCGAACGTCTAAAAGCGGTCAAGGCGTTGAAGTGTGCGAAATAGATTCGAGCCGAGCAGAAGACCAAGAGAATCGGGCCGCGCCGTCCGGCTGGCGACCATCCGGGGCTGTGCCATCGCTCGGCATGCTTCGACTGAAAGTGGCGGGAACGATCCTCTAGCTCCAGCCCATACCGCGGAAATGGCACAGGTGCTCTTAATGGCGAACGACCTGCTACCCAAGCTTCCCGAACTGGCAGCAGACCGGGAAAAATGCCAAAGATCTGAATTGGGACACACAGGCGTTGCTCGGCGTGATGTGGGATCTGTGGAACGATTGCTTCCTGCCAGCGAACGTGCCCTTGGATGCGGTTGCCGTACAAAGCGAGTTGACGCGGTATCTACCACCGACGTGGTCGCCGGTGATTGAGAAAGACATCGACGGGTCGCATTCTCTTCCTCTGCGGATTGACCGCGAGAATCCGATGCTGGGACGATACTCTGCATGTCGCAGGGTGGCGCGGACTCTCTACCTGGGATCGGCACCCATGCAAGATGCGGCCAATAAGGGCTTGGACGATCGCCAGGTCAAGTTTGGGTGCGTTCAACCTGGCGAAACGTCGGGCACGTTCGGCGATGCACTGCGAAAATTGGCCGATCAAGCTACGTACCTCTACGTAAATGAAGGCCGGTATTGGTACTCGACGCAACCGAGTGTGAACCGAATGGCCGAGGAACGAGCCGAACGATTTCATCCGGAGGATGTCACAGAGGAGATCCGTTGTCGGCTGCTCGAAGAGGCAAAGCAACGAGGGGACTTTTCAAAGGTCCATCCGTGTCCTGCGAGCTACAACGAAGTGGTGGATGAACCCGAAGCGAAGTTGGTGATCCTCGGGCCTGACTACCTCCACAGTGCCAAGGATACCGATAGCCCCACTCGCCAGCTAGCAGCCGAAATCCTGAATCGTGGGTCGGCAGGTCGAAACTGCGGGAACATGCTCGTCTTCCTGGCAGCCGACAAAACTCGATTCGGAGACTTAGATAAGGCCGTTCGGCTGTACCTTGCGTGGAAGTCAATCGACAACGAGAAGGTCTCTTTGGACTTGACTCCATTCCAGGCGAATCAAGTGGACCAGAAGAAAACGGGTTCGGACCAGGCAGTCAAGGGCCGAATCCCCGAGACGTACGTCTGGCTTCTCGTGCCCGGACAGAAGAGGCCCGAATCTGGCCAGGCGTTCCCTAATGTCGAATGGCAGGAGATGCGGCTTCAAGGCCAAGAAGCACTGGCTGAAAGGGCATCAAAGAAGCTGAAAAATGAAGAACTTCTGATCACAAGCATGGCCGGGACGCGGCTGCATTTGGAGATAAACCAGATTCCTTTATGGCGAGGGAACCACGTAGGAGTGAAACAGCTTGTCGACGACTTCG
>JBEKBK010000688.1:0-3786 GCA_050015435.1 Bryobacteraceae bacterium
AACCGGCCAACGAGATAGCTGAATCGGGACATTGAACTGGCGGGGCGTTACATTCCGTCACGTGAGCAATGTCTTGAGCGAAGAAAAGAAACAGCAAGTCATCGCGCTGGGACGGCTGGGATGGTCGTTGCGGCGCATTCAACAAGCCACCAGGATTCGGCGTGAAACCGCGGCGCGCTATCTGAAGGCGGCCGGAATCGCGATGCGGCAACCGGGTGGGTGGGGACGGGGCGCGCCGGCAAAACCGGCCATAGAGGTGACCACCGACTTTGGCGCGGAGTCTGTCGGTCTAACGGAACCGAAACCCAGCCACAGTCCCGCTGCCAGCGCCAGCGAGCCTTACCGCGAAGCGATCGAGTTAGGGCTGTCGCGTGGCCGCAACGCAATGGCGATCTGGCAGGACCTGGTGGATGGCCACGGTTTCGCCGCCGGCTATCAGAGCGTCAAGCGGTTCGTAAACAAGCTACGCGGATCGCCAACACCGGAAGCTCGCGTGGTGATCGAGACCGCGCCGGGCGAAGAAGCGCAGGTCGATTACGGCTCCGGCCCCATGGTGCGCGACCCGGAGAGCGGCAAGTACCGGCGCACACGGTTGTTCGTGCTGACCCTCGGCCACAGCCGAAAATCGGTTCGGCTGCTCGTGTTCCGCTCTAGCACGCGCGTCTGGGCGGAGCTGCACGAGAAAGCGTTTCGCCGATTAGGTGGCGTGACGCGTGTCGTGGTGCTGGATAACCTTCGCGAGGGCGTGATCACGCCGGATATCTACGATGCGACGCTTAATCCGCTGTACCGCGATGTGTTGAAGCATTACGGCGCCGTCGCTCTGCCCTGCCGCGTGCAAGATCCAGATCGGAAGGGCAAAGTCGAGTCCGGCGTCGGCCATGCGCAGAAGACTCCGCTCAAAGGGCTGCGCTTCGAGAGCCTGGAGGAAGCCCAAGCATATCTGGATCGTTGGGAAGAACGCTGGGCCGACACGCGCATTCACGGCACCACTAAGCGGCAGGTGGCTGCGATGTTCGCCGAAGAGCGCTCGGCGTTGCTGCCATTGCCTCTGGAGCCGTTTCGCTACTACCAATACGGCGAGCGCACTGTGCACCTGGATGGCTGCGTGGAGGTCGAGGCCGCTTACTACGGCGCGCCGCCGGGCTGGATCGGACGCCGGGTTCAGGTGCAGTGGAACACATCCCAGGTCCGCATAATCGATCCACTCACCAGTCAACTGCTGCGGGAACACCTACGTCAGGAGCGCGGTCGTCACCGGATCAAGGATGAGGATCGTTCGCAACGAACTCCGCTATCCACCAAACAGTTGCTCCATCGCGCCGAGAACGCAGGAACTCATATCGGTGCAGTGTGCCAGGCCCTGCACCGAAAGCATGGCGAGGTTGCGGTGCGCCGCATCCTGGGTGTGCTGTCGCTTGCCAAAAAGTACGGCGTTGCTGCCGCTGAGGATGCCTGCGCCATGGCTCTGGAAACGGGCACGTGCGAATACCACTTCGTACGCCGCTATCTGGAACACAACCCTCAACTGCCGCTCAGTCTGCGTCAAGTCGATCCGCTGATCCGCCAGCTCACTTTGTACCGCGATCTCATCGAAAACCGAACTCGTCAGGAGAATAACCATGAACCTCATTGAACTCGACCGTGCGCTCCACCAACTTCGGCTCGGCGGCATGGCCGCTGTGCTCGAAACCCGATTACACCAAGCCCAAGTGGAAACGATGGCCCCCATCGACCTGATCTCGTGTCTGGTCTCGGATGAACTGACTCGCCGTACCGACCGGCTGCTAGAGCGTCGCCGCAAGCAGGCCCGCTTTCGCGATCCCGACCGGACTCTCGATAACTTCGACTTCTCCTTCAATCCGAAAATGAATCGCAGCCTGGTCTTCGATCTGGCTACCGGCGCCTTTGTCAACAAGCGCGAGGATGCTTTGTTTCTCGGCCCGGGCGGAACCGGGAAAAGCCATCTGGCACAAGCCATCGGTCAGGCCGCCATTCAGCAAGGCTACAAAGTGCTGTACCGCGAAACGCACATCCTACTCGATGAACTGGCCGAGGCTGTCGCCGACGGCACGCGCAGAGAATATATGGAATCGATCGCCACCGTGCCACTGCTTATCGTCGACGACTTCGGCATGCGCAAGCTGCCGCACACCGCCGCTGAGGATCTGCTGGAAATCATCATGCGCCGTTACGAGCGCTTCAGCACCCTGCTCACTTCCAACCGTTTATGCGGTGAACCGCATAAACGGTTCCTGGTACCGATCGTCGAATTCAAGCACGCGATTGGAGAGCGCGTCGAAGCAATTGTGGCGGCCCAGGTGAGCGTCGTCCAATACGCCATCGGCACGTCGGACTTCCTCAGTTCGTTAGCCGCTTGTTTCGGATCCTCTTTCAGCCGCGTCCCGAAGTTCGGATGCTTCACTTCGATTCCGCGCAGGCCGTAGTTGCGTCCACGAAGGTAGAGCTTGGCGGTCGCAGACGAAGCGCGGCAGCTGCGGCGCAATCGGAGCCGGTTAACTTGTCCGCATCCCCCACGACAAAGGCGTTCGCGTACTGCGTGAAGCCTGGCGCGGCCGCGAGCAGCAATCCTTCATGACGCGGACTCTCCGCCAGAAGGCTCTCAACCAGCTTCAAGCTGAAAGGAACAGCGGCGCGGATGAGATCCGGATCATCGTCCGCGGCAAAGGTCGCGTTGGTACCGGCCAGCGCATCTCCCCCCTGGCGGTTGGTCGCACACTTTTTGCTGAACGCGAGGAAAGAAACACGCCGCAGACGCGACGCTATCCCGGAGGCCGCAACAAGACCTTCATCACTCCCTTCGTTGCCGCTCGCTGGAACGCGAGGGGAGCTTGATCGAGGGGAAACTCTTCTGAGATGAGCTGGTCGACTCTCACTTTACCCGACTGAAGCAACCGCAGCGCCGGTTCGAATCGCCCGCAGCGCGACCCGACCAGCGTGATTTCGTTCACGATCGCTGGCGCGGTATCGATCCGCACCAGGCCATGGACGGTCGATTTCATGACCACTGTACCTCGCGGCTCGCACATCGCGACTGCGGAATTCAGGCCCTTGGCCGAGCCCGTTGCATCGACCACCACGGGATACGCGCGCTCCGGGATCTTCTTCCCTGCACGTTCGGTGGAAATACCCGCTTCCTCGGCAATTCGCAATTTAGAGCGGTGTCGGCCGAACAGATGCACCTCCGCGCCGGACGCTTGCAACACCTGAGCGATCAGCAAGCCGAGCTTCCCGTCGCCTAAAACCGCGACACGCTGGCCCTTCGAGATGCGGACCTGGTCGAGTATCTCGCAGGCCGCCGCCAGCGGTTCCACGAAGACGGCTTGATCCGTGGAGATCGTCTTGGGGACGCGATGCAAATTTCGAATCGGCAACGTCAGAAACTCACGAAAGGCGCCGGGATGGTTCACGATTCCGAGGACGCTACGAGTCGGGCAGTGGCGGCCGAGGCCGCGCAAACACCATTCACACTTGCCGCAGGCGAGGTTGATTTCACCCACCACACGGGCCCCCGCCCAGGCAGCGTCATCCGCCTGAGTCACTTCTCCGACGAACTCGTGTCCGGGCGTTCCGCGGAATCCGTAATACCCGCGCTGAAGCTCGAGATCGGTTGAGCAGATTCCGCCCGCCAGCAAGCGGATGCGCGCAAAGCCTTCGGGAACGCGAGGCAAAGGCTGTTTGATGACTTCCACGCGTCCGGCTTCGAGATGTACGGCAATCATGGTCTAAAGTTAGAAGATATGTCTTTCGTGATGCAATCGCTCA
>JBEKBK010000689.1:0-3779 GCA_050015435.1 Bryobacteraceae bacterium
AGCACCAGCGAAGCGATTCCCTATCGCTCGCAAGAGGAGGCCCGCGTCGCGCGCGAGGCCGAGCGTACGGTCGAAAACAGCGCGTCGCGCACCATTCCATCCGATCCGAACCAATCCGAGGCTGTTCAGACCTTGCGTCACGAGCAACAGCGCGTGTTCAGTCAGGAAGAGCGCGATCAGCAACGCCAAATCGATCTCGAAAACCAAGCACGGCTTCACCGCGAGGAAGAGCAACGTCAGCGCGGCGAGCAAGTGGCCGAGGACGAATCGATGTGACGCGTCAAATCCCATTGCTACGCTGGTTTTGCAACGATGGCATGCAAAGAGCGTCAATTGCGCGACGTCGCGGCGCTCGGATCAAGAAGCCGGTTTTTGTGCGGAAATCTTGAGTGGCTCGAGTGTCGGCTATCTGAGGCGCGCCGACGTGCCCATAATATGGGTTGTCTTCCGCCTGTGACCCGATCTGGACAATCGACAGCGAGGGTGAAGACAACGCCAAGTGAAGGTCGCCCGAAAGGCTTTGGGGGTCTGGTTCCAGCTAAACCGCAGGCGAATTGACGACTCGGTCGCGAAGCGCGATGGCCGCATGCCCTCCGCGGGAAACGACGCAGGCCAAGAGAGAAAGAAACGCCTCCTGCAGACAGGAGTCACCTGAAATTTTACGATACTCGCGCTCCCAGCACGTGTGCAGGAATGCAATGAGATTCTCTTCAAGGCCGTATTTCCAGTCGTAAGAATCGAACGACGGCACGGCTGCCGCAAGCCACCGGATTCCGGGAAGTAGGAGGCCGGCCGCAGCCGGTTGAACGACAAAATTCAGAAATCCGGTTGCGACCTTCGGCATGCTGAACCATCGTTTCGCTGCCATCGCGAACACGCTCTCCATTGCCGTGACAGCGGGCCCGAACGCGGGATTTTGCCCGAGCTTGCTCATGCGGGAATCAAAGCCGAGGAGTTCAAACACCATGCCGTCGAGGTCGTAGGATCGATTGACGCTGGGGTCCCAGGCCGGGCTCGCCAGCGCACGCTCGATCATGTTGGTCCACAATCGCGCGAAGTGTTGCGGCGATTGCGCTGCCCGCAATCCGTCCGTGAACCAATCCCAGAAGAACCGCTCAACCCATTGGTGAGCGGGTGATCCCAGGTCGAGGATGGGCTGCCACAGCGACCGGGGGTCTTCGGCTGCCGTTAAGCAGGGAACGGCGCCCGCGACGAGCCCGAAAACCCAAGTGTCGAATTGATCCGGCAGGCCGTCGATCTCTTGCTGCCGTGGATTTTCAATCTGCGGGATCGAGCCGAGCACAAAAGCAAGGAAGTTTCGGATGTAGCCAAGCCATTGGCGCCGCTCGTCGGGACGCGCCGACCGCAGGTCGAGCCAGGCGAAGGCCGCTGAGATCACATGAGAATTCAGTCTAAGGCTGTCGGGATAGAGGGACTCGCGCGACTGCCCCGCGCGGCGACGCGACCTCTGCGGCGCGCCGCGCGCCCGCGCTAGTTCCGGGAACTGCTGCGCGTGAATGGCCTCGATTTCAGCGGCGGCTGCGGCATTGATCGCCTTGATGTCCGGCAACTCTACCGGCAATCGCCGATCGACGAAGTCCTGCACCAATGCTCTTTTCCGCTCGTGCCAAACCTCGTGTTGCGCATCAAACTGCGGCCGTGTTGCGAGACTATAAGGTGTGCGCAGTCCTGCCCATCTGATCGCCAAGCCCAGCATTCGGTCGAAATCGTCGCCGAGCTGTTCTCGGCATTGGCACGCCCGGAACAGAGTTCGGGCGGTCGTGCTGTAATGGAAGGCGACCACGCCGATCGCGGCCAGCAACCTGGCTAACGCATCGTTGCGATTCCTTGCGAGCAGCGAGATGCCAGTCTCTGCGGCAAAGCTGTCCCACCGGCGGTCGCCGCTGGCCGTCTCCGCGTCGAAACGAAACGGAACCGGCGGCTGCTGAAGCACGGCCTCAAGCTTCCGGCGGCACCACGCCATTCGTTCGGGATCGGCGGCGAGCCAGTCATTGTGCAGCACAACCAGCACCGCAATGCCGCCGCAGAGAACATCTTCGATATGAAGAAGCGCTTCGCCGTCAACGGCGAGAGGCGGGGGATTACCTTCTATGCTTTGCAGGTATTGCCAGAGCTGGATTATCTGCTCCTGTGGGAGAGGCTGCCCGGCGTTGAGCCGGTCACGGCATCGCTGCGGCAGGTTCATGACCGTGCTTTCTGCGTTGATCCGCTGCAAATCCTCGGCGTTGCGGCGTTCGATGGCTTCCGGCCATTGAAAGCTGACCGGGACTCGCTTGCCGTCGCGCACCTCAAATGTGTAATTCGCGGGATTGAAACGTTCGATCAGCAGGCGGAGACTCTCGGGCTCCCCTTGCGCGTCGAGCTTGCCGGTCCAGTCGTCGCGCACTTCTGCAAAGAACGGCCAGTGTTCTTCATCGCCGATCATCGTATCGACAATGCCGCCATTCAGGTAGATCAGCAAGTTGCGGCGATGCGGCATGGCGTACCATTGACGCCCGAGTTCGATGATCATGGCCGGCTGCGAGCCCCAGTAACCCATCGCGCCGCCGTCTTGATGGCGGAGGGTTGTCACTTGGCGATCCCAGTCAAGAAGCACCCAATTACGAAGCAGCGGCTTCAAGGCACCAGCGAACAGGATTGGAATGCGCTTGCCAATGTCAAACAGCGGGCCGGCGAAGGCAAGGGATTCGCTTTCGCTGAGAATGCGGGTGAGCCAATGATCGATATTCTCGCCGCGATCAATCTGCTCATAAAGCCATCGTTCCAGCGCCATGAGGGAACAATGGATCACTGCGCCATTTGAAAGCGGCCAGTCGTAGTGCCAGCGAAAGACGCGCGAATCGCCGAACCAAGTGCGGGACTCGTTGCCGATGGTGAGGGTCAGCGACTCACCTTCGGCAAAACGCTGGGTGGCGAAATTGACCAGCCTGAGGATAAACGAAAGCCCCTCTTCGGGAGCTTGCCGTAGGAACAAGAGGAATGGGCCGCGGCAAAATAAAGGTGGATCGCCGCCGCGCCAGTGATCGACGCCGCATTCGCGCATCGACCGGTTGGAATAACTTTCGTGTTGCGGCTCCTCGATGCAGACCGCCAAGAGAACTTCCAGCGCGGCCTCGGGCTTGGCTTGCACCAAAGCCGAAAAGGCCCCGGTGTCGAGGCACGCTTCCTGAAAGTCGCCATCCACGCGAGCGCGCGGTCCGTCCGGCCAAGGTTCACGGAGTCGTCCGAGGGGCCAGCTCGGGGGCGGCGGAGCGCGTTGCCGCTCGGGATGCGCTGCCAGCCATTGCTGGCGCTCGTCGCGCCTTCTTTCGTGCGTTTGATCTACCCGCCGGCGAATGTCAGGATTCACATCGCGCCGTTCAGCGAGTTCGAGACAGAGAGCGGCAACCTCGTCCGGTAGTTCGGGCGCCGCGCAAAGAACGGCCTCATATGCCGATTTGTCGTGGCCGTTGGAAAAGTAATTCCCCTCGGCATTGAGGGCCTGAATTTCGCGGCCAATCGCCACGGCAAGCTCGGCAGCCTCTTGGCGCCATGGCATCGGCTGGCCCGGGCTCAGTTCGGCCGGCATCGTCTTCAGCCAGAGCGAACAAATTTTGGCAGCGGCGTTCGGCGCGAGCCGGGTCACGTCGGCACGATGCGCATGCAGGACCATGAGCAAAGGACCCCAGTAGGGCCAGTAGGGCAAGCGGAAAAGATGCTCGAACTGAGTGCCGTCCGCCGCGCTTTGAACCAGCGCGGCGATCCTCGGATCGGGAAGA